>JADKJZ010000014.1:300000-600000 GCA_016720805.1 Gemmatimonadota bacterium | reverse complement strand
CGAGTTGGCGCTCGCACAGATCTCTGGGTACTGGCCTCAAGCTAGGGACCTACTCAAGGCGAAGCTCGCCCACCTGGAGCAGGAAGGCTTCGGCTTTAGGCTCGACTTCATGGTCTACGTGCTCTTGGGGTGCGTGCACCACATGGGCTCGGACATGCGGAAGTTGCATGGGGAGGAGAACAAGGCTGCACTCCAGAGCGCGTGGCAAAGGCTCGACACGCAGGTGCTGGACTACGTCATCAACCTCCTTCGTTCTCGGGCCTACGTCGACCATGTGGACGAGATTGCGTCGGTCTACGCGCTCGTCCCCCTCATCGTGTTTTGTTTCGACAAGCAGGGCAAGCACCCGAGCGACTTCGAAGCCCGCAAAATGATCAAGTGGTTCTACTACTCCCAGATTCGGACCAGATACATCAGCCAGCTCCCCGCAGAAACTCCTGACCGCGACCTCCGGATGCTCACAGAGTCCGCCCAACCTTTTGACGATCTCCTGCAAGTATTGCGGAGGAACGCCACTCGGAAGTCACCACAGTCGAGTTCATCGGACACGGAACGCAGCATCCCCTCTTTCCATGATGCGATGGTATCTAAAGAGCAGGAACGCTGTCCGTCTGACGACTGGCGTCTCCTTGCGGAAGAATATGGGGAAGAAATATCAACTTGAGCTCGACCACATCTTCCCATTCTCGAAGCTCAAGGAGGCAGGGTACGACAGGGACAACCGCATTAAGTACGTGCTTGCGCAGGAATTCACGAACCGCGCCCTGTTGACCCAGGTGGCCAATCGTCAGAAGTCCGCTGCGTTCCCTGAGACCTACCTTGCGGAAGTGAAAGCACACTACCCGGCGGCGTTGGACCTCCAGTGCATTCCCGAGGATCCTGACCTTTGGACGATCGAGCGATATGAGGACTTTCTTCAGGTGCGGCGCGGCCGACTCGCCTCGGGAATCAACACGTATCTCTCAGACTTGACTGAGACCACGTCCTCCACCTCGCCCGCGACGATCGAGGACCTAATCGAGGAAGGGGAGAGTGACCAGCTGGAATTCAAGGCGACGCTGAGAACGGATACGTCAACCGGCAATGTCAACAAGACGCTTGAAGAAGTCATCGTGAAGACGGTGGCCGCCTTCGCCAACGCGCAGGGTGGTACGCTGTTGATCGGAGTGTCGGACGACGGTACCGTAGCCGGGCTTGGGCCCGATCTTCGCACGCTCGCGGAACCGGACAGTGACCATTTTGAGCTCCACCTGAGGAACCTCCTCAACAGCCGCCTGAATGCCGCCTTTGCGTCCAGCAAGGTGAAGGTCCGTTTTCACGAGGTGGAGGACCAGCACGTCTGCCAGGTCGACATACAACCTGCCACCCAGCCGCTCGTCATCGAAGTACGCGACAAGAACGGTACGCCCTCGGAGAAGTTCTATGTCCGAAGCGGCAACTCTTCCATTGAGCTCCTCGTGAGCGAGATGAGTCAGTACCTGAAGGAGCACTTCCACTGACCGCGCAGTTTACGGAATCCCACGTCGAAGAAGCCGCCCTCGCCTGGCTCCGAGGGCTCGGCTACACCGTGCTCCACGGCCCCGAGATCGCCGTCGGCGAACCCGCGGCCGAACGGACCGACCCCGGCTTCCATGACGTGGTAAGCTGGGGAACTGGCCCGGGTCATTGACTTCGACGATCCGAAGCAGAACGACTGGGTCGCCGTCAACCAGTTCACCATCGTCGAAGGGCCGTACAACCGCCGCCCCGACGTGGTGCTCTTCCTCAACGGCCTCCCCATTTCCGTCATCGAGCTAAAGAACGCCGCTGACGAGAATGCAACGATCTGGACGGCCCACCAGCAGCTGCAGACCTATCAGGCCCAGATCCCTGCCCTCTTCAATTCAAACGCCGTCCTCGTGGTCTCCGACGGCATGTCGGCGCGGATCGGCTCCCTTGGCGCCGGACGCGAGTGGTTCAAGCCCTGGCGGACCATCGCTGGACGCGAAGAAGCAGGCGCCGAGATTCTGGAGCTGAAGGTATTGCTGGAGGGAGTGTTCGAGCCACGCCGATTCCTCGACTTGCTCCGGTACTTCATCGTCTTCGAGGATTCGACCGGCGACACGGGTGGCGGGTCGGTGGTCAAGAAAATCGCGGGCTACCACCAGTTCCACGCCGTCAACGTGGCCGTAGAGGAGACCCTCCGGGCCGCGCAGGCCGTCGCCCTGCACAGGGTGGCCGAGCCGCGAGCGCACTACGAGGCAGGACGTCGCCACGGCGGCGACCCGGGCGACCAGCGCGTCGGGGTAGTCTGGCACACCCAAGGATCGGGGAAGTCGCTCTCGATGGCGTTCTACGCCGGACGCGTGATCCTCAATCCGGCCATGGCGAACCCAACGATCGTGGTCCTGACCGACCGGAACGACCTCGACGACCAGCTCTTCACAACGTTCTCGCATTGTCGCGAGCTGCTGCGTCAAGCACCTGTGCAGGCGGCTGACCGGGCAGACCTGCGCGCCAAGCTCACGGTGGCGTCGGGGGGCGTGGTCTTCACCACGATCCAGAAATTCTTCCCCGAGGAGAAGGGGGATCGGCACCCCATCCTCTCGGACCGCCGGAACATCGTCGTGATCGCCGACGAGGCCCACCGGAGCCAGTACGACTTCGTGGACGGCTTCGCTCGGCACATGCGCGACGCCCTGCCCCAAGCCTCTTTCATCGGCTTCACCGGGACCCCGATCGAGAAGGCTGACGCCAATACCCGGGCAGTCTTTGGCGACTACATCGCCGTGTACGACATCCAGCGGGCCGTCCACGACGGTGCCACCGTCCCGATCTACTACGAGGGGCGGCTGGCCAAGCTGGAAT
The DNA here is from genome assembly GCA_016720805.1 of Gemmatimonadota bacterium. Classification (NCBI taxonomy): domain Bacteria; kingdom Pseudomonadati; phylum Gemmatimonadota; species Gemmatimonadota bacterium. The sequence continues at coordinate 597,153 of JADKJZ010000014.1, read as the reverse complement.
TGCGAGCGGAAGAGCGCCCCGCGATCGACCCCGCCTTCGAGGAAGTGACCGAAGGAGAGGAGGGCGACCGGAAGGAGCAGCTCAAGACGCGCTGGGCCCAGCTGGAGGCGGTGGTCGGTTCAGAGCACCGGATCAAGCTGATTGCAAAGGACATCGTCGAGCACTTCGAGGCTCGGCTCGCCGTCATTGACGGCAAGGCGATGATCGTGGCGATGAGCCGCCGGATCGCGGTGGAGCTCTACAAGGAGCTGGTCGCGCTACGGCCGGAGTGGCACGGCGAGGGTGACGAGCAGGGCGTGTTGAAGGTCGTCATGACCGGCTCTGCTACGGACCCACTCGACTGGCAGCCCCATATCCGGAGCAAGGCGCGGCGCGAGGTGCTCGCCAAGCGCTTCTCGAAGGCAAGTGACCCGTTCCGAATCGTCATCGTCCGCGACATGTGGCTCACCGGCTTCGACGCGCCGTGCCTGCACACGATGTACGTCGACAAGCCGATGCAGGGCCACGGGCTCATGCAGGCGATTGCCCGGGTGAACCGTGTCTTCAAGGACAAGCCGGGTGGCTTGGTGGTCGACTATCTGGGCTTGGCAGACCAGCTGAAGCGCGCGCTGACCACGTATACCGAGGCCGGGGGCAAGGGCGCCACGGCGATTGACCAGGCCGAGGCGGTCGCGGTGATGCTGGAGAAGTACGAGGTCTGCCTGGGGCTCTTCCACGGGCTCGATTGGGCCAAGTGGACCACTGGGACGGCTCAGGAGCGGGTCAGCCTCCTCCCTGTGGCCCAGCAGCACATCCTGGCGCAGGAGGACGGCAAAGCGCGCGTGCTAGGGGCCGTGACGGAGCTCTCCCAAGCCTTTGCCTTGGCGGTACCCCACGCCGAAGCACTCCGCATTCGTGACGACGTCGGGTTCTTTCAGGCGGTCCGAGCGGCACTGGCCAAGAACGTCCCCGACGAGAAGAAGACTGACGAGGAGATGAACCACGCCATCCGGCAGATTATCTCCCGGGCGGTCGCCTCGGACGAAGTCATCGACATCTTCGCGGCAGCCGGGCTCAAGAAGCCGGACATCTCGATTCTCTCCGACGAGTTCCTCGCCGAGGTTCAGGGAATGCCGCAGCGGAACCTCGCGGTAGAACTCCTGCAGAAGCTCCTGAAGGGGGAGATCCGCACCCGGCGCAAGCACAACGTCGTGCAGGCGAAGTCCTTCGCGGACCTGCTGGAGCAGTCGATCCGCCGGTACCAGAACAGGGCAATCGAGACGGCCTAGGTGATCGAGGAATTGATCCGGTTGGCCAAGGAGATGCGGGACGCGGGCAAGCGGGGGAAGAGCTCGGGCTGAACGATGACGAGCTGGCCTTCTACGACGCGCTGGAGACCAACGACTCCGCGGTGAAGGTGCTGGGCGACGATCAATTGCGGGTGATCGCTCGGGAGCTGGTGAAGACCGTCAAGGCCAACGTTTCGATTGACTGGACCATGCGGGAGAACGTGCATAGCGCAGCTGCGAGTGCTGGTGAAGCGAATCCTTCGGAAGTACGGCTACCCACCGGACAAGCAGGAGCAGGCGACGAGGACGGTGCTGGAGCAGGCGGAGGTGCTGTCGGAGGGATGGGCGGTGGGGTGAAGCCAGTGAAGGAATACCGGGCACACCTTCCGTACCGGAGTACGGATTGCTAAATAGGATCTTGTGGCGGATTGATCAGACAAATGGGCCATAGAGCGGAATCGGCACCACTCACCGGGCAGACGAGTGAAGCAACCGCCTGATGGGGACATGCTTGCGGGAACGAAGTTGATCGGCCGGTGCGGGAATATTGCCGGACTTGAGAGGCATCAAACCGTGAGCGCCGTTGCGCTGGTACGATGTGGAAGCGTGAGCGCAGAAGAGCGCCCCCGGCCGGGGTGACGGCCACCCCATCACACGGATGTGCGCCCTGCGGCCTTGACCAACGGTCGCCTGTAGGAGGAATTCAGGCTCTAGTTCCAGTCTCCAGTCATTCTGGCGCTCCAGATTACCGAGTGAGTCAGTTGCCAAAGGTCACGGCCGGCAATGCCGAGGGCCATCGGCGTAGCGAGATCAACGCATTAAATGTCTCGAAAGTTCCATCCCAAGGCAACCCCCGTCGACAAGAAACAATGCAAACCATTGCCAACAAACATCTTACACTGGCATTCGGCGAGCGCGATATAGGCGGCCCGAAGCAGCTGGGAAAGGGTAACGCGCGGGTTCCACTGCATCCTGTCACTGCCACGCCCTCAGTCAGTCACCCCTCAAACGAGCGCCGAACGGAGTGTTTGCCTTGGGATCATCAAATCACGACAAGGTCCAGATTCCTGAGAGCGAAGCAACGGAAACTTCCCGCATCCGAGTCGGCGCCTTAGTGCTCGTGCTGGCGTGTATCATGGCGCAACTAGGGTTGGACCAAGCATCCCACCTATTCCCAGTGGGAGAACGCGGATATTTCGTGCTGCCCTTCCTCCGATACGTACTCGACGGCCTGAGCATTTCCGGGATCGGGCTATTTCTGACCGAGACTTCGATGTTTAAGAACCATGTTGAGGCTCGCCTAAGAAGGTTCGGCATCGTCGAAAGTGCGACCGACCCAAGCGTGCTCGCAAACTATTCGCAGAGGACGATCCAGCGAATCGAGCTAGCCGCACAGACAGCGCTGCTGCCTTCGGCCGGGCTGCCGAGGGAGATCGGCGACCTGCTCCACAGTCTTCAGAAGCTGCGCGAGGGTTCAACTGTCTGGCGAACGGGGTACCGCTACGACATCGAACTGGTGGAACTCCCTGTGGAGTGCGGCATGTACCAGCTCAAGAAGTCCTTCGAGTTAACTTTTGTGAACAATTCCGGCAGGACTACAACTCACACCCAAACGATCAAGCTGGGCAAACTCGGGGCGCATCCGAAATCCGATGGGAAGCACAAGAGCGAGGTAACGAAACTAGAAATAGGTGGCGTGGACTGCCTGGCCACGGCCGAGCGGGCTGACACCGAGGAAATGCTAGTTCGGAACGTCACATTCGACATACCGCCGGAATCCACACCAGCAGATCGCATTCGAATGCGCGTTGAGGAGACGACGTGCTATCCTACGGGAATGCCATGGGTGCTCTCGATGAACACGCCGACGCAGGGATTCGAACTCTCCTTTCGCTTCAAGGGCAAGCTCAATCCTAGCTTGCACATCTTCGGTCTCGGGGGGAGCGAAAAGGCCGACCCGCTGGATCCGAAGGAAAAACCAGACGGATATCGATTGTGGAAATACGATGGTTGGATCGCCCCACGCCAAGGCGTCGTGCTTTCCTTTGGAGAAATTGGAGCGGCGCGCGTAACTAACGCCAGTCGCGCCCCCCAAAAACGCAACAAACGGGGTCGCGGAAGGAGATAGGCTACCCATGAAATCATGGGGGGGGGGCCAACATGCCGCCCGAATGAGCGGCCATCGGCTGGGTCGCTGACCGTGCTGGGGTGGCATGTGGTACCACGAATTGTCGCGTGGCTTCCGGCAGACCGATATTTGCTGGCCTCCCAGAAGGGTTCGGGCTGGTAAGCGTGGTCCCGCGTGGCGCTGCGCCGCGCTCCGCGGGCTTGCCTGACTGCGGCTCGAATCGCGCCGGGTCCATGAGTCGAAATGCTTGCCCCACTTGGCGTTACGCCAGGTGGGGCAATTTCGTGTGGGGGGTCGCTCTGCCTAGACTCACCACAACAGCCTGCCATGCCAAGCCACCTGAGAACCAAGAAGCGGACATGTGGCCTGAGTCTACTCCAGCCGCTGTTCAATGTCCGAACGCATGTCTTCCCGTTTCGCATCCCGCTGATAGCCCTCCGCAAGCCTCTCCAAGAGCATTGATGCGACAAAAGGGTGAGAATAGCGGATTGTATCTGCCCACTGCCTGTACCTGTTCGACAAGGCTCTTTCCTGGTCCCCTCCATTACCACGCCACACAACTCCCCGTGAATTGAAGGCGCCGATACGAGCCCCGTTCATCATTTCGAGGGACTGGATCTCCTCCATGACGTTTCGTACGGGCTCTGGAGGCCAGACGCCGTCAGGACCGGTTGCAGACTTGGCAAAGCAGGACCCCAATGCAATGGTCGCCCACGTCCCTCCGCCCGAGCTGACTGTTGCTCTCTCTTGCCGCGCGAACCCACTTGGCCAAATGTTCATCTCCCTCATCATCTGCCTTCTCAACCCCTGGTACACGGTTGATCGCACTTAGCAGACTATAGCCAATGTTGCCACGCGACTCCCTCTGCTTCTCCGACAGCTGGTCGACACTTGCCTCTGAAGCACGGTCATCCCGGCGGTAAACCCAGCTAACAACCTCAGCGAAGAACTCCGGATGCAAACTTAGGTATTTCTCGAGATGGCTTATTCCACGACCCCTCCCAGCCCCACTCAGGGTCTCGAGATGAAGCAGCTCAAGCGCTGCCTTCTCCTCGACCGACATTTCGGGGGCCGGTTCAATCACCTCGAACGCTCTCTCAATGTCGTGTGATTCGACCCGATAGCGACCTTGCTCCCCATTCGACTCCACGATTCCCCGAAGGAGTCTGGCGAGCAATTGAGGCTCAAGCTGATCGATCAGTAGGGACACTGCGGCGAATGCCGCGCGCGGACGGTGGGCGGCCAGAAGGCCCTCAGCCGCAATCCGTGAACGCTCCACATCTCCTCGAATCCACCTTGGCTCAACGTTCCCCCAATAGCGCTCGGTCAATCCGGCCGCATCGACCATTTGCCAAGTTGACTGTTGAAAGGGGGCCGCTTGAAAAACTCGCACTTGCTCCTCGGCCAAAAGCCCTTGGCTTGCCGTCTCGAGGTATGAATTCACCTCTCCCTTCACTTCCAGTTCCCCCAACACACCCGCAAGCACCCTCCCACTCTCCGGTAGCTCACCCTTGATCATTTCGGCAATCAATTCGCCGACTAGTTCCAGATGTCCGGCTGGCGGAACAACGGCCTTGATCAGCAGCTCACCGATGACCTCAGATGTCTCCCCCCGGGTAGCAAGCTGGAGGATTCCCAAGATCCCCTGCTCAGCATGGATCTCTGCAAGAGCCTCAACCCGCAGCGCTTCCGTTCGGGCCGGCCATTCGGTATAGGCGACATCGGCACCGTCCGGATCGTAGGTTTCTTGCACCCCAAAAGCTCCGGAAGAGCCATTCGTGTCGCTCTACCGGGTTGCTGGGAGCAAGAAGATCGTAGACCTGCTCCGCCAGCTCCTCGTTCGAACGACCTCGAGTAGCCTGACGCTTTCTTGCACCCCGAGTGAGGTGCGCGTAGCGGATCTTCTCTCGAACATGAGCCTTGTCCGCCTCAAGAGCATTCTCTGCCCATTTGAGAATCAGCCCCCAAATCCTTTCTTGGTAACCCTTGTCGCCGATCGCGGGGAGTCGACTGACAAGGTCGCCGAGCATGTTCGCAGAGTAGTCCTCCGCCATGCCAACATTAGGTCGAGGACTTCACGGCAGAATTCGAGGGCTGGGCCCCATTCCCTCAACGGCTCGCCATAGCCGTAGCCATCATTCCTCCATTGAGGCTTATGGCTATAACTCCCGCTGCGGGGCCCACCGTCAAATTCCTCAAGAAATACCTTCCACATAACGGACGGAAAGCGGATGGTAAGCTGCTTCGCCAGGCTTAGCCGATGGTCAAGTCCGGCTCCCGTTTGTGGCATCCACGATCGGAAGATCGCCGCCAGTGAATTGAACGGCTTGTTCGACCAGTTGTCGTTGAGCTCCACTGATGAGAGCCTCGCCAGCACGGTTGCCGCTCGATCGAGCGTCAGTGTACTCCAACTGAGACCCTCAAGTGCCCAAAGGAGCCCTGCCCTTGTGCATCCACCGCCGAATGGGGCGCCGCTGACATCCTTTAGCAATCCGAAAATTTGTGGTTCATCCTGAAGAAGGTCCGCCTCCAAGATCGAAAGAAATTCCTCTGGCGAGGCCTCAGCGTATGCCATTAGGTCGCGGTCATTCGCCTGCAGGACCCTTGTCTCCATCGGGGTGAGCAGACGACGAACGAGGCGGCCGGCCTCGAGCTCACAGGCTATGCCGGTTCTGTCGAAGAAGAGATCCTTTCCATGCACCGCTAGCAGCACGATCGATTCAGCAATGCCCTTCCGCAGAGCAGGTGAGTACTTGCGCCGCTTCTCGTACAAACCGGCAAGCCACCGCTGCTCCGGAGGGAAGTCGAGTGCCGGGTCGTCCTCACTCAAGACCACGGCGGCGAGATCGAAGAAGAGACGCAGGTCAGATGCTACGACGGCGTGGGAGGTGCCGTAGAGACAATCAAACTTGGATACAACACCGCCGGCAGTTCCACCTGACCGACCATATCGGTGCATCCACCATCGCCGTCAGCCGCTGGCAGCGGACCTCGACCTCCTGTGCGGAGACGCCACCCGTCAACGCTTGAAGCAGTTCCCGATCGGCCTGGTTATCGAAGCTCCAAGTACCTGCCATCCAAAAGGGAATCAGGTGGCGAGGAATTTCCGTATCCCGCGCCCACTCCGGCTGCCTTAATGTGGGCAGGATGGCCAGGGTTCGGCGTAAGATAGTCAGGGACCTGCCCGACTTCCTCGCTAGCTCTGTAACCGTGTCACGCGACCAGTCAGGCCCCCTGAGCGCTGCGCTGAACGCTGCGGAGGTGAGGGGCTCAAGAACGAGCGTAGGCTTCGGCCCACCCGCATTGCGTGGACGGATTACGATCGAACGGATTTCTCCCGCGAGAGGCGCAATTTCAAGCTCGACTTCCCTGCTAGCCGTCACGGCAATGAAATCCCTGCGACCGAGGCTCAGTTTCGTCAGCACGCCCGGTCGATCGAAGACTAGCACCTGATCGCCCAGGGGACCGCAATTGGCTTCGCCCGATCTGCTGAAAAACTGAGCCAAGAACGCCAGTGCTTCTTCAGGTGAATCGGCAGCGAGCACCACCGGCTCCAACGGCGCTCGGGTCAACGAAGACGCGAGGGTACGGCTAGAAGCAATTGCGGGGTCGAAGAGTGATCCCGGAAGGGGGGGGGTCGTAGCACTCGACCAATCCTTCCAGCAACGATCAAGCGCCCGAACGCCCTCTACTGGCCGTCCGATTTCAGTCCCGATCCATATCTGCCCTGATATCGACTGCTCCAGCCACTGCTCAATATCGGACGAGTCGTAGGCGATGACATCTTTCCATTGCCCGCGAGCCCTATTCGCGGCAAGCCACCTGTCTTTGGCCTTCCACTCTCTTGGCGTAACGAACACGAAGGTCGTCTTCGCTCGATCACCTTTCGATGTGGCTCGCTCCGCTTTCGCGATATCTGCGGTCGCCTTCGTGTCAACAGCCTTATCGGTTCCAAACTCCCAACCGGATGATCCAATGGGAATCCATGGAGTCGCCGCGCCGGCCTCGATCACCCCGTCCCAGCCAGGACGCTCGGCGTCATCATTCCCGGGAAAGTCGACCCTTGAAAGCTCCCTCCCCGTGGAGTGCACCAGAGTTCTCAAGAGCACAGCGAGTCTTGATCGAAATCCAATATTTCGGTCGGCCCAAGCCTCGATCTCTCGAGCCTTAACTTGAATCAGAGGAGGCACGTAGGGCGCAACGAGACTTGTGGCAACCTCGGCAGGGGGGGCTGCAGCGTCAAAGGCCGCTTGCATTTCGAGCAGTTTGCGCGCGGGGACGCCAAAGGCGGCTTCGATGCGACTTGCCATACTTGGCGTAGTCCCAACGTGGCCGTTGACATAGTTCGAGAGCGCAGGCCTCCCAATCCCGACGAGCTTGGCCGCGGCAGAAGAAAGCCCCGGGGCGAATGCTCTCACGGATGTAATTCCCGGGATGGAGATTCCCTCCAGTCGCCAGAACTTCAAAGTCGATCTCATTCATAGAATACCTCCTGAGACCATGATACAGTGGCGTACTGTGTAGCGCAATAGACTACAGTCCATCCAAGTCAGACAGGGGCAACGAGCCCGCGACCCGAATCGCGCCGGGCCCATGAACGAAATGCTTGCCCCACTTGGCCTTAGGCCGGGTGGGGCGTTTTCGTGCGCCGTGGGGTTGTTGGGGTGCCTGGTGCCGAGGAATACGGATCTCGGTAGCATCCCGACCTCGGCTGCCCGCAGCAGGGCGACGAGCCGGGCGTCGGAGAATTTCGACTTCCTCATATCCCATCCTTCGGGCGAGAAAGTCCAACTTCCTGTATATCCACTGGGGGTAAGCCTACCTCGACCCCGAGCCCATCCGGCATTTCCTTGGGAGTACACCATGACAAACGTCATTGTTGTCGCCGTGACGCTCGGGATGGCACTCGCCTTACCGGGTGCAGCGCTTGCCCAGGACGAACCAGGAAAGGCGCCCACGGCGTTGATCACCGAAATTGAGCGCGTGTTCAGGACTGACTCAATCCTTCGAGTCTACCGGCCGAGATCCACGGATTCCATCTTGTCGCGGCAAGTTCTGACATGCCCGGAGGTCTGCGGCACAGAATGTCGCCCCAGAACGGGGGAGCCGTTGTGGCTCCTCCACAGTATCAGGATTAAGGATGGTCAAGCCGCGGCCGCGTCCGTGGTGACCATCGCTGCGAACGGCTCGCGTCTCATGCGCTACCTGTATTTCGAGTTCCGCAAGAGCGCCTGGGTTCGCGTCCCGCCCTTCGATCAAATTGCATTGCTGCACTGTCGCCCGGGCTGAGGAGGGCTGGATTCAGCCAGCCTTGGTTCAATGCCTCAATCGCCGTCCGGAGCAAGCGGTCGCGCGTGGAACTGCGCCCGCTCCGCGAGCTTGCCCACCGTCGGCTTCACTTCCGCGGCGGCTTCGTCGGCCTGATCTCGATGCGTGAAGGCAGCGCGCGCGACGGAAACCGCACCAAGGTCATCACGAGCTCGGCGACGTCCTCGGGTTGGATCTTCCATGCGTCGTCCGCATTCGGGGTGTGGTCGTTGAAGTGGGTGGCCACGCTCCCCGGCATGATGTAGTTGACCCGAATGCCGAGCTGCCGCACGTCCAGCATCAGCGCCTCGCTGAACCCCACCAGGGCGAACTTGGAGGCGTTGTACGCGGCGCCGCCGGCGAACGGGTTCTTGCCGGCGAGGGAGGCGATGTTGATGATCCAACTGTCGTCTTGCTTGCGCAGGTGCGGGATGGCCTCGTGGCAACAGTAGAAGACCCCGTCCAGGTTGGTCTCGATCACTTGGTGCCAATCGGTCGGGGTCAACTCGCCCATGGGGGCGAACTTGCCGACCCCCGCATTGTTGACCAGAACGTCCAGTCCACCGAATCGCGCCACGGCGGCGGCCATCATCTGCCGCACCTGCTCGTGCTCGCGGACATCGCACACCATCCCGACCACGGTGCCCGGATGGCGGTCGGAAATGGTGCGCGCCGCGTGTTGGACCTCGTCCTCGTGCCGTGCGGAGATCATCACATTGCACCCCGCCGCGGCAAGCGCGTCAGCAATCGCGTAGCCGATCCCCTTGCTCCCACCGGTCACCACCGCGGTCTTCCCCTGCAGGTCCTGAATCATTGCGGTTTCATGGGTTCGAGTGACCCGGAGCGCGTTGCGCCGGGCAGAACAAGCTTATGCCGCCGCCAGGAGGCGAGCAACGATCCATGGTACGGCCACTGCGGACGCACTCCCCCGCCCTCGCCCCTCAACAGCCACTGCCACCCGCTGCCGACAGCCTGGTCATCGCCTTCCGCGTCGACGGATTCTCTCGGCCCAGCGCCCGCGCGATCCGCTGGCAGCCGGCGCGCAACAGCTGCATCCCCTCCGCGCGCGCACCGACGTGGACCAACTCCTCGCCAAGAAGGCTCTCGCTGCTGCCGATGGTCCAGTGATCGGGTGACATCACCGTGCGCCGCACCGCGAGGGATTCCCGCAGGCCGGCGATAGCCTCACGGTCGTCGCCTCGGCCCGCGTAGGCGAGCGCGCGGAGCTGCAGCGCCGCACCGATCCCGAAGTGGGTGTCCGGCAGCGTGCCGCCGCGCTGGCGAAGCAGTGCGTCCGCCTCGCGGATGGCCCCGTCCCAGTCGCTGCCGTCGAGCAGGAAGCCCGCGTAGTTGACGCGGATCCAGGCGACGTCGGGATGGTCGGCGCCGAGGCTGGCGTCGAGCGATGCCAACGACTCGCGGTACGCACGGTCGGCGGCCGGGCGGTTGCCGGACTGCTCGAGAATGGTGGCGAGACGACCGAGCGTCTTGCCGATGTCGGGGTGGGTCGGTGGCAGCTGCTTCGTGAAGATGGCGAGTGCGCGGCGGGTCACCGCCTCCGCCCGAGGGAAGTGTTGCTCCTGCGCGACCGTCACCCCCAACTGCGTCAGCGCCTTCGCCGATTCAAGTGACCCGGCGCCGTATCGCGCCTCCTGCCGCGCGGCCACCAGCGTGAGGATGCTGTCGGCTGCCGCCATCTCGCCCTGGAGTGACTGCAAGCGCGCGCGCTGCATCATCAGGTCGGTCGCTGCCGTCGCGACGCCGGTATCGCCACGGACCGGCAACACGCCGATCGCGAGTTGGTAGAGCGAGTCCGCCGTCTGGTACTCCCCAGCGCCATCATGCAGCTGGCCCAATTCCCGATAAGCAATCGCGATCGGGAGTGGATTGCCCGGCGATCGCTGCCGAAGCGCCACCACCCGCTGCAGGTGCGGCGTCGCGGCAGCGAACTTCCCCAGCGCACGATAGCTGAACCCGATCGCCGAGCGGAGCGAGGCTTCCACGCCGGGATCGAGCGCGCTGTCGCGACCGATGTGGGCCGCCGCCGAGTCGAGCACCTCGACCATCGCGACTTCCTTCCCGGCAGCCGCCGGGTCGACCGACGACAGCATCTCGACCAGGAAGGCATTGGTCGCCTCGGCGCGCGCGCGCTCGACCTGGGTATGCCGCGATTGGCGAATGGTGCTGACGACGCCGCTCACCGCCGCGATCGCCACCGCCGTGGCCGCGAGCAGCGCGCGGTGGTGCCGGCGAAGGAATTTTCCGAGTCGATAGCCCCGATGGCCGCGCATCGCCTCGACCGGCAGACCGCGCTCGTGGCGCTGCAGCTCGGCGACCAATGCGTCCACCGAGGGATAGCGCTCCCCCGGATCGGTGCGCAGCGCCTTGAGCATGATCGCGTCGAGGTCCCCGCGGAGTGCGCGGCGGATCGCCTCGACATCCCGCCCGGGGGTCGTGCCGCGCACCGCCCGGCTCGCCATCGGCGGATCGGTGGTGAGCACCAGGCGCGTGAGCTCCGGCAACGGCTGGGTACCGGTCGCGAATGGCCGCGCCCCGGTGAGCATCTCGAACAGCAGCAACCCGAGCGCGTAGACGTCGGTGGCCGTGGTCACCACTCCGCCCGTCAGCTGCTCGGGCGAGGCGTACTCCGGCGTCAGCCCTGCGGCCCCGGCCCGAGTCGCTGTTGAATCGCTTCCGCCCGACGTATCGGCATCGAGCACCTTGGCGATGCCGAAATCGAGCAGCTTGACGGTGCCATCGGGGGTCACCAGGATGTTGCCCGGCTTGATGTCGCGGTGCACGACCAGATTGCGGTGCGCGTGGCTCACCGCGCCACAGATCTGCCGAAAGAGCACCAGCCGGGCATCGACGGAGAGGCCCTGCTGGGTGCACCAATCGGTGATGCGGACGCCTTCGACCAACTCCATCACGAGGAAGGGCCGCCCGTCCGGCAGCATCCCGCCATCGATCAGGGTGGCGATGTTGCGATGATCGAGGCCGGCCAGGATGCGACGCTCCTGTTCGAAGCGTCGCACCGCGTCCGCGGAGATCGAGCCGGGGCGCAACACCTTGATGGCGACGCGCTTGTGGAAGTCGGCGCTGTCGCGCACGCCCTCGTAGACCTCACCCATCCCGCCGCGGCCGAGCAGCCGCGTCACCTGATAGCCGCCGACGACAGCCCCGTCCGTCAGCTGGGCGCGCAACAGGTCGGCGTCGACCGGAAAAACCGCGTGCCCCTCGAGGAAGGCCCCAGGATCGATCGAGAGCAGCGCCAGCGTCTCGCGCTCCACCGCCGCGTCGCCACCGGATGCCGCACGAAGGAGTTCGGCCCGCTGCGCGGTCGGTGCGTCGGCCACGGCATCGAAGGCCTCGCGCACACGCAGCCAGAAATCGTCGGTCATGCCGTGGAAGGCGGAATTCGGGAGGCCGACGTGTCAGGTCCATCGACGGGGCCGTCGAGTCGCTGCCGAAGCCACGCCCGCGCAAAATCCCAGTCGCGCTTCACCGTCCGCTCCGAGGCGCCCAGCACCGGCGCGATCTCATGCCATTCGAGGCCGCCAAAGTAGCGCAACTCGACCACCCGGCGCGCCCGGTCATGTACAACGGCGAGGCCGTCCAGCGCGGCATCGAGGGCGATGACGTCGACGAGGTCCGGGCCGGCCCGGCCCGCGATCTCCTCGTCGAGCGGCACGGCCAGGTCGCCGCGACGCTTCGCCGCGTTCCGCGCCCGCGCGTGATCGACCAGCAGGCGACGCATGGCCCGCGAAGCGAGGGCCAGGAAGTGTCCGCGGTCGGTCCATGGGGAGGAGCGGTCGGCGGTCAGCTTGAGCCACGCGTCGTGGAGCAGGATGGTCGGCTGGAGGGTGTGGTCGGGGCGTTCCCCCTGCATCATCCGCGAGGCCATGTCGTGCAGCACCTGATAGAGCAGCGGCAACAACCGGTCGCCGGCGACCTGGTCGCCGCGGCGCAGCGCCTCAAGCAGCGAGGTCACCTCGGCGGAGGTGAGCGGCGAATCGCGTGTAGCCGTCATGGGCGGCACCGTGATGGGGGATGGGGGGAAGTATACCGCGTGGCACTCGGCGGCGAATTCCTCCGCTATGGCTACAGGAGCACCTTAGCGGAGGAAGCATGATCATCGTCGTCCCGGTACGCAGTCGAGTCCGTGTCGGGGGGCCGTCCATGACCCCCATCATCCGGCTCCACGTCCAATTGATGTCCGGCGGTGCAGCATGAAACGCCGAGAAGCCATTGCGGTGCTTTCGTCGAGCGCGCTGACGTTGATCGGCTGCAGCGGCGGCAACTCCGTCACCGGCCCGAATCCCCCTTCGCCGCCAGCCGGGCTTCCGAAGCTGACGGGGACGCTGTCGCTGCCGACCGGATCGACGATCAACCCGACCTCGCTCAGCCTGCGCGTGATGGGTCAGCTCGCGACTCCCACCGCGACCGGGAGCTTCTCCCTCAGCGTCTCCGCGATCGCGCCGACCTTGGCGATTGCCACCGACGACTCCGGCAACGGCATCCTGGCCGGGATGCTCGATCCCGCGACCGGCGCGAGCGAGATCACGCCGCGTTCGACGGGGGTGGCGCTGGTCTGGTTCGCCCTCGGCGGTCCGTTCCTTCCCGCCAACGTAAAATCGCAGGTGCTGGCGTGGCTGTCGGCTGACTCGCGGATGGACGCGCTCGGTGCCGTCATCGCACAGCAGATCGCGGCGAATCCGCTCGCCATCGTCGAGGGCGATCCGCAGATTGCTGCCGCACTCGCGACTGTCCTCGATGCGCTCGTGCCCCTCCCGAACGAGCAGGCCGAGCCGGCGCTCCTGGCAATGCGCCCGAACAGCGCGCCGTTGGTGACGGTGTCGCCGCAGGCGGACCAGAGCGGTGTCGGTGTGCACGAGGACGGCACGATTGTCGGCATCGACTTGTCGAATCGATTCCGACGCCCGGTCAAGGTCTATATCTACGAAGTGCAGAAGACCGAGCGGGGCGTCACCACCGATATCGTCCCGGCGCGCCTCTTCGCGGGCCCGCTGGACCTGGACGAGCCGACGGCCCTCACCGCGGTGGGGATTGGCCGCACTCCTGTCCAGCACGATACCGTTCGCTCCGTTTCCGCTGGGCCCCGTGCCGCTGCCGCTCGATGGGGCCTCGGAGATCACGGTCTACGAGGTCGTGGCCATTGGGCCCAGCGCCAACGGCGTCATTCCGTCGTTCTTCGGCGCGGCACGGTATGCGACCCACCTGGCAGGCTGGAATTCCACGATCGAGGCGCTGTTTGCGCACACCTATTATGTCGACCTGGTGTACGCGCTGCTCCTCGAAGCAAGCGGCTTCTCGTCGATGTTGCCGACGGCGCCCGGGCTGGTGACCGCCGGCCCGAACACGAAGAAGCTCGTGGGTTGGCCATGGAGTGGCACCGCCACCAAGGCCGCGATTCCAGACGACGTCGCGGCCCTGACCCAGATCGTGAAGCTCGTGCACATGCTGGTCGACCAAGGGACCATCAAGGACGCGTACAAGGATACCGGACCCTCGTTGCTGGATACGGCGAGCGCGGCCGCGCTTCGGCAAGTGAACAAGATTGACTGGAAAGCATCGCTGCAGACCGGGAACGCTTTCGTCGCAAAGCTCGCGTCACCGTTCTCCGGGTACCGGCCAAATGGTGCCCTGAGCAAGATCTTCAGCACGCTCCAGGAAGCCGACCGCGGAGTGATGTGGACGGTGCGGGTCAGCAAGTCGAGCGTGACCATCCTGCCAGCCGACCCCACGGGCGACGCGGGACAACCCCTGACGCTCAGCACGTCGCTCTCGGCCGACCTGACGGGGACGTACGAGTACGAATGGACCCAGAACAGTGCCAGCGGAACGATGTCGGCAAGCGACGCGCAAGGGACGGCCGCACTCTCCACCAAGGACACGAGTGTCGTGCTCACACCGGGCACGCAGCAGACCGCGCCGATCACCGTGTCCGTTTCAGTCGTCGATATCAGTGTGCCGGGACGTCGTCCGAAGGTTGCCGAAGCCACCGTGCAGGTGTTGATCCTGCAGCGCTCGACGATTTCGCCGAGCCCGGTGGCGCTCTTCCGCGGCAATCAACAGCGCTTCACGGCGACGGTCGTGGGGACGCTGCCCGCCGGGGTGAAGTATGTCTGGAATGTCACGGGGTCGGCCGGCACGATCGGCTCCGCCGGTCAAGTGACCACCATGGTGCCGTCGATCAACTACACCGCAGTCAACAAGGGCAATGACGTGCTGCACCTGCAAGTCACCGACGCAGCGGGCGTGGTGTTGTCACGCGCGACGGCCGTGATCAACGTCGATCCATCGTCCTTCATGGACTTCACCATCACCGGGTCGTGGGACCGGACCAAGACCCCCGCCAACGGCCACTATTTCTACGGAGATACGGGGTCCCAGCGCAGCCTCTCCTCCGAGCCTGGCCTCGACTGGGTCACGTTCATCTCCAATGTGGCCGCCGACGATACCATCGGCGCCTTCGTGGGGGTCTTTGTCCCGACGTCGCACGTCTTTGTCGCCGGGCAAACCTTCACGCGAATCCAGACGCCAAATCGCCCGACGGCAAGGTCGTGGAACATCTTCCTGTCCGTGGACCAGAACGACGTCGAGAACAGCGACCAGCGGACACCCGAGGGCACCGGCGTGTTGACGTTGACCTCCGTCAATCATCGCCCCGATGGCAAGTGGGAAGGTCTGTTCTCGTTCACGATCACCAACGGGACCGGCACGATTACCGGGTCGACCGCTGGCGTGTGGTAGCGGCGTGGTTCCCCCTCGCGAGGCGTAGTCCACGGGCCAAGCGCCCCGGCGACCCCGCTCTGGGTCGCCGGGTGCCGCCCCTACCCCCGCCGCGCTCGCCGGAACCGCCCCGGTAACGACAGCCAGTAGCCGGAGAAGATCGAGAGGAGGGCGACAATTCCGGTCCCGGCGAGCGCTGCAATGCGAGTGCTGTCCCCGCCCGGGAGCCGCTTGAGCGGGACGAAGACATGCACGTAATGCCCAACCAGCATCTTGCGCCGGTCCCGCAGTTCCGTCCGCGCCAGTTCGCCCGTCGCCTCGGCGACGATCGCCACCGTGCCAGCCGGGTCATCGAACGGCATGCGATAGGCGGGGAGCCGCCCCTCATAGCCGATCGGCGCCACGACAATGCGCTCGACGGCAAGGGGCGCGCGCCCTGACATCGCCGCCGACGCGATACGCCGCGCGTGCTCGGGGGCGATCGTGATCACCTCGCCGGTGCCGGCATGCACCATCACGGGAGGCGCATCGGCCGGCGACACGAGATAGACGCCGGTGCCGAGCAGCGGGCGCAGCACGACGGAGCGAATGGCCGCCGGTGGGCCGGAGTCGCTGCGCTGCTGCACCGCAATCGCCGCCGCCTGACTCGGCGTGAGGGTAACACCGGCAAGGTCCAGGGTCGGCTCCACCAGATCGGCGCCCCATACCGTGGGCGAAAGCGGCACCAGCATGGCGAGGCCGCTCGCGACCCAGAGGAACAGCACCAGACCGATGGTGATGCCGATCCACTTGTGCCACCATCGAATGCTCGGCGTGCCACTGCGTGGGGCTGGTGGGGTGCTCGTCGTCACGTCAGCTGCTCCTCGGTTCGTAGAATCGTCACCACAGACATTCAAGCAAGGTATAACGCACTCGACCCGACCCGCGCACCCAGCGCTACGGCCGGGCGCGGATCGGTTCCCCCTTCCCCAACCCCTTGAACTGCACCTCGATCCTCGGCGGCTCGTCGCCGCCAAAGTCCGAATCGAGCGTGACCGTGTGCGCCCCCTGCGCCACCATCGGTGGGAGTGCCGCCAACGTGAACGTCGTCTTCAGCCGCCCACCGGCGTCATAGACCCGAATGGTCGTCGAGCCGTCACACACCAGGCTCTCGCCACCCTGCAGCTCCACCGGAATCACCACCTCGACGGTGCGGTCGATCTGCAGCCGGAAGTTCTTCGCCGTGACCGCCTTGCCGGCCAGCGAGAGGCGAAACTGCAGCCGCTGCTCACCCCATGGCTGCGACAGCTCCCATGTCGTGCCGGTCGGCTCGCCGGGTTGCCGCTCCACCTTGGTGCGCAGGTAGAGCGGCGAGAGGAGGTACTGCGCCAGCGTCCATGCCCCCGGCGCGGTCTTCTCCAGGTGGAATTCGTTCTTGGGGTCCTTGAGCCGCTCGCGCTGCGCACTATCAAAGGCTCCGCTGGTTCGAGCTGCTTCCCATTCACGAATCGCATCGAGGAGGACTGGCGTGAGGGGATTGGCGCGCAACGCCGGCGGGCGTGCCACCATCGCGAAGCCCGCGCTGTACCCAGCCGCCCGCGCCAGCATCCACTCCAATTCCGGCAGCGTGGTCTTGTCGGTCAGGAGGTACCAGCCGAGCATGTGCGGCATGTAGTTCCGGTCGAACAGCCCCTGATTGTCGATCCGGTACTGCTGCATGCTCTCCTTGAAACCGCCGTACCACGGCTCGCCCCAGTTGTAGTACGACCCGATCCGCCAGTAGAAGGTCTTGCTGATACTGGTGCCGTTGATCAGGTCGTGCTTCACCTGCTTCAGCACGTCCTCGGCGAAGAGCCCGACCGCGTAGTCCCCCTGGCCCGAGGCGAGGCCGCCCTCGTGGCCGTCGAAGTCGATGTGATCGACACCGGTCTCGTTGAGGAAGTCGGCGAGGTTGCGGGCCACCTCGCGCTGCATGGCAAAGTTCGGGAAGAAGACGTTATAGCTGTGATCGAAGAGCTTGCCGACTGACTCGCCCGCCGCATGCGCCGAGGCGGTGGTGCCGAAGGCGCCACGCTGGGCGTCGAGCAGCCGGTACGGTGCCGCCGCCGTGACGGTGCGGTACCGGATCAGCTCGCGCCCGATCTTGATGGTGTGGAGATGATTCTCCTTCTCTTCGTTGAAGTACTCCGGCGAGGCGACCTCGATCTCCCGCTGCACGGCATCCACCGCCTGCACGAGCCTTGACGAGCCCGTCAGTGAGAGTCGGTCGTCGGGCACCGGCGTCACGTACGGGTCGTTGGTGTTGATGAAGTTGGTCAGCGTGTGCACCCCGAGGTGCAGTCCGGCCGCGTGCGCCTTCTCGACCGCGAGCCGCATTCCCGTGCGGCCATTCGGAAACTGGCTCTCCGACAACACGAAATGCCCCCAGCTCTTGAAGGGGCCCTCGTGGTACAGCGAATAGAGCCCCGCGCGCTTGGTGTAGCCGAGCATCTCGTCGACCTCACCCTCGCCGAAGGATGAGATCAGGTACGACCGCCCGAACAGCGCCGACTTCGGGAACCACACGCCGTCGATCGTCGGATGCGGCAGCCCCTCCGCCACACCAATTCGCTCGAGTCGATCGAGCGTCTCCGACTCCGCTGCGGTGAAGAGCGCGATGCTGCTCCCGACCACCGTCTCGCCAGGGATCGGGGGGACCGGCATGTTCTTGCGCGTCCCGCCCCAGGCATCGACCCGACGCGCCCGGTCCCGGTTGATGGCGTACGCTTGCAGCGCGCTCCCTCCGGGGATCGCCAACGCCGCAATGCCGCGCGCCCAGGTGCTCCCCTCGTTGTTCGGCAGGTCGCCGCCGAGCGTCTTGAGGTTGAGCACCTGCATGCCGAGCGACGTGGTGCCGTCGCGCACCACGCCGATCACCTCGCCGATCGTCTTGGTGATCGTGGTGGGATACGGGCCCCAGACTACGGCCTCGACCATCGGCGCCGGCGTCGCGGAGACGATGTCGAGCCCCAGGTGCGTCGGCCGCTCGCGAACCCGGACCACGATGCGGACGGCCGTCGGCGCGAACTGCAGCGTGAGCCGCTTGCCGTCCTTGGCCTGCGCAAGCGACATCGCGGTCGCCGGGTAGCGGCGGCCACCGCTCACGAGCGTGAGCAGCGGTGCGGGGTGCGTCGGATGCAGGTAGTTGAGGCCCGTCGCGGTGCTGCGCAGCGCGGTGAGCGTTCCCTGGCGGTTCACGGAGAGCTGCAACGCTCCCGCTGACATGGTGGTCTGGGCCGCGAGCGGCGTGGCGATGGCGAGGGAGAGCAGGACCGCGATCGACGCAGACTTCATTCGAGCCATGGAGGCACCAGGGGGAACGGGGAGAGGGCCCCGGCCAACGAAGCCCCGCGCTTGGCCACGATCGCCCGGCGGCACCACGGGTCCGGTGGACCGGCTGGGTCGCTTTGGTCAGTTGGTTCGTGCACCAACAAAATCCGCGGTGCGCCGAAAAGGTGCAACTCCGAGAACAGTCTCGGCTAAAACGCCACCCCTTCCATTCAGCCGGGGTCGGCGGTATCTAGGGAATGGTCGATTCACGACACTCCAAATGGGCCACTCTCCGGTGTGATAAGCACGTTCTCCGTTTCGTCCGGCGGAGGGGAAGCGACCAACATCTTTCTTCCGCCTCATGGATGTACAACCGAACGGACCGGCCTTCAATATGCGATTACTCACACGCCCTTTGCTTTCGTGGCGAGATGGCCCCGCACGCGACGCTTTACCCCGCATTTGGGAGTCCACAGTGAATCAGCTACGCCGCTCATTCTTGGCCGTCTCCTGGCTGCTCGCTGCCATGTCACTCGGGTGTTCGAGCGACAGTACAATCGTGCAGAAGGACCCAGGTTACCGCAACGTTTCCCTCGATAGTGACCTTGGTATCACGGCCTCGGGGATGATGGTTGACGCTGGGTGCCGACCCCTTGTCGGGATACCCGACTCAACAACCGTTGGAATTACGTTGCTACCTGGTGTGGATAAATTCTTTAGCTGCGTTGGCGTTAACCGTGATACGTTGGAGAGCACCATCCAGGCCATTCACCAGGCCATTCGACAGGGAGTCAGGTGGGCATCCCAAGCATCGAACGAATGGGAAGGCGAGGGTTACTGGGAGTATGACGGCATGACGTGCCAGATGTCCGTCACAGATCGCATCGAGCGTTGGGTTGAACCAGGCGCGGAAGGTGAGCTCCCCGTGCTTCATGTCACGGTTTACAGAACGGCTTCCTGCGACTGGGTCTCCACTTACCGATGGGTTCCTCCACCCGGAAGCACACCTGCCGGACCGGGTTCTGGACCTGGATCTGGCCCAGGCGAAGAAACCGCACCGACGACCGGGACGCCTACTGTCCCGGCGGTACCCGACATTGCAGATTCCATCTCCCAATTCGAGCCGGATCCTATCGACTCCGACACGCTGTGGGGCTGCTCTCCCCTCCCATCCCACCCCGGCCATCTGGCCTGGTGTATTGGAAGAGACCCTGAGCCGCTGGCCATAGATCGGATCCGAGCAGCGATTGAACGGATGCGAGCGAGAGGCGGGGAGTGCGTCCCACTCGCCTTCGCACTCGACACGGTTCTCGCTCGAGGAAACCTTAAGCTCTACACGGCTAGCAAGAATGACATCGCGGGGTGGGGGGAGATGAACTATGCTGGAGGTACGCGGATCGTCCTCGCAGACATCTTCACCGGCGTCCACTACGACAAGGCGCATAAGGGGATGCGTGCGGGGGTTGAAATGACCTTGCAGTTCATGCTCGCCCATGAAATCGACCACGCGTTCATGGAAGAGCATGAAGACGGCGATCGTGGGCTGTTGACGCGACACGCGATCATGTGCAGTGACGTGAATACCCAGACGCCACCGCCAGTACCGCAATGAGACCGGGATTTCGGGTCTCGATGCTCGGCGTGCGCCTACTCTCGCCGCTCCTTGTTGCGGGTTGTTGGCACGCCATCGGCAGCGCTCCCTCCCGTGTCGATCTGGAGGAACGCGTCTTCGAAGCGGTGATTCGAGGTGAGCGACAGCGATGGGCGAAGGGCATCCTTGAAGTCGCTTCGCGGCCACCAGCGGACGATCCGGGGAACACTGCCAATGCCCTGCCTGACGACGTCAATCGCGCACGGAACCGCTTCCTGGCTCGAGAAAAGATCCCGATCACTCTCGAAGCCTCACGCGGACCATGCCCACATCGCATGATGCCAAACGCTGATACCTCGTCGTGCCCCGCAGAATCGATCACTCGTGTGGGCGTTGGCATCTCACGCCCCGGTGTGCCAGCCCTTGTCGGGCGATACCGTGATTCCATACCGACCGGGCCGCTAGGAGACTACCGGACGGTGCGTGTCGCAGAAGCTTCGCTGGACAGCACTGGTGGGACCATTTCGGTCTACGACTTCATTGTCAGACGCACGCGGACC
Organism: Gemmatimonadota bacterium; assembly: GCA_016720805.1. NCBI lineage: Bacteria > Pseudomonadati > Gemmatimonadota > Gemmatimonadota bacterium. The sequence continues at coordinate 576,258 of JADKJZ010000014.1, read as the reverse complement.
GAATGGCATGTCTGGTTCAGAATCCCGGTTGATTCCGACCTCTGATCCGAGAGCGCGCACCAGGACCGTCACCGATATCGACATTCCGGCCGCCATGCTGTGTGACCGACGAAGCGCGTCGGAGGCCCAGCCTACGGCCCCACCACGCGCGCGCCGGTTGCGCCGCAGGTCCGCCCGACGAGATCCGCGAATGCCTGACGGTTCGCCGCCTCTTCCACGAAGAGCGCGAATTTGGTCTGGTAGACGAAGCGGGTCGGCGTGGAACGGCCGCCGATCCCCGGCTTCCCGCTGATCTGCCCGCAGACCACCATCGGCGGGAGGCGGTCGCCAACGGCCGGCGGCTGGATGACCACCACGCTGTCGAAGACGGCGGTCGCCGGATTCTTGAGCAGCGTGGCGAGGGTGGCCTCGGCCGAGTCGCGGAGCGTCGTCGCCTCGATCAGTGTGGCCTTCGCGAGCGAGTCGGCACGCGCCGCGGCCACGGCGGCGCTGTCGACGCCGGCTTCGGCCTTGGGCGAGGCACAGCCGACGATCAGCAGCATGGCCGCTGAACGACCGGCGAGGGAGAGTGGTGACATGGCAGGCTCCACGGGGTGGGGATGGGGTGGAGTATAGCGCGCGACGGCGGCCGCGGAATGTCGGGGTTATTCTCCGGCACCCCGCCCCGCCCCGGAGCCGTCCGTGAACGTCGCAGGCCAACCGACCCGCACCCTCTGGATTGCCCCCGATGGACGCGGGGTCGAGATCATCGACCAGACCCGCCTCCCGCACGACTTCGTCGTGGTCCGCCTCGATACGCTGGAGGCGATGGCTCACGCCATCAGCAGCATGCAGCTCCGTGGCGCGCCGCTGATTGGCGTGGCCGGCGCGTATGGCATCGCGCTGGCGATGCACGCCGATCCGTCCGATGCCGCCCTCGACGCCGCCGCCACCACGCTGCTCGCCACCCGCCCCACGGCAGTGAACCTCCGCTGGGCGCTCGACCGGATGACCACCCTCCTGCGCCCGCTTGCCCCGGCACAGCGCGTCGAGGCGGCCTATCAGGCGGCAGCCCAGATGGCGGACGACGACGTGGCGGCGTGTGCGGCGATGGCGGCGCACGGCGAGCCGCTCCTCCGTGCCCTCTGGGCGCAGCATCCCGAACGGCCGCTGCAACTCCTCACCCACTGCAACGCCGGCTGGCTCGCCACCATCGATTGGGGGACCGCCCTCGGCCCGATCTACCGCGCCCACGACGCCGGCATCCCCCTCCACGTCTGGGTCGACGAGACCCGCCCGCGCAATCAGGGCTACCTGACGGCGTGGGAGCTGGGGCAGCACGGCGTGCCGCACACGGTGATCGTCGACAACGCCGGCGGGTTGCTGATGCGGCAAGGGAAGGTCGACGCGTGCATCGTGGGGACCGACCGCACGACGCGCACCGGTGACGTGGCCAACAAGATCGGGACCTACCTGAAGGCGCTCGCGGCACACGACACCGGCATCCCGTTCTACGTGGCGGCACCGTCCTCGAGCATCGATTGGGCGTCGCGGGACGGGATGAGCATCGTGATCGAGGAGCGCGACCCGCGCGAGGTGCATTCCCTCCCCGGTGTGGCGGCGCACAACCCAGGCTTCGACGTCACGCCGGCCCGCCTGGTCACCGCACTGATCACCGAGCGCGGCGTCTGTGCCGCGTCGGAAGCCGGATTGCTGGGGCTCTTTCCCGAGCGCGCCTGACTACACCACGCGGTCGCTGCCGCCGTCGATCGGAATCTGCGCGCCGGTCGTCTTCGCAAAGGTCGGCCCCAGCAACGCGAGCACCGCGTTCGAGACGTCGCGCGTGGTGATCTCGACGCCGAGGAGGTTGTTGCGGATGTAGTCCTCGGTGGTGAGGCCGTACGACTGGGCCCGCGAGGCCAGCACTTCCGGAGTCCAGAGCGCGGTGTCGACCACCAGATGCGGGTGGACGGTGTTGATGCGGATGCCGTCCGTGCCCAGTTCGAGGGCGGCGACCCGCGCCAGCTGGGCGAGCCCAGCCTTGGCCACCGAATACGCCGCCGCGCCAGGACCCGGCGCCGGGACGTTCTTCGACCCGACGATCACCACGCTCGGCTCGAAGCCGTGGCGCAGGAACGGAACGGCGCTCCGGAGCAAGGTCATGTGGCTGGTGAGGTTGAGCTGCAGGCTCTCGGCCCAGCGTGCGTCGTCGAGCTGTTCGATCCGCGCGCCCGCCGAAAAAATCCCCGCGTTGCTCACCAGGTGGTCGAGGCCGCCGAATCGGCGGACGCATTCCGCGATCGCGCCTGCCATCGCGGCCGCGTCGGTCGCATCGGCCACCCAACCCACGAGTGACCCACCCCGCGAGAGGGCGGTGACCTCGGGATTGATGTCGGTCGCGAGGACCGCCGCCCCCTCTGCGTGCAGCGCCAGCGCCACGGCGCGCCCGATCCCGCTCGCCGCTCCGGTCACCAGCGCCACCTTCCCCTGCATCGACGGCGGTGCGCCACCCTGCCGTAACTTGGTCTGTTCGAGCTCCCAATACTCCACGGCGAAGAGGTCGGCCTCGGGGAGTGGTGTCCAGCCACCCAACTGCTCACCCCAGCCGATGGCGCGCGCGGTGTGCCGGGCCAGGTCGGTCACGATCGCGGCATCCTTCACCGAGGCGCCGATCGCCACGAAGCCGACGCCCGGCCAGATGACCCAGCGCGGGGCCGGATCGAGACAGGTGAGCGCCGGCGTGGCATGGCGGCCGAAGTAGGCGCGGTACCGCTCGGCATACCCCTGAAGTGCCGTCTCCCAGTCACCACTCGCCACCAGCGCCAGCGGCTTGGTGCGAATCACGTGGTCCGGCGTGAGCGGACCGCGCGTGGCGACCTGGGCCACGTCGGCGCGCGAGGCGAAGGCGACGGAATCATCGGCGCGGTCAAGCGCCGCGATCACCGGCGTGCCCTTGGCGAGGCCAACCGCGCGACGCAGCGCGGCCAGCCGGAGGAGTTCCTCATGCGCGAGCGTTGCCCCCTGGGCCGTGCTCGGCGGCACCAGCGAGGCGCCCTTCGACGCGAGGTACTCCTCCGCGCGCGAGACCAGCGCGATCATCCGCTCGTAGCTGCTCTTCGCGTCGTCACCGAACGAGAAGACGCCGTGATTGAGGAGGACGATCCCGTCGACCGCGCTCCAGTCCGTCACCGTGGTCATCTCGCGCACCGCACGCGCGAGCACGAAGCCCGGCATCACGTAGGGCACCACCAGCACGCGAGGTCCATAGATGGCGCGGATGGCCGCCTCGCCGCCTGGCGAGTTGCTCACCGCCACCACGGCGTCGGCGTGGGTGTGGTCGACGTACGTGAAGGGGATGATGGCATGGAGAATGGCCTCGACCGAGGGCGTCGGCGCACCCGGGTCGAGCATTGCCGCGCGCTGCGCACGCACCATGTCCGTATCGGAGAGGACGGGAAGGTCCGCCATCCGCCGGAGGACGTCGAGGCGCACGGGGGCAAAACCCGCGGCCTCGATGGTCGCGAGGTCCCAGCCGCTTCCCTTGATGTGGAGGACCGGGACCTCGTCGCCGAAGAGATCGGGGACGGTGTCCTTCACGGAGGTGTTGCCGCCGCCGTGCAGCACCAGGGCGGGATCCTGCCCCAGCAATCGGGACGAGTAGACCCGGAAATCCAGCGGCGTGCGTGCAGCGGGCGGCGTCGGTGTCGGACCAGAGAGAGCGCATGCGGAAATCTACTCTCCTGACAGCGGATGATGGATGATGGATGATGGATGATGGATGATGGATGATGGATGATGGATGATGGATGATAGATGATGGATCGGGGATGCTGGACCGCTCGCCATGGCCGATGCCGGCTCACTTTCCCGCCATCCATCATCCATCATCCATCATCCATCATCCATCATCTCGCCACAAACATCGCAATCGCCGCCCCAAACATCACCACCGTCGTGATGCCGACCGTCACCATCCCGAGCCGCGACGACGGCTGCCCCTGCATGATGGCCTTGTTGCCGGCGACCATCAGAATCGCCGTGAGCAGGAAGGGCGCCAGCACGCCGTTGAGGACGGCGGTCCAGTACAGCGCCTTGACGGGCGAGACGTTGGCGAAATCGAGCAGGACGCCGATCAGCAGCGCCACGACGATCACGGCGTAGAACGGCTCGGCGCGACGGAAGTCCTCGTCCATCCCTTGCTGCCAGCCAAGCGTCTCGGCGAAGGCGTACGCCGCGGAGCCGGCCAGCGTGGGAATCGCCAGCGCGCCGGTGCCGATCACGCCGATGGCGTACAGCCACGACGAGAAGCGCCCGGCGAGCGGCTCGAGCGCCTTCGCCACCTCGGCGCCGGTCGCGAGTTCGGTAATGCCCGCCTTGTGCAGGGTCAGCGCCGTCGTCAGGATGATGAAGAACATCGCGAGGTTGGAGAAGAAGGTGCCGAAGCCGACGTCGAGCTTCCGGGCGCGGAGCTGCGCCGCCGTCGCGCCGCGCCGGGCTTCCTCCGTCACCTTGCCGGCGGCCTTCTCTTCCTCGACTTCCTGCGACGCCTGCCAGAAGAAGAGGTAGGGCGAGATCGTCGTGCCGAGGATCGCGACCACGGTGGACCACGCCTCGCGCGAATCGAGGCCGGAGGGGAGGAAGGTGTCGTGCAGCACCGAGCTCCAGACCGGCTTGAGATCGATCGCCGCGATGATGTAGACGCCAAGCACCAGGGCGAGCCACTTGAGGATGCGCGCAAAGGCGGCGTAGCGCAGCTGGACCGTCGCCCACGCGATCAGGCCACCGAAGACCACGACGAGCAAATGGGAGTTGATCCCGGTGATCAGCTCGGCGGCGTCGGCCATCCCGGCGAGATCGGCGCCGATGTTGATGGTGTTGGCAATCATCAACCCGACACACATCACCAGCAGCACGGGGCGGGGAAACTTCTGTTGCAGCGCCGCCGCCAGGCCATGGCCGGTCACCATGCCGATTCGGGCGCACATCGTCTGCACCGCTGCCATCAACGGCCAGGTGAGCACCGACATCCAGAGCAGCGAGGTGCCGAAGCGGGCGCCGGCAATCGAGTAGGTGGCGATGCCGGATGGATCGTCATCGGCGGCCCCGGTAATCAGCCCCGGCCCGAGGGAGTGCCAGAACCGACGCACGGCACGGGGGCCACCACGGGCCCATCGCGCCGCGTCACTCGGACGTTCCACGATCGGGGGCTCAGTCGCCATACAACATCCTGTTTCAGGGGAGTGCTGGAGTATACCCGGCCAACGTGCCCCTCACCCCTCACCCCTCACCCCTCACCCCTCGCTTCTCGCTCCCCGCTCCCCGCATTAAACTGCCCGCCGTGAAGCGCGTCCTCCTCCTGCTGGTTGATGGCCTCCGGGCCGATGTTGCCGAACGCGAACTCGCCGCCGGCCACCTTCCGCACCTTGCCGCCCTGACGGCGGGTGGTACCCGGTCGCGGGCCGCGACGGCGTTTCCCTCGACCACGTCGGTGGCGTACCTCCCCTTCCTGACCGGCGCATTGCCCGGGCGTTGCAACGTCCCCTCGATCCGCTGGCTCGATCGCGAGGCCTACACCGGCCGCTGGTGGGCCGATCGCGACGCCGTGCGCAGCTACTGCGGCTGGCAGGCGGGGCACCTGAACCGCGACATCGCGCCCGACGTGGCGACCATCTTCGAGCTGGTGCCCGAGAGCATCGCGATCTTCTCGATGATCACCCGCGGCCTCTCGGTCGACGCCGACCGGATCCAGGGCGCCCGCAAGTTCTGGGGCACCGTCTCGCACTACACCGAGAACCACCAGCCGGGCGACGACGCCGTTGCCGCCGAGCTCCTGGCGCAGGTCGGCGGCGACTGGCGGTTCTGCTTTGCGCAGTTCCCCGCCGTCGACGGCCACACCCACGCGGCCACTCCCGACGCGCCGCGCGTGCTCGACTCGCTCCGGAAGGTCGACGCCACGATCGGTGCGCTCACCGAGCGGCTGCGCGCGCTGGGTCGGCTCGACGACACGCTGATCATGATCGTGAGCGACCACGGCGCGGCGCCGGTGCACCACCACCTCGACCTCGCGACCTGGTTCCGGCGGCGCGGCGCGCGGACGCTGGCGCATCCGGTCCTCTGGACTCGGGACCCGCAGGTCGCGGTGATGGTGGCGGGCAACGCGCAGGCCGCCGTCTATGCCGAGCCCAACATCCCACGCGCCGCACGGCATCCGCTCGCACAGCTCCGCGCGTCTGGTGCGCTCGGCGTGCAAGGCGACGCCGTCGCCGCCCTCACCGCGGAAGCGGGGATCGCACTGGTGGCGGGAGCGGAAGCTGGCGGTGGCGTGCGGGTGGCATCCGACGCGGGCGAGGCGACGCTTCGCCGCGATGGCGAGGCGATTCACTACACGCGGGTCAGCGGTGATCCCCTGGTGATCGGCGCCGATGCGACGCATGATCATCGCGAGTGGTTGGCGCGCACGATTGACGGCCCGTTCCCCGATGGGCCGGTCTCGCTGCTCGATCAATTCCAGGCGCCGCGCACCGGCGACCTCGTGATCGCCGCAGCCGAGGGGTGGGACTTCCGCGAGGCGTGGGAGTATCCGGAGCACAAGTCCGGTCACGGCTCGTTGATCGCGGGTCACATGCTCACGCCGGCATGGTCAAACCGACCCCTCCCGGCCGGCCCGCTGCGCACCGTCGACCTCTACCCGGTCATCTGCGCCTGGCTCGGCGTCGGGCCCAGCGAGCCGCGCCCGCTCTTCAGCTGAACTCGGCCGCCGCGCGCAGGGTGGCTTCGTGCAGCGCGGCCACCAGCCCGGCGCAGTGATCGGCCGTCCCCGGCGGATCGACGAGGTACGGCGTCATCACGACCGCGCGCAGCACCACCAGGCCGTGGCGTCGCCACTCCATCTCCGACACCCCCAGCGCCCCCAGCAGCGGCAGGACGATGCCGTCGGCCGATGGTGAGGCGAGTCGCGTCCGCGTGATGAAGTAGCGCGGCGGCTCGTCACCCGGCGACAACTGGCGATAGATCGACTCGTTCATCGCATTGAGTGCCACGAGACCGTGCACCCCTGGGCTCGTCATCACCCAGTTGACCACCGAGAGATCCGGCAGTGGCAAGCGCACGCTGCCTGGCACGTCGAGCGCCTGGTGAAGGCGGTGTGCGCCGGCCACGGCGCGTGCGATGATGGTGCCATACCCGCGCTCGTCGAGCGGCACCACGCGATGGGACAGCCACACCGCAGCCGCCGCGGCCCCGGGCTTCGACCCCTCGAGAATCCACCGCCCCAGGAAGCGCTCGTCAGCATGCGCATCGTGGGTCGACTGCGTGAGGTATGGCGGGTCGATCGCCACGAGTGCGCGCGCGCGTCGGTCACGCAGCAGGAACGCGCCGGCCGGATAGGGGATGTAGCCGAGCTTGTGCGGATCGATGGTGACCGAGTCGGTCTGCTCGAGCGCCGTCATCGCGGCGACCCACGCGTCACTGGGCCACGCGATCCCGGTCGCGGTGCGGATGGATTCGCCGTGCCGGCGCGAGCCATCGGCCGCGCGCGTCACCGAGGCGGCGTAGCCCCCGAAGCAAGCGTCGGCGTGCCAGTGGAAGGTCAGCCCCAGCTCGCGCGCGGCGCGCTCGCGCACCGCCCCGATCTGGTCGAGCTGGTCGACCGCCCCCTCCTCCGTGCTGCCGCAGACACTCACCAGCGCGAGCACCGGAGTCCGCGTCGCGGCGCACTCCTGCAGGATGCTCCAGAGCGCGGCGGGGTCCATCCGCGCGTGCGCATCGACGGGCACCGCCACCATGCAGTGTCCGCCGATGCCGAGCGCGCGGGTGATCTTCTCCCAGGAGTAATGCGCCGTCGAGGCCACCAGCACCACCCCTGGCGCCAAGGCGTCGCCATACGCGCTCGAGAGTTGGCGCGCGTAGTCCTGATAGCCGATCGTGGCGAGCGAATGCGCGTCGAGGGCCGCACGCGCCTCGGCGGGTGGAAGCAGCCGACGCAGTTCCCGGTCGGCATCGAGCGTGTCGGCCGGCTCGAGATTGAGGAGTTGCCAGAGCGAGAGGTCGCGCAGGTCGCGGCGCGCCCCGTCGGGAAGCCGGATCATGAGCGAAACCCCGGCGCCGGCGGCGGCCAGCGCCAGTGCCACGCCGTGATAGCGAATGCTCCGGGCGATCCACAGCGCCTCGAAATTCGCGATCGTGCCACCGGAGGTCAGATGGCCCCATGACGTATCGGCCGCGTAGCCGATCATCGCCGCGAGCTGCTCTGCGACCTCCACCTCGAGCCGCGACGTGACCGGTGACACTTCGGCCGCGACGTTGTTCGGATTGTAGAGCATCGCCGCGAGGTACCCCAGCTGCGCCGCGAGCGTCTGCTCGCCGAGCATGTGGCCGAGGTAGCGCCCGCTGTAGAAGGGGACATCGCGCTTGAGCTCGACCAGCAGCGATCGGAACTCGCGCGCGAGCAGGGCGCGCGCAGCCTCCGCACCTGGCGCGGCGATCCGCTCGGGCGAGAGGACGGCACCGTCCTCCGGATGGAAGGCACGCCGCCAGTCGACATGGTCGCGGATGGCCTCGGCGGCGAGCGCTTCGAGCTCCGCCGCGTTCTCGCCGCCGGGGCCGAGGAACCACGCTGCGAGCGCTTCGGTGGCAGGACGGGAATGGTCCGCCGAGGTCACACCGACGCGCCCGGCACCACCAGCGCCTTGAGCACGCGGCGCTGTTCGACCGCTTCGAGCGCCTCCTGCACCCGCTCCAGCGGGTAGCGACCGGACACCTGCTCGGCCCACGGAATCCGATCGCCCCAGTGCGTGGCGAATTCGACGGCACGGTGGAAGTGCGAGTAGTCGGAACCCCAGACGCCGCGGATCTCCACATGGGTCCGGTTGATCTGCCGGTGCGGATTGAGCGGGGTGTCGCCGTGGTCGGAGTACTGCCCACAGACCACCACGCGGCCACCGTCGCGGACCAGGTCGAGTGCCTGCGTCACGGCGGCCGGGGCGCCCGTCGCCTCGATCACGATGTCAGCCCCGCGTCCCTGCGTCATCCGGCGCACTTCAGCCACCCGATCGGCGGGCGGCAAGTCGAGTCCGATGACATGCGTCGCTCCCATCCGCTTGGCGTAGGCCAGACGATCGACCGGCTCACCGATGCCGATGACCTGCCCTGCTCCGGCCTGTGCCGAGAGGGCGATGATCGACTGCCCCACCGGACCGACACCGAGCACGACCACCGTCTGCCCGAGTTGCACGTCGGCGCGGTCCATCACGTGGACGGCGGTCACCAGGCCGCAACCGCCGCCGATGAAGGTCTCCGGCCGGAGGCCGGTCGGGATGCGAATCATCTTGAGGCCGGGCTTCATGTAGATGGCCTCTGACCATCCACCCAACAGGCCGTCGTCGACGCCGTAGGTGATGCCGTACACGCGCCGATGCGGACAGCGCGTGGTCTGCTTCGCCACGAGGCAGTACCAGCAGTTGCCGCAGGTGCCGTGCACGTCCAGAAAGGTGACCAGGTCGCCTTCCTTGAATCGGGTACCGTGAATATCAAGAAGTTTCCCGCTGACCGCCGCGAGGACACCGACGCTGACGTGCCCGGGAATGATCGGGAACGGCACCCCCGGCATGCGGCCCCGCCAGATGTGCACATCGGTGCCGCACACTTCGGAGTAGGAGGTGCGCAGCAGGGCGGAGCCGGGCGCGAGGGTGGGAGTCCCGAAGCTCACCACGCGGAGCGGCGCATTGGGCGTATCGATGACCGCGGCACGAACGGTTTCGCCGAGCTGTGGCATGTGGGACTCCGGGCGGAACGGGGAGCGGGAAGGATGGCCGGAGAATAGGGCGAGGGGAAGTAGGATGATGGATGATGGATGATGGATCGATCGGAGCCGTCATCCATCATCCATCATCCATCGTCCATCATCCATCATCCATCATCCTTGTACGCCAGCAGCCGCAACGCATTCGCAATCACCACCAGCGTGCTCCCCTCGTGCCCGACCACTGCGGGGCCGATCGTGAGGATCCCGCTCGCCGCCAGGATCAGCAGCGTCAGCATGACGCCGCCGGCGATCGCCAGGTTCTGGAAAACGATCCGCCGCGTGGCCCGGGCCAGGCCGATCGCCCAGGGGAGGCGGGCCAGGTCGTCGCCCATGAGGGCGGCGTCGGCGGTCTCGAGCGCGGCGGCGGTGCCGGCGCCTCCCATCGCGATCCCCACCGTCGACGCGGCGAGCGCCGGCGCGTCATTCACGCCGTCGCCCACCATCACCATGGTCCCGTGCGCCGCCATCAGTTCGTGGATGGCGGTGACCTTGTCCTCGGGGAGCAGATCAGCGCGCACCTCATCGACACCGACCTCGCGACCGATCGCCTCGCCGACGCCGCGGTGATCGCCGGTGAGCATCACCAGCGGTTTGAGGTGCAACGCCCGCAATCGCTCCAGCGTGGCATGCACCGAGGGCCGCGGCGGATCGAGCAGGCCCAGCACGCCGAGCCAACGCTCGCCATGGCGAACGATCATCATGCTGCGGCCGCGGGCACTCATTTCCTCCAGCGCCGCCGTGATCTCGGCCGGGAAGGCGATCCCGTCATCGGTCCAGAGCCGCGCACTCCCAATCAGCACCGGCAGGCCGGCCACGTCGGCCCGCACGCCCCGCGCCGTCATGCTCTGCAGCTCACCGGCGGCGGGCAACGTGACCCCGTCCGTTGCCGCACGACGCACCACCGCCTGGGCCAGCGGATGCTGTGACCGCGCTTCGACCGCCGCTGCCATCCCAAGCAGCTCAGGGATGGTGACGCCGGGCATCGGGGTCACGTCGGTCACCTCGGGGCGCCCCGCCGTCAGCGTCCCGGTCTTGTCGAAGGCGACGGCGCGCACCGTGGCGAGCGCCTCGAGGGAGGCGCCGCCCTTCAGCAGCACGCCGTGCTTTGCCGCTTGCGCGATGCCGGCCAGCATCGCGGCCGGTGCGCCGAGCGCAATCGCGCAGGGCGAGGCCGCGACCAGTACCGTCATGCCGCGATAGAGGCTCTCGCCCCACGGCATCCACCCCATCAGCCCCGGCACCACGATCAGCAGGATGTCGCCAATCACGACGGCCGGGACGAAGATCCGCTCGAACCGCTCGGTGATGCGCTGGACCGGTGCCTTCGCCGCCTGCGCCTCCTCGACCAGCCGGATGACGCGGTCGAGTGTACGGTCACCGACCGCGCGCGTCGCCGTGATCTCGAGGGCGCCATCGCCGTTCACCGTGCCGGCGAAGACCTCATCGCCCGGCTCCTTCTCCACCGGCACCGATTCCCCGGTGATCGGGGCCTGATTGATGGCCGATCGTCCCGTCCGTACCGTGCCATCGGCCGGCAACCGCTCGGCGGGACGAACCACCAGCACATCACCGATGCGCACCTGCTCGACCGGGATCTCCACCTCGACGCCATCGCGCAGCAGGCGCGCCTGCGCCGGCGCCAAGTCGGCGAGGTTGCGGATCGCCGACCGCGCGCGGTCGAGGGCGTACTCCTCGAGTGCGTTCGCCAGGGCAAAGAGAAAGAGGAGGAAGGCGCCCTCGGCCCACGCGCCGACACTCGCTGCACCAATCGCGGCGACGACCATCAGGAAGTCGATGTCGAGATGGAATGCGCCACGCCGCAGCGCGCGCACCAAGTGCAGCACCGGCTGGCGGCCGCCAATCACGCCGACGAGGCCGTAGCCTGCGAGTGCGACCCACGGTGCGAAGATCGCGGTCCGCTCGACGATCCAGCTGGTGAAGAGGAGCAACCCCGCAACGCTCGCCCACGCCAACCCCTCGTGCTTCGCGAGTAGCTGCGCCAGGGGCGACGGCGTCCCGGTCCCGTACAACGTCCGTTCCAACCAACTCTGATCCCTGCTCATCGCGATCTCCTCGACGCACCGCGTGGCGCGTTTCGAAGTGTAATGCCATGGTGCAAGGGTTCCATTCGGGAGTGTACCTTGGGGGTATGATCGTACTCGGACTCTTTTCGACGGCTCCATCCGCCGATGGACATGCCGTGACCGGGCTCTTCCTGGTGCTCGCCGCCCTGGTCACGGTGGCGCGCCTCGGGGGCTGGGTCGCGATGCGCGTCGGCCAGCCCGCCGTCCTCGGCGAATTGCTCGCCGGCATCCTGGTCGGGCCGTCGCTGCTCGGCATCGTGACCCCTGGCGATCCGATGCTGGCGATGATCGCGGAATTCGGCGTGGTCATCCTCCTCTTCCAGATCGGCCTGCACACCGACCTCGCCTCGTTGCTGAAGGTCGGCCCGGCCGCCGTGACCGTAGGCAGCGTCGGCGTGGCGCTGCCGTTCGCGGCAGGCCTCGCCGTGACCACGGCGCTCGGCCTGCCGATGCTGCCCTCGGTCGTCTGTGCCGCGGCGCTCACCGCCACCTCGATCGGCATCTCGGCCCGCATCCTTGGCGACCTCGGCGAGCTCGACAGCACCGAGGGAAGGACCGTCCTGGGTGCCGCCGTCCTCGACGACGTTGTCGGGCTGGTCATTCTTGCGATCGTCGCCACGCTCGCCGAGGGGGGCGTGGTCACCACCGCGAGCGCCCTGAAGACCGGCGGTGTGGCCGTCGGCTTCCTGGTCGTCGCGTTGCTGGCCGGCCGACTCGTCGCACCGCGCCTCTTCGCCACCATCTCGCGCCTGCAGGTCAGCGGTGCCACGGGCGCGCTCGCCCTCGCCTTCGCACTCGCCCTTGCCGCCGCCGCCGGCCTGGCGGGGTCGGCGATGATCATCGGCGCCTTCGCTGCGGGGCTGATCCTGCACGAGACGAAGCAGCGTCATACCATCGAAGAGTCCACCACCGGACTCGGGCACTTCTTCGTGCCGATCTTCTTCGCCTCCGTCGGCGCCTCCGTGGACGTCGCGGCGATGCTGCAGCCGGCGGCGTTGCAGCTCGGCGGCCTGCTCCTGCTGATCGGGATCGTGGGGAAGTTCGTCGCGGGCTATGCCCCGTTCTGGCTGCCGGTTCGGCACGCGCTGATCGGCGCCGCGATGGTGCCGCGCGGCGAGGTCGGATTGATCTTTGCGCAGATGGGGCTGGCGACTGGTGCGCTCACGTCCGAGCATTTCGGTGCGGTGATGCTGATGGTGATCGGCACCACCGTCGTCACACCGCCATGGCTTGCCGCGCTCTCTCGTCGCGGGGGCGGACCGGGCAATGCGGCGCCTGATTTCCAGCCCGGCCTCGACGACCTCGTCGCCGGCGATCGGGCCCGGCGCGAGCACTAGCGTCGGCTACCCCTGGGGCGGCTCCTGGGTGCCGCGCAGGATGGCGCGCATCCGGATCGCCAGCTTCTCGATCTCCTTGAGCGCCTGCTTCACATCGGGCGACATCTCCTCATCACCAATCAGCAGCAATTGCGTCTCGGCGAGAATGGCGGCCAGCGGGTTGGCGAGGTCGTGGCGCAACTTGGACATCGGATCGGGCTCGGCCATGCGGGACCTCGTCAGCGAAGGAAAGGGACTGGCACGAAGGTCAGCAGGAAGACAACGATACAGCAGAAGCCGGTCCAGCGTCCGGCCGCGAGCACCGGACGGTCAGGCAGTACCACTTCCGGGTGGGTCCAGCGTCCGCCACCGATCGCGAAGGTGAGGACCACCCAGAGATACCACATCGGTGCCTGCTGCGCGAGAATGAGCAGCGCACCGACGCAGAGCAGGCCGATCGTCTTCTGTCGCCGCCCCAACAGACCGTAGAGGACGTGCCCGCCGTCCAGCTGTGACAGGGGCAGCAAGTTGAGTCCGGTGATGAAGAGGCCGACCCACCCCGCAAACGCCTGCGGCGAGAGGAGCACCGCCCCCGTGCCCGGCAGCAGCCACTCCCGCAGCTGATGGGTCAGGAACGAATCGCCCAGAAAGGCCGGCTTCCCTGCAAAGAGCACGAAGGACGGCGATCCAGCCAGCGGGAACTCCATCCGATGCGACAGCGAGTAGCCCCAGATCATCACGCCGATGGCCACCACGAATCCCGCGAGGGGGCCCGCGGCGCCGACATCGAGCAGCTGCCGCCGATCATAGATCGGGGAGCGGAGCCGGATGTACGCCCCGAGTCCGCCGATCGGTGAAAGATTCGGCGGCACCGGCAGGAAGTAGGGTGGCGAGACATCGATGGCGTAGCGGCGTGCCGTCCAATAGTGGCCCAGCTCGTGGACGAGGAGGATCGAGAGGAGCGGGGCGGCGAACTCCCAACCCGGCAGCAAGGTCCGCCACCCTCCCTGGAGCGCGAATTCCGCAAATTCGACCACGGAGCGGACCGCACCCCAGAAGCCTGGGTGGACGGTGGGTACCCAGCGGCTCTGCAAGACGGCCCCCGCCCCGAGCGTGCAGAGGATGGTCAGCAGCAACAGCCCGCCGTGCCAGAGCCACCGTTCGGGGCGGGCCGGGACCGTCCCCTGAATGAGTACCAGCCGGGTCCTGGCGTCGTCCGCCCAATACCAGGCGCCCGGCCAGGAGGCCAGCAGGGCCGTGAGCGCGGGCGAGGGTCCCCGGTGTTCCGGGGCAACCACGCCGTCCAGCACCTCCCGGGTCCCGGCCAGCGGTTGCGATCGCCAGACGGAGAAGAACGCCCGCGGGTCGGTCATCGCCGGTGTTGACGGGGCGCCAAACGCCCCATATGATTGGGCAATTGCAGGATCCCCCGCGTCCCTTCCGATGGTCATCTTCGCGCCTTCGCGCGAGCCCCATACGCCCAGACACCAGACCGAACGCCCAAAGCCCACTCCATCCTGTCGTGCCGCGTTGGCCGGCGGGGTTGGCGATGCCACCCGGAGATATCCGTGGATATTGCTGAACTGAAGCAGAAATCCGTCGCCGAGCTCCATGTGCTCGCCGCCGAACTCAACATCACCAACTATTCAGGCCTCCGCAAGCAGGACCTGATCTTCCGCATCGAGCAGTCGCTGCTCGACAAGGACACGGTCATCCGCGGCGAAGGGGTGCTCGAAATCCTGCCGGAAGGCTACGGCTTCCTCCGGTCGCAGGATTGGAACTACCTCTACGGCCCTGACGACATTTACGTCTCGCCGAGCCAGATCAAGCGGTTCGACCTCCGCACCGGCGACACGGTGCAGGGTCAGGTGCGGCCACCGAAGGAGGGGGAACGGTACCTCGCGCTGCTCAAGGTCGAGAGCGTCAACTTCGAGGAGCCGGACAAGACCAAGACCCGGATCGCCTTCGACAACCTGAAGCCGCGCTATCCGGATGAGCGGATCCGTCTCGAGGGGAGCAAGAACGATCTCTCGATGCGCGTCGTCGACCTGATGTCGCCGATCGGCAAGGGCCAGCGCGGGCTCATCGTGGCGCCGCCGAAGGCCGGCAAGACGATCCTGCTGCAGAAGCTCGCCAACGCGATCACCGAGAACCACCCCGAGAGCTACCTCATCGTGCTGCTGATCGACGAGCGCCCCGAGGAAGTGACGGACATGCAGGAGAACGTCCAGGCCGAGGTGATTGCCTCGACGTTCGACGAGCCGGCGGACCGCCACGTGCAGGTCGCGGACATGGTCATCGAGAAGGCGAAGCGTCTGGTCGAGCATGGCCGCGACGTGATCATCCTCCTCGACTCGATCACCCGCCTGGCGCGCGCGCACAACGTGGTCGTGCCGCACTCCGGCAAGATCCTCTCTGGTGGTGTCGACGCGAACGCGCTGCAGAAGCCGAAGCGCTTCTTCGGCGCCGCCCGAAACATCGAGGGCGGCGGCTCGCTCACGATCATCGCCACCGCGCTGATCGACACCGGGTCGCGGATGGACGAGGTGATCTTCGAGGAGTTCAAGGGCACCGGCAACGCTGAACTCGTCCTCGACCGCCGCCTCGCCGATCGCCGGATCTACCCCGCCATCGACATCAACAAGTCGGGTACCCGGAAGGAGGAGCTCCTGCTCGACAAGGACGAGCTCAACCGCGTCTACCTGCTCCGCAACTTCCTGGCGGACATGCCGGTGGTCGAGGCGATGGAGTTCCTCCTCGAGCGGATGAAGCGGACGAAGACGAACAAGGAGTTCTTCGCGTCGATGGCGCAGTAGGGGCGACGCACGGGCGCTTGTATGGGCGCGGCATGCTGCGCCCCTACTTCGCCCGACTTCGCCCCTACACGCCACCGCACGTGCGCACGTATGTCCGCCCCCATCCCAACCACCGGCCGGGTGATGGCCCTCGACTGGGGCCACGCCCGCATCGGCGTCGCCATCACCGACGAGACGCAGCTCCTCGCTTCCCCGCTCGGCACGCTCACGCGCCGGGCGGGGAAGCGCTTGCCGTTGGGGCAGTTTCTCGACCTGATCGAGCGGGAACATCCGGTCGGGTTGGTGGTTGGGCTCCCGTTGGACGATGAGGGTGCCGAGGGGGAGTCCGCCCAGGCGGCTCGCGCCATGGGCGAGCAGTTCGCCGCGCGGGCCGCGCTGCCCATCGACTGGATCGACGAGAGCTTCACCACCGCCGAAACGCTCGAGCGGCTGACCGAGCGCGGCGTCGCCCCGCGCCAGCGAAAGGCCGACATCGACGCGATGGCCGCCGCGATCGTGCTGGAACGTTGGCTCGACGGGCGGAGGCGGTGATGCGGCGTCGGCTGATGGTGCTCACGCTGGCGGCCCTGACGGCCTGTGGCGGCGGCGATGGTCCGCCGGTGCGGGTCGGTGTGCCGAAAGGGAGCACGCTCGCCAGCATCGGCGACTCGCTCGTGGCGCGTGGCATCATCGCCAATGCCCGCTGGTTCCGGCTGCGGGGGCGGATGCAGGGGGTCGACCGGCGGCTCAAGCCCGGTGTCTACGAGTTCGCCCCCGGCAGCTCGACCGCCGCGTTGCTTGACCGGCTCGCGCGGGGCGACGCGGTGCGATTCAAGATCACCCTCCCCGAAGGCGCCACCCTCTTCGACCTGGCACGCCGCGCGGAAAGCGTGCTCGCGATTCCCGCCGACACCCTCCTCCGCGTTGCGCGCGACTCCGCCCTCCGACGCGAGTTCGGCATCCCCGGGGCCACCGTCGAAGGATGGCTCCGGCCGGTGACCTTCACCTTCACCGGCCTCGGCGGCGCGCGGGAGGTGCTCGAGTCGTTCCTCGACGCGCGCCGCGCGCACTGGCCGGCCGACTGGAAGACACGCGCGGACGCGGCCGACCTCGATCAAGCGGACGTGATCTCGCTTGCCTCAATCATCGAGGCCGAGGCGATGCGCGCTGCCGAACTGCCGCGGATCGCGGCCGTCTACCGCAACCGCCTCCGCCTCGGCATGCCCCTCCAGGCCGACCCGACGATTCAGTACGCCTACCTCGTCGACTCGGGCGCGCGGAAGCCGCGGCTCTACAACAAGGACTACGCCTACCCCTCACCGTACAACAGTTATCTCCATCCGGGGCTCCCGCCGACCCCGATCGGCAACCCGAGCGATGCCGCGATCGACGCGGTGCTCTCCCCCGCCCCGGGGCGCGAGCTCTATTTCGTCGCCGTCGGCGACGGGACGCATCTCTTTGCGGTGGAGTATGCGGAGCATTTGCGGAACATCAAGCGCGTGCGGGGTCCGAAGGGATGATCGATGATCGATGATGGATGACAGCATTCTGCAATTATCCATCATCCATCATCCATCATCCGGTACTTCCTCGCCCTCTCCTCGACATCCTCCCCCCCCAGAATTCCGCGCACGACCGCGACGCCCGCAAAGCCTGCCGCGAGCGCCGGCGCGACATCGTCCGGCAGCACGCCACCGATAACCACGCATGGCCGCGTGCCTGCCTGCGCCAGCAGCGTCGCGGCGCCATCAAGTCCAAGCGCGTCCCCCGCGTCGCCCTTCGTGCTGGTGCCGTGCAGGGGCCCGATTCCCCAATAGTCGGCGGCGAGACCGCGCTCGATCTCGGCGGGACTGCCCACCGACGCTCCGAGGAGGAAGCCAGCCGGAACAATGCGCCGAGCTCGGGCTGGGGGAAGGTCGTCCGCGCCAAGATGGGCGCCCGCCGCGCCGGCGGCGAGGGCGATGTCGAGTCGGTCGTTGACGAAGATCGGGACGGGGAGCAACGCCACCAGGTGACGGGCCAGCGCGAGCAGATCACGATCGGAGGCGTGCTTGAGCCGGAGCTGGATGGCGGTCACGCCTCCCGCGACGGCCGCCCGCGCCACGGCGATCGGGTCGCGCGCGCCGAGGAGGGCGTCGTCGGTCACGAGCAGGAGACGGAGGGTGGCGGCTAGATTCTCGCGCATGCGGAACGAAATCAGCGGGGGTCGCCCCGGCAACGCCAGCCGGAGGGACCGATGACCGATGCCGTCGTGAGCGATCGCGGTGCCAAGCGCTGGACCACGGGGCACCCGTGGATTTACCGAAGCGACGTGCGCGAGCACCCGCCGGAAGCAGGCGTGGTCGCCGTGCGCGACGGGCGCGGCCGCTTCCTGGGGCGGGCACTCTGCTCCCCGAGCTCGGAGATTCGCCTGCGCCTGCTCGAGCGACGCGACGTCCCGATCGACGGCGGATGGTGGCGCGATCGGCTCACCGAATGCCGCGACCGACGGCTCGGCCTCGATGCGTCGGCGTGGCGTGCCGTCCACGCCGAGGGCGACGGCCTCCCGGCGCTGATCGTCGACCGCTACGACCGCTGGTTGGTGGTGCAGCTCCTCTCGGCCGGTCTCGAGACGCAGCGGGCGATGATCGTCGAGGCGCTCCGCGAGGTGTTCCAGCCCGAGGGGATTCTCTTCCGGCACGACGTCCCCACGCGCCGTCTCGAGGGACTCGACGATCGGGTCGAGTTGGCGATGGGGTCCGTGCCGGAGCGGGTCGAAGTGCGCGAGGGGTCGGTGCGCTGGTACGCCGCACCGTGGACGGGGCAGAAGACCGGCGCCTTCCTCGACCAGCGCGAAAACCGGCAGCTCGCCGGATCACTCGTCCCCGCGGGTGGGACCGCGCTCGACTGCTTCTCCTACCATGGCTCCTTTGCGCTCCACCTGGCGCAGCGCGCCTCCGCCGTGACCGCGCTCGACGTCTCGGCCGAGGCGCTCGCCCGCGGGGCGGAACACGCCGCCCTCAATGGTTTCGGCCAGATCGACTTCGTCACCGGCGATGCCTTCGACGTCCTCCCGGCGTGGGGGCGCGAGGGCCGCCGCTTCGATGTGGTCGTGGTCGACCCGCCGGCGTTCGCGAAGAGCAAGGCCAGCGTCCCGGCCGCCCTGCGCGGGTACCACGAGGTGAATCGCCGGGCGATGCGCCTCCTGGCACCCGGCGGCTGGCTCGTCAGTGCGTCCTGTTCCTTCCATGTGCGTCGGCCGGAATTCCTCGCGATGCTCGCCGGGGCGGCCGCCGACAGTGGCCGCCGGCTGACGCTGCACTCGGTTCTGGGCCAGGGCGTGGACCATCCGGAGGTGATCACCATCCCGGAAACCGGCTATTTGAAGGGGGCCATCCTCCGAGCGGATTGACGCGGGGGCGCAATTTCGCAAAGTTGTGGGATGCTTTCCCAGCAGCAGCTTCTCGCGACCGCCCCCCGGCGGCGTCCTCTCCGCTCGCTGCGCCAGCAATACGATCTCTACATCATGGACCGGGTCGAGCAGTTCAAGAACCGGATCTCCCGCGAGGAGCTGATGCGCCTCGCGGACAAGGCGGTCTGCGAGGTGCGCCGATCGGACGCCGACCAGTTCCTGCTCACCGAAGTCCTTGCGCAGGAAGCGGTCGACGCGCTGATCATCCAGATGCTCGGGATCCGCGGCTTCGAGGCGTGGCGGAAGTCCTACCCGAAGCGTCGCGCGGCGCAGCGCGAACCGATCCACTGGAACCTCGACGACACGCATCTGGTGGCTGGACTGGCCCCGCGGATCGAACCGGGCGACCAGGCGCTCGTGGTCGGTGTCGGCGCCGAGCAGTGCGCCTACCTGCTTGCGGCCCACGACGCCGACGTCACCTTTCTCGACCGGGACTTCACCGTCGTGGAGCGGGCCGAGGGTCGGGTCGCCGATGAAGCGCTCTCCTCGACCTTCGATGCGATCTGCGTCCAATTCGGCCAGTGGCTCCCCTGCATCCCGGGGGGCTTCGCGCTGGTGGTACTCGACGCCGGCACCCTCGCCTCCCTCTCGCCGGGGGAGCGGCAGGTCCTGCTGACCGAGCTCCAGGGGCTGACCGCTCCCGGCGGATTGCACGCGCTGGTGCCGGATGGGCAGGGGGCCGGGCCGGAAGGGTTCGCCGGGCACTATACCAGTTGGCTGCGGGAAACCCTGCCGCCGACCGGCCGTCGGACGCGCGGGATGGCGTCGCGCGGCGCGCTCTTCTGCAAGCCGGCGGCGGAACAGACGGTGAGCGGGCGACACAACGCCCGAGCCTGAGATGTCGTTGGGGGGAAAAGCATAGGGCCGGCAACGTGCCGGCCCTTTTTACTTAGCTGCCTCTCACGGCGAAGGCCGCGAGAGCGACTGCTTACGCAGCCTTCTTCGCGGCCTTCTTGGCGGCCTTCTTCGCCGGACGCTTGGCGGCCTTCTTGGCAGCCTTCTTCGCCGGACGCTTGGCAGCCTTCTTCGCGCCCTTCTTCGCGGCCTTCTTCGCCGGACGCTTGGCAGCCTTCTTCGCGGCCTTCTTCGCCGGCCGCTTCGCGGCCTTCTTCGCAGCCTTCTTGGTAGCCATGGAGCCTCCCTGAGGATTAAAAAATTCGTGAGCACTCGACGTACGTGCGGTACTCACGGCGACGACCCGCTCCTGTCGGCGGAGTAGCGTCGGCATATACAAGATCAAAATTTTCCTTCCGGGCGCAATACCCCCCGCAACCCGGAACCCTCACCGGGGCATCGGCTTCCACCGATCGTCCACATGGATTTGGCGCCGAGAACGCGGCGCCACGGGGCGGCATCACGATGCGCGCGCGGCGTGTGTTGCATCGCGCGCACCGGCACGTCGCGATGTCGCACTGTGTGCGCGTCGACCGCAAAGCCTTGTGAAATGCGGCTTCCCGCGACACGCGCGAGTGCACGTCACGCACCACCACGTGCATCACCTCCCGAACGCGCCGATGCCGCGCGGTGCGCGCCGCGCACGCGACGACATCCTCCAACCGGCCGCGAGCGGGGGATTTTTCCCCTCCGCGCGCCCGGTCCGCCGCTCCCCCGAAAATGGCCACGAACGGTCAAAATCTTTCCGACGGCTGCGACGGGGGGACCTTGGGTTGCTCCGGTCGGCCACCCATATTTGGCGCTTCCTCACCACCGGATTGATCATGCGTGCAGTCGTGAAAGCAGCTCCCGGCGTCGGGATGGATGTCGTCGAACGACCGGTCCCCGACGTCGGCTCACGCGACGTCCTCATCAAGGTGCACCACGCCGGCGTCTGCGGCACCGACCTGCACATCTGGGAGTGGGACGCGTGGGCGTCGGCACGACTGAAGCCGCCGGTGGTGATCGGCCACGAGTTCGCCGGGGAGATCGTCGCGCTCGGTGCGGAGACCGAACGCGAGGGACTTTTTCACATCGGCGACCTGGTGACCGCGGAGGGACACATCGTCTGCGGCCACTGCATCCCCTGCCGCACCGGCAACGCCCACCTCTGCGCTCGGACCCGGATCATCGGGGTCGATCGCGACGGGGCGTTCGCCGATTTCATCGCGATGCCCGCCGACAACGTGATGAAGCTGGACGGGATCCCGACCGACATCGGCGCCATCATGGACCCGATCGGGAACGGAGTTCACACCGCCCTCGAGGGCGGGTCAGTCCCTGGCTCCACCGTGCTGGTGCTGGGCTGTGGCCCGATCGGCTGCTTCGCGGTGGGGGTCCTCCGGGCCGCCGGCGCCTCCCTGGTGCTGGCCTCCGACTTCAACCCCTTCCGCCGGCAACTCGCCGAGCAGATGGGGGCCCACCACACCTTCGACCCAGCCAGCGATGACGTGGTGGCAAGGTGCCGCGAGCTCACCGGCGGGATCGGTGTCGACCTGGTCTGCGAGATGAGTGGTCACCCGGCGGGACACGCACAGGCGTTCGCCGCCGCCCGCCCAGGGGCCGCGTGAATCTCCTCGGCACCCCGAGCAAGACGACCGAGGTGGACTTCGCCCGCGACATCATCTTCAAGGGACTGACCCTCTACGGCGTCACCGGTCGGCGGATGTACCGGACCTGGATCGAGATGTTTCGATTCCTCCGCGCCGGCCAACTCGACCCCCGCCCCGTCATCACCCACCGCTTCCCGCTCGAACAGATTGCCGACGCCATCGCGGTGATCAAGGCGGGGCAAGCGGGGAAGGTCATCCTGGAGATCGGCGCATGAGCACCCCGACCGCACTCGACGCTCGCCTCACCGACGCGCTGGCACAGTTCCGCCGCGACGGCGTGTACAAGACGCTCAATCACATCGACTCGCCGCAGGCCGCCCGGGTCCAGATGGAGGGGCGCGGCGAGGTGCTGATCCTCTCCTCCAACAACTATCTCGGCCTCGCGGCGCACCCCACCGTGATGGCCGCCGGCAAGGCGGGGATCGACCGCTTCGGCGCGGGAACCGGCTCGGTGCGCTTCATCTGCGGCACCTTCACCATCCACCGCGACCTCGAGGAAGCCTGTGCCCGGCTGGTCGGGACCGAGGCGTCGCTCTCCTTCGTCAGCTGCTGGAATGCCAACGAGGCGCTGCCCGCGACGGTGCTGACCGCCGACGACATCATCCTCTCCGACCAGCTCAACCACGCCTCGATCATCGACGGCTTGCGGCTGGCGAAGTCGATCACCAAATGCGAGACCGGCGTCTACAAGCACGGGGACTTCGCCGACCTCGACGCCAAGTTGACCGCCGCCGCCGACAAGCAGGTCAAGATGGTTGTCTCCGACGGCGTCTTCTCCATGGAGGGGACGATCGTCGACCTCCCGGCATTGCTCGCGGTCTGCCGCAAGCATGGCGCAGTGCTCTGGATCGACGACTCGCACGCGACCGGGGTCCTCGGCGCCACCGGCCGCGGGACCGCCGAACATTTCGGACTGGTCGGTGAGGTGGACATCATCACGTCGACCCTCGGCAAGGCGCTCGGCGGGGCCGCGGGCGGCTTCGTGGCCGGCTCTGCCGCGCTCTGCGATTACCTCACGCAACGCGCTCGGCCGCAGCTCTTTACCAACGCCCTCCCGGCGACCGTGGCGGCATCGGCGTTGGCCGCCATCCAGGTCCTCGAGGCGGAGCCCGAGCGGGTCACCCGGCTGCGGGAGAATGCCCGCTATTTCCGGCAGCGGCTCCTGGACCTCCACTTCCAGCCGCTTCCGGGCGATACTCCCATTGTCCCCGTGATTCTCGGCGAAACCGCCGCCGCCATCCGGATGAGCGAGCTCCTGCTGGATGAAGGCATCTTCGTCACCGGCTTCGGTTTCCCGGTGGTGCCACAGGGGGCCGCCCGAGTGCGCTGCCAGTTGTCGGCGGATCACACCCGGGCAGATCTGGACGCTGCCCTGGCCGCGTTCGAGCGGGTGGGACGGCAGTTGGGGCTGGTATGAGCCACATCGGCCTGTTCCTTGCTGATTGCACCGTCGATTCCCTACCGGAGGCATTCTGATGTCGCAGATCCAGCGGGCGTTCGGCGCCTGTCTCGTCGCCCTGGCCCTGACCGTGGTCACCCCGGGCCGCGCTACCGCCCAGCGGGACGACTCCTACACCTGGAAGCTCGGGTTGCAGGCCGGCTCCATGATGATCCAGACCCGGACCCAGGACACCAAGATCCTGCCGTCGGCCGGCGCCCACATCCTGGTCATGGGCCGCCGCGGTGGGCTGATGGTCGGCGTCGACGAGGGGCTCGGCTCGGATGAACAGTCCGGCCTGATCATCTTCAACGACGTCCGTCGCTACCAGGCCGTCCTGATGGCGTTCCCGGTGAAGGCCCCGCTCGAGCCGTACTTCGGCGTCGGCGGCGGCATCATGCAGGTGATCTCGCCGCGGGTCGACCCCGTCGTGCAGGATCCCTTCACCCGCGCCGATCTCCTCAGTGCCGCGCAGGACGCGTCGGCCTACGCCTTCCTCACCGGCCTCGCCGGCGTGCAGGGCCGCTGGAACCGCTTCACCGCCTTCGCCCAGGCGCAGATCCATACCGCTCCGGGCGATGACAAGCTCCTTCGCGGCGCGAGCTACTCGTTCCACGGCGGCATTCGCATCGGTCTCGGCAGCGCGAAGGAAGGGGTGAAGGCGGGCGGCTACTAGACGGCGGATGATGGATGATGGATGATGGATGGGCGAACGGCGAAGGGGAGCGCCGATCCCCAGTCGACGCTCCCCTTCGCTGTTGGTCCATCATCCATCATCCATCATCCATCATCCTAGAACTGGAAGTAGAGGAACGGACTGCTCCGATCCCCCGCAATCAACGCCAGCGCCACGCCGAACGCGGTGGCCAGCACGGCGTTCTTCCACCAGCGCGGCCGGTAATCGAGGTCGTAGATGTTGGGGCCGTACATCCCCCAGATCGCGGCGATGACGACCGCGGCGGCGGCCCACGAGGCCTGCGGCACGGAGACACCGGCCACCGGGGAAAACATCTTCCGCAGCATCCCGATGGCCATCGGCATGTCGAGCGCCCGGAAGAAGACCCAGCCGATCAGCGCGGCGAACACCATGCCGACCTGGCGAAGGCGCGCCGGCAGGGCATCCCAGCCCCGGCCGGCGGCACGATGGGCGCCGAGCAATACCCCGTGGTAGAGTCCCCAGACAATGAACGTCCAGTTCGCGCCGTGCCACAGCCCGCCGATGAGCATCGTCAGCAGCAGGTTGCGGTAGGTCTTGAGCGTGCCACCGCGATTGCCGCCGAAGGGGATGTAGAGGTAGTCTCGCATGCAGGTCGAGAGCGAGATGTGCCAACGATTCCAGAATTCCGACGGGTCGAGGCTCTTGTAGGGCGAGTTGAAGTTGCGCGGGATGCGCAGGCCGAACATGTA
This sequence comes from Gemmatimonadota bacterium, assembly GCA_016720805.1. Classification (NCBI taxonomy): domain Bacteria; kingdom Pseudomonadati; phylum Gemmatimonadota; species Gemmatimonadota bacterium. The sequence goes on along the minus strand of JADKJZ010000014.1, from coordinate 551,440 downwards.
GCCGAGGCCGACGGCCATGCTGCTGTAGCCGCAGAAGTCGAAGTAGAGCTGAAAGGTGTAGCCGAGCATCGCGAGCCAGATGGCGCCGGTCGAGGCCGTGCCCCACTGCGCCAGCACCGGGTCGACGAACGCGGCCAGGGTGTCGGCGAGGATCACCTTCTCGACCAGCCCGACCACGAAGATCGACACGCCGGTCCGGAGCCAGTGGGTCCGGCTCGCGGTGCCGAGCGCCTCGAGGTCTGCCTCGATCTGCCGGAAGCGGACAATCGGTCCGGCGACCAGCTGCGAGAAGAGGGAGACGTACGACGCGAACTCCCAGAGGTTCCTCGTCGGGGTGATCTGGCGCCGATAGGCATCGACGATGTAGCTGATGGTGTGGAAGGTGTAGAAGGAGATGCCGATCGGGAGGATCACGTCGAGATGGGGGACCGAGACGTCGAGGCCGGTGGCGTGCATCGCGTCCCGGAACGCGCCGAGCCCGAAGTTTGCATATTTGAAGAAGCCGAGCAGCGCCAGGTCGACCGTGATCGGGACAATCAGGCAGAGCTTCCGCTTGCGCGGGTCGGCATCGAAGCGGAGCATCCCGAGTCCGGCCGTATAACTGACCAGCGTCGAGAAGGCCATCAGGAAGCAGAAGCGCCAGTCCCAGTAGCCGTAGAAGACATATCCGGTGATGGTGAGCCAGACATAGCGACTGCGGGCCGTCCCCAGCAGCCAGAACACCACGTAGGTGACTGGCAGGAAGGCGAAGAGGAAGATGAAACTGTTGAACAGCATCGCGGCTCCGAGGCGTTCGTGACGGCGAATCCGGGGTCGGTCGAATGACGGACGATCCGAGCGAGAATCAGGCCAGCGTGGGGCCAGGGCGCCGCCTGGCGGCCGGGGTCGTCCTCCTCATCCTCATTCTCGTGACCGCCGAAGTCGCGGTGCGGGTCGAGGAGTGGTTCCGTTGGCGCACCCCGATCGGCTCGCCCCTGCAGGTCGCCACCGATCTGGCAATCCGTGACGCGACGGGCATTCACCCGGCACCGAACACCGCCTTCCGGAAGTGGCGCTTCAACAGCGTCGGGACCCGCGGGGCCGAGCCGGTCGACGGGGTGCCGCGACTGATCGTCACCGGCGCCTCGGAATCATTCGGCCTCTACGAGTCCCCCGAACGCGAGTATCCGAAGCAACTCGCCGACTCGCTCCATGCGTCGGGCTGTCCGGCCGACGTGTTGAACGCCGCCTTCCCCGGCATGTCGCTGCCGACCGTCGAGCAGGACCTTCGCCTCCGCCTGGCGGCACTGCATCCCACGGCCGTGCTCTACTATCCGACCCCGCCACAATATCTCGACGGGGACGGGCTGCCGCAGCCCGCACGGCCGGACTCGACCGGCAGCGGACCGTTGCGCCCGCTGCGGCCGTCGTCCCGCTTCGCCGCGCGCGCCGCCAACCAGCTCAAGACGATGTTGCCGCCGCTCGCCGACTTCCTGCGCCGACGGGAAATCGCCGCGCTGCGGCGGGAGCTGCCAGCGGATTCGTTGTTCACGACACTCCCGGCCGCGCGACTCGACGCGTTCGAGCACGACCTCCGTCGCCTGGTCGGCACGATTCGTCAGATCGGCGCCACTCCACTGCTCGCCACCCACGCGAACGGCTTCCTCAGCACCACGCCGATGCCCGCGTCGGTGCTCCGTGCGTGGGAGCGCTTCTACCCGCGCGCCACCGGCGCGACGCTGGTCGCCTTCGACTCCGCCGCCTCGGCACGGGTCCGGCAGGTCGCCGCCGACTCGGCGGTGACGATCGTCGACCCGTGGCAGGCCTTTCACGGGCTCCCTGCCCCGACCTACTTCGCGGACTTCTCCCACTTCACCGATGCCGGCGCCGCCAAGATGGCGAGCGAGATCCTGCCTGGGGCAAGGACGGCGTTGGGCTGCAGGTAGGGCGAGAAGCGTAAAACGTAAGAGGTGAAACGGAGGCCCACATTGGCCCCCGTTTCACCTTTCACGTTTCACCTTTCACGTTCTGTTGCCCGTCGCGCTACTTCTTCTTCGGTGCCGCCTTCTTCACCGCCGCCTTCGCCTTGGGAGCGGGCTTGGCCGCAGCCTTCGGCGCCTTGGCGGGGGCTGCAGCCTTGGGCGTCTTGGCGGGTGCCGCTGCCTTGGCGACCTTGGCGGCGGGCTTGGCCTCCGCCTTGGTCCCCTTGGCGGGCTTCGTCGCCTTGGTCGGGGCCTCTGCCACCGGCTTCGTCACCGGCGCCTCGAGCGTCACGGCACCGACCGGCGTGAGGTTGATCACGCCGACCATCGGCATCCCGGAGGACGCCGGGGTCCGCGCACCGCCGCGGAATCGGATCCCCGGACGCGGCGCCGCGTTGCCTTCGGCGTCGAGCACCGGGGCCGCGTTGGCTTCTGGCGCGGACCGACGTTGCATCGCCAGCTCCATCCGGTGCGGCGACACCTCGTACTGATCGTCGCCGAGCAAGCGGACATCGGCGACTTCGGCGTCGTTGGCCTGCCGCAGCAGCTTGAAGAAGCGCGGCACTTCGAGCAGCACATCCTCGGTGCCGTGCAACGCCGCCATGCGGGCGCGGACCACCTCGTGACCGGCCGGCGTCGGCAATTCACCGAGCGCACGACCCAGAAGGTGGAATGCTTCGGCGAGCGTCAGCCCACTCGGCTCGGCGACGTACGGCGCCGACGGTGCCGCGGCACTCGGCGCGGCGGTCGACGGAGTTGCGCCCTCCTCGCCCTTCCCGCGCCCGCGTCCGCGACCACGACCCCGACGACGCCCTGCCCGCTCTTCGGCGGACTTGCCATCGGCCGGTGCGGCCTCGGCGGCGCGCACGGCAGGCGCCGGCGCGGCGACTGCCGTCGCGGACGGACCACGCCCGCCACGACCGCGCGGCGGGCGACTCTCCTTCACGGGCGCGGCCGCCGGCACACCCTTGCCGGGCGCGACGTCGTACTGCCCGTTCTCCTGCTTGATCACCTGGATCAAGCCGCGCGCCCCGGCCTCGGTGACGAACTTGGAGAAGCGATTGAAGCCGGCGTTGCTCTCGTCGAAGTTCGGGTCGATCTGCTGCATGACCTGCTTCAGGCGATCGGAGCGCATGACGTCGCCCTGCGCCGCCATCTTCTGCACCGCCTCGACGACCAGCTCCCAGGGATCGCGCTGCGCCGACGGCGCGTCACTCTCCTTGGTCAGGCCTGCGAGGTCCGAGTACGAGAAGTACTCGTCGCAGTTCTGGATCAGGATGTCGGAGGCCGACTCGCGGATGCCGACGCCGATGACGTACTTGCCGTACTCCTTCAGCTTCAGCACCAGCGACGAGAAGTCGCTGTCGCCCGAGAGCAGAATGAAGGTGCCGATCTCCGGACGCGTGAAGACGAGCTCCACCGCGTCGACGGCGAGCCGGATGTCGGTGGCGTTCTTCTTGTTGGTCCCGAAGGCGGGGGCGAAGATCAGGTCGATTGAGGATTCCGACAGCGGCACGATGTACTGCGGGTAGCGGCGCCAATCGGCATAGGCGCGCTGCACGGCGACCTTGCCCTTGATGATGTCGGAGTTGAGGAGGGTGCGGAGTTCCTTGGTGAGGTCGGAACGGACGCCAAGGGTCACATTGTCGAAGTCGATCAGCAGCGCCGCATTGGGCGCGTGCAGGGCGGGTACGGCCATATGCCGTCCGGCCCGAAAAGCGGGGAGCGAAGTCACGACGGTCCTGTGTGTGTGGCCGTCCCCGGTCTTGTCCTCCCGACCTCGCCGCGCCGAGTGGCGGGCATCATGGGGTCGGGGCAGGCAACGATCGAGACGGCGTGCGGTCCGTGCGGCGCCCCAATGGCGCCCGCGCGTCGGACCCTCAAAGCTAGCCGAGCGCGACCACCCGTGCCAACTCTTGGCGCTTGACCTTGCCACTGGCCGTCATCGGGAGACCGTCGAAGAAGCGGACCAGATCGGGCACCTTGGTGGCCGAGAGGAGGTCCTGGCAGAAGCGGCGCAGATCGGGGCCGGTGACCACGGCCCCCTCCAACAGCACCACGCAGGCGCAGATCAGCTCGCCCAGCACGTCGTGCGGGACGCCGACGACGCAGACCTCCTCGACGCCAGGATGGGTGCGGATCACGTCCTCCAACTCCCGCGGCGTCACCGTCTGCCCCGCCCGCACGATCACTTCCTTCCGGCGCGCGACGATGGTCACGAAGCCGTCCTCATCGAGCAGGGCCAGGTCCCCCGTCAGCAGGTAGCCTTCCGGGGTGAGCGTCCGCGCGGTCTCGTTCGGCATCCGGTGATAGCCGTCCATCAGCGTGGTGCCCTTCACGACCAATTCACCCACCGCCTCGGCACCGTGAAGCACGCCGCTCCGGACGTCGACCACGCGGACCTCGACGCCGTCGATCGGACGCCCGACCGTCGTGCGGCGCTTTTCGAGCGGATCGCTCCGCCGAGTGGCGGTGACCGTCGGCCCTGCCTCGGTGAGGCCATACGCGATCTCCACATCGCACCACTGGCGAATCCGATCCACCAGTGGCGGGAGCACCATGCTCCCCGCGACAACGCCGCCGCGCAGGCGACCGAGCGGCGTGGTGACGAACGCCGGGTCGCGCATCAGCAATTCGAACATCGTCGGCACGCCGGGCAGATGGGTGACCCCGGCGTTGGCGATCAGTGCGAGGGCGCCCGCCGCATCGAAGCGCGGCATCAGCACCACCGACGCGCCGGCGCTGATCGCGGTGAGCAGCACCGAGAGGCCGAAGACGTGGAAGAGCGGGAGCGCCTGCAGGATGCAGTCATCGTCGGCGAGGCCGAGTGCACTCGCCGTGCCCACGGCGGAGGCGACCATCGCGCGATGCGAGAGCAGCACGCCTTTCGGCTTCCCCATCGTGCCGGAGGTGTAGACCAGCGCCAACGCGGCATCCGCGTCGTCACCCGGCGCCAGTGCGGGCAGCCGTTCGCCGCGCGCGAGCATCTCGCCGAACGGGACGGCACGATCGTCGAACCAGCGGGTCCCCGGTCCGGCGTAGACGATCAGGTGCAGCGACGGCAGCTCGGGGAGGACCTCGTCGAACAACTCGAGGTAGTCGACGGGTGTCGGTGCCTCGGGGATCACGACGGCCGAGACTTCCGCGTGGCGCAACTGGTATTTCAGCTCGTGGTAGCCGAGCTCGGGATCGAGCGGGACGATGGTGAGTCCTGCCTGGGCTGCGGCCAACATCGCCACCACCCACTCCGTCCCGTTGGGCAGGTCGATCCCGATCCGATCGCCGGCGGCGAGTCCCTGCCCGCGAAATGCACGCGCCAGCGCGTCACTGCGAAGGGCGATCTCGCCCCAGCTGTGGCGATGCTCCCCCTCGATGAGGAAGGGTCGAGTCGGATGCCTGGCGGCGCGAGCGCCGAACTGATGGGCGAGGTGCGTGGTGATCACGGGATCGTCTCGGTGTGTCGGGACAAGACCCCAAAGGTACGAGCGGACGGGGGGGAGCGGCAGGTCCTCAGCCGATCAGCATGGCGGGATCGGCCTCGGGCAACTGCAGCGTGAACTGAAAACAGGTCCCCTCGCCCGCGACGGCGGAGACTTCAAGCGTCGAGCCCATCGCCTCGACCAGCTTGCGACAGATCGAGAGGCCGAGGCCCGAACCGGAGAAGGCGTAATCGCCCGGCTGCTGCCGACGGCGGAAGGGTTCGAAGAGCGTCGCCATCGCGGCCTCGGGAATCCCCCGGCCGGTGTCGCGGACGGTGCAGTCCAGCGCCAGTCCTGCCCCGTCGGTCAACGTCACCTCGACGTGGCCGGCCGAGGAAAACTTCAGCGCGTTGGTGGTCAGATTGAGCAGGACGCGGTTCAGGGCTCCGGGGTGCCCGACCCGACGGTCGCGCCCCGGCCCTTCGAAGTGCAGCTCCAACCCCTTCTCTTCGGCGATGGGACGGACGATGTCGCGCACCGACTCGAGCACTTCCGCGACCGAGAACGGCTGCGGCTCCCGCCCGACCAGGCGATCGCCACCGCGCACCAGTTCGATCACGTCGCTCGCGACCGCGTTCAACCCGAATGCCGCCGAGTAGACCAGTCCGAGTTGACGCTCTTGCAGCGGCGTCAACGGCCCGCTCCGGCCGCGGAGCATGATCTCGGCGAGAAAGAGAATCGACGTGAGCGGCGAGCGCAGGTCGTGCGCCACCTCGACGACCAGGTCGAGGCCGCTCGGGCCGGTCATCCGTTCCTGGAATCGCTCGGTCCACCGCGGCTCCATCGACGCCGCCACCTGTTCGAGCGCCCGCAGCACGGGACGGAGTCCGCCGGGCGGCACCGCCTCGTCGTGTTCGAGCAGGTGGCGTCGAAGCAACGCCACCACGCGGCGATCCAGCGGCGAGGAGGGTTCCGGGGCACGCGGTCGGCCGGCAGCGGCCTCGACAATCTGCGCGACGACGCCGGCCACGGCCGCGGCCACCTCACCCTGCGAAATCGCGTCGACGGCAAAGCCGCGCCACTCCTCGACCAGCGCCTCGGCCGCTTCGTCCAACCAGCGGCGGGCATCGGGGGCCAACGGCATCAGGCTACTCGCTACGATCGTCACGCTGCAATCCGTGCTTTTCCATCAGGCGGTAGAGCGTGGTGCGGTCGACATTCGCCTGCCGCGCCGCCTTCGACATGTTGCCACCGGCGCGACCAACCAGCCGCGCGAGATAGTCGCGTTCGAACTGGGCGATCACCCGATCCTTCACGTCGTGGAACGGCCCGTCGAGTTGTGCCGCGGGCATCCGTTCCGGTGCCGCCTCGGAATCCTCGTACATCGGAATGTCGGTCGGCTCGATCAGCTGATCGGGCTCGACCAGCACCGCGACGTGCTCGATCACGTTCTGCAATTCACGCACGTTGCCGCGCCAGGCGCGGGTGCGGAGGAACTCGATCGCCGAGTCGCTGAGGCGCGGCGCCCGGTCGGTCATCTGGCGGTGACGATGCCAGAAGATGCCGAGGAAGTGATTGGCGAGCAGCTGGATGTCTTCCGGGCGCGACCGCAGCGGCGGCAAGACGATCGGCACCACGCGGAGACGGTAGAAGAGGTCGCCGCGCAACACCCCGCGCTCGACCGCGTCCTGCGGATCGCGATTCGTCGCCGAGATGAAGCGGACGTCCACCGGATCGCCCGCCGTCTCGGCGCCGACACGCCGCACGATGCCGTCCTGAATGACGCGCAGCAGCTTGGCCTGCAGCGGCAGCGACATCTCCGTGAGCTCGTCGAGGAAGAGCGTCCCGCCGTCGGCCGTCTCCAGCAGTCCCGGCTTGTCGCGATCCGCGCCGGTGAAGGCACCCTTGCGGTGGCCGAACATCTCGGACTCCAGCAACGGCTCGGGCAATGCCGCGCAGTTGATTGGCACCAACGTCTTCTTGGCGCGCCGGGAGTGCTGGTGAATGAACTGGGCAATCACTTCCTTGCCGGTGCCGCTCTCGCCGCTGATGAAGACCGAGGCATCGGTCGGCGCCACCTTGCGGGCCAACTCGACGGCCTTGCGGAAGGAGGGCGCGATGCCGATCAGCGCCTGCGTGTCGGAATGCGAGTGCTGCCGCATCACCTGCTGGCGGAGGTCGTTGGCCTCGCGCCCCTTCAGGATGGCGTGCGACGCGCGACCGATCAGCACCTGCAAGTGGGTGGCGGAGAATGGCTTGGGGAGGTAGTCCCAGGCGCCCATCCGGAGCGCCTCGATGCTGCTCGACACCGTCGGATTGCCCGTCATCACGACCACCAGGGTGTCCCGGTGCGCCTCGAGCGCCGCATTCAGAATCTCCAGCCCGGAGACCTGCGACATGAAGAGGTCGACCAGCACGAGGTCGAACTGCCGCCGGCGCACAAACTCCATCGCCTCCTCGCCGCGTCCCGCGAGGGTGACGGTGTAGCCTTCGCCGCGCAGGACCGACGCGCAGCTCTCCCGGAGGGTCCGTTCGTCATCGACGATCAGGATCCGGATCGAGGCCTTCACGTCGGCAGGAAGCGCCAGCAGATCGCGGCTTCCCGTGCCTTCCGGGGGACCGAAACCGGCCCCGGTGACGGCAGTCATGGTAACTCCTGATTCAAGCAATCGTAGGATGAACTCCCCAACCACCGAGGCAGAAAGCGTGCCGCGACTGTTGGACGGGTCCATCGTCGCAGGCGCTCATTGGCCAATTCCGTGGTTTGAACGTATCACCTGTTTCGCGAGCGCACCACCACAGTGTTGTGCTGACGCAACACATTGTCGCGTCACCAACTCCACACCCCACCCCCGCGGCGCGGTATGGCAGTTGCAACGCAGCGGTCCCGACTAGGCTCACGACGTGGCTCGACCCTCTTTTCTGCGGGCGTTATGAACACTCAGCTGACCCCACTCTCCGGCAACTTGCCGAGCTTCCCCGCTGGTGGCGGCGCCTTGGGCGCAGGTTCGCCATTGACCGGAAACAGCGGCGGACCCCGGACCTCCCCGATCACCCGGTACCTGTCGACCCTGCGGCGCTTCAAGTGGCTGGTGCTGCTGATGGCGCTGCTGGGCCTGGGCGGGGGCTTCCTGGTCTCGCGGATGCGGCCGGAGAGCTTTGTCGTGCGGGCCTCGATGCTCCTGGCGATGCCGGTCGGCGACAACGGGCCGATCTCGGCAGGCGCCGTCCTGGGTGGCGATCAGTGGCAGAAGTTCATGCGATCCTACCGCTCGCTCGAGCCCGTCGCCCGGGCCCAGCACCTCTACCTGATCGGGCCGAAGCGGCTCGGCGGGCCGCCGCTCCCCAACGGGCCGAGCGGCCCGGATGCGGCGCTCCTGAGCGGGCTTGAGATCGGGCCGTCCTACACGCCCGGGGCGTACGAGATGAAGATCAGTGCCGACGGCAAGGGCTGGGAATTGACGCAGCTCAAGACGTCGCGGAAGAGTCGTGGTGTGGTCGGCGACTCGGTCGGGAAGGAGTTCGGCTTCGCCTGGCTCCCGACGATCCTGCCGCGCTGGCACGGGAAGACGTTCGAGTTCGACGCCATCACGGAGCGCGAGGCGGCGGAAGACATCAATAGCCGGCTGGGCGTCAACATCGACTTCCGCGGTGCGCGATTCGTGTTGCTGACGCTGTCGGGCCAGGAGTCCGAGAAGACGGCGGCGACGCTGAACGCCCTGCTGAAGGAGTATGAGACGCGCGCCGCGGTGATGAAGCGGGTCAACCTGACGGCCGAGGCCGGCGTGGTCGACACCCAGCTGCGCGGTGCGTACGACCGGCTGCGCAACGCGGAGCAGGCGCTGCTGGCGTTCCAGACCGGCTCGATCACCAAGCCGCGCATGGAACTGCCGGTCACGCCGGGTCTCTCCAGCACCTCGCCGCAGGGCTACACGGCCTTCATTGCCCGGCGCGAGGCCGCCGAAGGGCTGCGCCGCGATCGTCGCGACCTGCAGGAGGCGCTTGCCAAGGCCCAGGGTGGCGAGATCGCGGTCGACCTCTTCCTGACCATCCCCTCGGTCAACAACAGCACCGAATTGAAGCAGGTCCTGGGCGACCTCGTCTCCAACGAAACCCAGCTCCGGACTGCGCGCGCGCAGGGATATTCGGACGATTGCCGCGCCTGCGGCGTCACCGGTGGCCCCGTCTACGACCTGCCGGAGTTGATCCGCCGCATCCGGGAGATCCGCTCGCAGACGCTGCCGACCTACGCGCAGGCCGTGCTCCGGCGCCTCGACGGCGACATCGCGCGCCTCGATTCCGAAGTGGCCAACGCCGGTCGCGAGTTGCAGGGAATTCCGAGCCGGACGATCGAAGAGAACCGTCTCAAGCGGGAAGTCGACATTGCCGATGAGACCTACAAGTCGCTGACCGGCCGCTCCGAGAACGCCCGGCTCCGCGAGGCGAGCGCCCTCAGCGATCTCTCGATCTATGACCCGGCGGTCGCCCCGTTGCTCCCATCCAAGAACCGGAAGTCGGTCATCATTGCGGTCGGCCTCTTCGCTGGCCTCGCCGGCGGGTTGGGCTTGGCGTTCCTGCTCGACCTCACCGACAAGCGTGTCCGCTACGCCGACCAGATCACCTCCGGCCTCGGCCTTACCATCCTCGGCGTCGTGCCGGAGATTCGCCGGGCCAAGGGCGAGACGCCGTCGGCAGAAGAAGCAGCGCAGGTCATCGAAGCGTTCCGCACCATTCGCCTCAATCTCTCCCATACCATGGGCGAGGGCCGCGGCGTGCTCACCATTTCCTCGCCGTCGCCTGGTGACGGCAAGTCATTGGTGGCCTCGAATCTGGCACTCTCGTTCGCCGAGTCGGGCTACCGCACACTGCTGATCGATGGCGACACCCGCCGCGGCGAGTTGCACCGGACCTTCGGCCAGGAGCGCCGCCCGGGGTTGCTCGACCACCTGACCGGCGAGCTGGACCTGGCGCAGCTGACCCGGAAGACCTCACATCCGATGCTCACGCTGATCACGGCAGGCAGCCGGAAGCGCAACGGCCCCGAACTGCTCGGTGGTGTCCTGATGCGCGAGCTGATCAGCTCGATGCGTGAGGCGTACGATGTCGTCATCGTCGACTCCCCGCCGCTCGGCGCCGGCATCGATCCCTTCGTCCTCGGCACCCTCACCGGCAACATGATCCTGGTGATGCGCTCGGGCGCGACGGAACGCGACCTCGCCGAGGCGAAGCTGCAGATCGTCGACCAGCTGCCGATCCGCCTCATTGGCGCGGTGCTCAACGATGTGCGCTCCAGCGCCTCGGAGTACAAGTACTACTCGTACAGCTACGGCTACGGCGCGACGGATGAAGGCGAGGATGTGGGCAAGTTGCCGGCGACGACCTCGTGAGTCGTTAGTCCTTAGTTGTTGGTCACTACAGGCTACGAGAAAAAGGGTGAAATGGTCGCCGATTTCGGCCCCATTTCACCCTTCGCTCATTGCCACCTAACAACTAACGACCAACGACTAGCACCTAATCACGCCGCCATCGCCGGGCTGAGCAGCTCCAGCAGTTCGACGCCATCGCTCGGCAGCGATTCGTGACTGGTCGTGATGACGGTCGCGGGAATGTCGAGGGTGCCGTCGGCGAGCGACTCGCGGAAGACGTTCGCGAAGCGTTCGACTAGTCGCTCCACACCCTGCTGGGACGCCCCGGGCGCCACCACGGCGAAACGGTCGTGGGCAATCCGGCCGAAGGCATCGGCGGCGCGTCCCTGGCGACGCAACCCAGAGCCGAGGTTCGAGGCCTGGATGGGATCGAGGCGGCGAGGAATATCCCAGACGACACAGCTGAGCTCGCGCTGGTGCCGCCGCGCTTCCCCGAGCAACTCGGTGGCGCGCCGGGTCAACCCGGGGCGGGTGTAGAGCCCCGATTCGGCGTCGATGAGGGCGTCACTCCGCAACTGGCGCACCTCGCCGTAGGCCGAGCAATAGACGGCGAGCTTCTGGAGCAGCGCCTCGGCGTCGAGGGGCTGGCCGTAGAACTCCCACGCCCCGGCCTCGTACGCCGCCATCCGCTGCTGCCGGCCGGAGGGGCCGGCGGTGGTGATCATGATCGGAAGCGACGGCCCGAACGACTGGTCGGCGCGGAGCCGACGGCACACTTCGGTGCCGGGGAAGTCCGGGAGTTGCTGGTCGAGGATGACGAGGTCGGGATCGAGCCGGTCGGCCATCGCCAGCGTCTCGGCGGCGGTGTGGGCCCGATGGGTCCGATAGCCGTTGGCCACCAGGATGCTCTCGACGGCCCGGGCGGTCCATTCCTGGTCGTTCGCGATCAGCACAACAGGCGAGTGCTTCGCAATCGGCGCACGATCAAGGCTCAAGGGGGCGCTTCCGTGGTAAGGACCATTCGAGAGGCCGACTGTTGCGAACGTGCAACAATGCGTGGCAATCCGTCACGATTCTGTGATCGACCGGCCGAAATGCCTGGGCCGCCGCCGCAGTGATAAATCATTGTATTTCAACAACTTAGACTAATTGCACAGCGTCAAGGCCCCGCCCGAGGGCAGAATCCCCTGCTTCCTTCTGCAATGTCTTTGCCGAAGCCATTGGGTAGCTTTGGAGGGCAGTTGGGGGCGTGGTGGGCTTCCCACAGCGGCCTGAGGCGTCGGGGTGCAGAATCGACGCCTTGGCCGGGAACTTGCTCTGTCCTGCTGCGACCGGTTGGGACGTCACCCCGACCGCTAGTGACCAGTCTGGTAGGCGGCCGCCTGTGGTCGACTCGCCGGACCAACCCAACGGAGCGCAACGTGCGCAAGTGGACCGCAATTCGTGAACTCCTCGGTGCCGCGCTGGTGGCAGCCATGATCACTGTGCCGGCTCGGGCCCAACAGCCCACCGTGCCGGTGATGGTCAACGCCGAGCGAGCCATGGTCACGCGCAGTGAGTTGGAGAGCGCGCTGAAGGAAATCGAGCAGAACTTGGCGGGGAGCGGGTACAGCGCCGCCCTCCGGACCGCGAAGCAGGCGCAGGCCGACGCCATCCGTGAACGGCTGTCCCAGGGTGACCTTCGGGTCGGCGACCTGATCCGCCTCGACGTGGCCGAGGTCTCCTCGATCTCGAACCTCTATCAGGTCTCGTCGACGCGCACCATCGCACTGCCGGGCGCGATCGAGATCTCCGTCGCCGGCATCCTGCGTTCCGAGCTCCAGGATTATCTGACCACCCAGCTGAAGAAGCTGGTCCGCGACCCGACGGTGCGCGTCGTGCCCACCATTCGCATCTCGGTCTTCGGTGCGGTGGGCAAGCCCGGCTTCGTCACCCCTCCGGCGACGACGCTGCTGAGCGATGTCATCCAGCAGTTCGCGGGCGGACCGTCCAACAACGTCCGCTGGGAGAAGTCGAAGATCAAGCGCGGCGACAAGATCGTGGTGGACGGGCCGGAATTCCGGGACGCCGTCAACACCGCCACCACGATCGACCAGCTGAACCTGCAGGCCGGCGACGTGATCGATGTGGCCACGAAGCCGGCGGGAGGCACCTTCTTCCGAATCATGGGCGCCCTGAGCGCCGTGACCTCGGTCATTTGGCTCGGCATCCAGATCTTCTAATTGGCAATGGCCAGCCCAACCTCTCGCCTCATGGCACACGTGGACGATCCGCGACTCGACCAATCAGGAACCGATTCCGACGCCCTTTCCGAGGCGGCGGAGGAGTCGGTCTGGCAGGATGAGCGGCTGATCCGCGCGTTGAACGTCACCGCGGCGACGATCGGGTTGATCGTCACGCTGCCGCTCTGGCTGCTGATCGCCCTCGCCATCCGGCTCACCTCGCGGGGTCCGGTGTTCTACAGCCAGACCCGCGTCGGACTCGATGCGCGGGCGCTGCGCCCCCACCGTCACGATTCGCGGCGTCGCGAGGACATCGGTGGGCGGCCGTTCACCATCTGGAAGTTCCGCACGATGACCGTCGACGCCGAGCGACATGGTCAGGCGGTCTGGGCCAAGGCGAACGATCAGCGGGTCACCGCGATCGGCGGCTTCCTGCGCAGTTGCCGTCTCGATGAGCTGCCGCAGCTGCTCAATGTCATCAAGGGCGACATGAACCTGGTGGGCCCGCGTCCCGAGCGGCCCCAGCTGTTCAGCGAGTTGCGCGAGCAGATCCCGAACTATCACCACCGCCAGCGCGTGCGGCCCGGCATCACCGGGCACGCGCAGGTCCACCTGCAGTACGACACCTCGGTCGAGGACGTCAAGCGGAAGGTCGAGCACGACCTCGAGTACATCGCGACGCGGAGTGTCTGGCAGGATCTCACGATCATGCTCAAGACGATCCCCGTCATGCTCTTCCGGAAGGGCGGATGGTAGCTCCCACCGTCGACGTCGCGATTCGGCCGCTCGCCGACGTGGCGCGCGGGGAATGGACGGTCCGTCGCGCGCTGCCCTGGCTGCTCGCCGCGGCGGCGTTTGTGGTCCTCTTCGCCAGCCCGGCCCGTGGTCTCGCGCGCGACTGGTGGGTCGATCCGGATGCCGGTCACGGCCTGTTGCTGACCCCGGTCGCACTCTGGTTGGCGTGGAAGGCAGGCCTGCGAACGGATGCGAGGCCCTCACCAACCTGGGGCACGATCCTGCTGCTCGGCGCCGTCCTCCTGCGCGCCCTCGGCTCGCTCGCCGCCGAGTTCTTCACGCAGCGCTTCTCCATCCTCCTTGCCCTGGTCGGGGTGACGGTGTTCGCCTTCGGCTGGCGGCAAGTGCGCCACTGGTGGCTGCCGTTCTCGCTCCTGCTGCTCTCGATTCCCCTGCCGGCGTTGATCACGAACAAGCTGGCCATGCCGCTGCAGTTCCGCGCGTCGAAGTACGGCACGATGTTGATCGAGATGCGCCACATCCCGGTGCGGATGAAGGGCAACGTGATCGAGATCGCGGGCCAGATGCCGGGCGAGACCTTCCGTCTCTTCGTCGCCGAGGCGTGCAGCGGGCTCCGCTCCCTCACGGCCCTGCTCGCGCTCGGCGTGATGATTGGCGGGATGTATCTCCGCACCGTCAGTGCCCGCGTCCTGCTGTTGCTGCTGGCGATTCCGGTGGCAGTCGCGGTCAACGCCGTGCGCATCTTCCTCACCGCCTTCCTGATGTACTTCGTCGACCCCGACCTTGGTCGCGGCTTCATGCACGAAAGCCAGGGATGGGCGCTCTTCGTCGTCTCGTTTGCCGCAATCGGCGCGCTTGGCGCCATCGTCGGCTACGGGGAGCGGACGATCCACCGCTGGAGGACCGCGCATGCGTGAATGGCAACGATGGGTGCCGGGGACGCTTCTGACGGTGGGGTGCCTGCTCAACGCCACCCTGCTCGCACGCCGCGCGACCTCCACGCCGCTGGCCGCGCCGATCGCCTCGGTCGCCGTCACGTCGCTGGGGTCCACGGGGACCGACATTCCGATCACCCCCGAAGAACAACGGGTCGCCGGGATGACCGCGTTCATTCTCCGGGGATACGAGCCCGCCAATCAACCGGCCTACTCGATCTTCGTCTCCTACTACGACGAGCAGCGACAGGGGAAGAGCATCCACTCCCCCAAGAACTGCCTTCCGGGGGCGGGATGGGAGCCGGTGGAGTCGCAGGCCGTGGTGCTCCAGACCACGGCGGGCCCGGTGACGGTGAACCGGTGGCTGCTGGTCCGCGAAGGAAAGTCGGCGATCGTCTACTACTGGTATCAAGGGCGGGGCCGTGTGGCCCATGACGAATTCCGCGTGAAGTTTGACCTGCTGCGCGACGCCGCGGTGCACGGTCGCACCGAGGAAGCGCTGGTGCGGATCTTCGTCCAGGTCGACTCGCGCGATGTCGCGGCGGCCGACGCGGTGGCACGGGCCGCGGCCATGCCGCTGGTCGCGGACGTGAATCGCATCCTGCCTCCGCTCTGAGGGGGGGGTGGGTCGACGGCGCGTCCTCCTCGTCTCGTACCACTTCCCGCCGGTCGGCGGTGCCGGCGTCCAGCGGCCGGCGAAGTTCGCACGCTACCTCCCCGACTTTGGCTGGGATGTCTCGGTGCTCCAGGCGGCCAACCCGTCGGTGCCACTCCTCGACCCGACGCTCCTGGCCGACCTTCCGCCCGACCTCGTCATCACCACCGCGCGCACACTCGAGCCATCGTACGCCGCCAAGCAGGCCACCGGCATCAGCGCGCCGTCGTCGACCGCCGCCACGCGCCCGTCGCTGCTCCGGCGCGTCGCCAGCACGGTGCTGCAACCTGACCCCCAGATTCTCTGGTATCCCGACGCGATACGCCAAGGGCGCGCGCTGCTGCGTCGCCTGCCCCACGATGCGATTCTCGCCACCGCTCCGAGCTACTCCAATCTGCTCGTCGGTGCCCGTCTCGCGCGGTGGAGCGGGCTGCCGCTGCTAAGTGATTTTCGCGACGAATGGGACATCAGCAGCACCTATTGGGAGAACGCGGCGCAGGGTGGCCTCGTGATGGCGGTGCAACAGCGGATGCAGCGCGCCGTGCTGCGACGGAGCCGGACGATCATCGCCACCACGGCCGCCAGTACCGCGCGTCTCGCCGAGCGCGCCCGCGAGGCCGGCTCGGCGGCCACTGCGCACTGCATCTACAATGGCTGGGACGCGCATGACCTGGCGGTCGCGGCCACGGTCGCACCGGCGACGCCGCGCATCCCCGGACGCATCCGCTTGGTCTACACCGGCACGCTCTGGAACCTCACCTCGATCGCCCCGCTCATCAGCGCGATTGAACAGTTGGTGACCGGGGCCCCGGAGTTCCGCGACCGACTCGAGCTCGTGGTGGTCGGACGAAAGACGCCGGAACAACAGGCGCTGCTGGCGCCACTCGCGTCGCTCGGCGTCACCCTGGCCGACATTCCCTACTGCGACCACGCCATCGCCCTCGCCACCATGCAGTCGGCTGATGCCCTGCTGCTCCTCTTGAGCGACCTCCCGGGGGCCGAGCGGGTCGCGCCGGCCAAGGTCTTCGAGTACCTCGCCGTGCAACGGCCGATCCTCGCCGTGATGCCGGAGGGAGAGATCGCCGCCCTGGTGCGTGGCGCCCAGTCAGGGGGGCACTACCTTCCGTCCGATGTCGCGGGCATCACCGGCTGGCTCCGACGGCTGGTGGAGGAGGGGCCGCCGGCCGCCCCGACGGCCGACGCCGGTGCGCGGTTCGAACGCCGGCAGCTCGCCTCGCAACTCGCCGACCTGCTGACCGACGCGACCGCCGGAGGGACGCCGTGATCTTTCTCGAGGATCTGCGCTGCAAGGCGGAATGGTGCTACGGCGACACGCGACCGGCGACCCTGCTGAAGGCGCTGCTCACCGACGGGACCTTCGCCATGGCGTGCTATCGTCTGATGGCCTGGTCGCATCGACACCATCTGGCACCGCTGACGATGATCTGCAACAAGGTGAATGCCGTGTTCGGCCAGTGCATCATTGGTCGTGGCGCCACCTTTGGCCCGGGCTTCGTGCTGATTCACTCCCAGGGCGTGGTGATCAATGGCGCCGTGCGCGGCGGCAGCCGGATTTACGTCGAGCATCAGGTGACGATCGGCGCCGAGAAGGATCAGTCTCCCGTGCTCGGCGACCGCGTCTTCCTCGGCGCAGGCGCGAAGATCGTCGGCCCGGTGACGATCGGCAGTGATGTGCGGGTCGGTGCCAATGCGGTGGTGGTGCGCGACGTCCCCTCGGGCGTCAGCGTGGGCGGGGTGCCCGCGCGGATTCTCCGGACGCACGACGGGGAGGCGTCGACCGACGCCTCCCCGTAGTCACTGCCGGACGCTCTCGGTCAGCCTTGGCCGACGATCAGTCCCTGCCCTTCCTTCCGTTCGGTGGTCTTTTCCTTCGTGCTCGCCGGAATCCCGATCCAGCCCAGGTACGCCAGCGCCAGGACGAAGAGGCCGCCGAAGAGCCCGGTCTTCATGGTCGCCATGTCGAAGGTGCCCTTGCGGTCGATCGGGACGAGCCGGCGCATCTCGATGAAGTCGAGCCCGAAGAAGGGCAGCAATGCCAGCGCCACGACCGCGATCAGTAGCGCGGCCAGCGAGGCGCCACGGACCGCCACCCGGTGGCCGGCAAGGGTGCCGAGGCCGGCGATCGATGCCAGAAGCAGGGCAAGCTGCGGCAGCGCGGCGAGGACGGTCCCGAAGACTTGGAAACGCCAACGCACTTCTCCGGTCGCCAACGGGAAGGCCGGGACCATGGCATCGGCGACGGGAGAAAGCGCGGCGACGGCCAGGACCGCGATCACGGCGGCAATCACCGTCTGGGCGCGGGCGGAAAGCGGTGCGGGGGCAGACATCATGCTACGGCCTCGGGCGGTTGAAGGAGCGGTACGGCCGGCCGCAGTTTCGGAGCCGGGTCGTGCCTATCTTTGGGGCTACCGAACGGGTGTCAGCAAGTCATGGGCCGGGGCCGCCAAGTGCCCGTCAACTCGTGGCGCGCGTCCCTTTCATTGGCTCACAACTTGCTCCTCCACCTCGATGATGGCAACCCGACGAACCCCACACCCCGAGGCCGCGGTACCCCCGCTCGGCCGCCACGTCATGCCCCGAGCGCGGCCGTGACCGCCTCCCGACTGGACGTGTCGCTGTGGCGTGCCGGGATTCGTGCCTACGAGCAGGGGTTCAAGCGCCGGCCGGTCTTCCGCTACTGGCGGGAGCTTGAGGCGTCACAGTGGTGGTCGCGCGAACGATTGGAATCGCTCCAGTTCGAGCGCCTCCAGGCGTTGCTCCGGCATGCCGGTGCACACTCGCCGTGGTACCGGGAGGCATGGGCCAGTCAGGGCCTCGACCCCGCCAGCGTGCAGACCCCGACCGACTTCCATCGGTGGCCGGTCCTCGACCGCGAGACGATTCGTCAGCATCGGATCGCCATGCGGAGCACCCCGGCCACGACGCTGATCACCAAGGCGACGGGCGGATCGAGCGGGGTGCCACTCCAGTTCGACCTCGACCCCGACAGCAACGAACGCCGGATGGCGGCGTGGCACCGCGGCTATGGGTGGGCCGGCGCGGCGCCGGGCACCCGCCAGTGGTATCTCTGGGGCGCCCCGCCGCGCGCGGCCGGGGCCCAGCGGCGGCGGAAGCTCCAGCTGTACGATGCGCTCTATCGCCGGACCACCGAGAGCAGTTTCGACCTCACCGAAGCCGAGGTGCCGCGACTCCACCAGTCGCTGGCGCGCAACCGGCCCGATGCCATCGTCGGCTACACCGGTGCGCTGTACAGCTTCGCCCGCCTGCTCGAGGCACGCGGGCTGGTGCCGTACGCGCCGGGCGCGATCGTGGTCGGCGCGGAGAAGTTGCACAGTTTCCAGCGCACCGTGATCGAGCGGGTCTTCCGTGCGCCGGTCTTCGAGACGTACGGCTCGCGCGAATTCATGCTGATGGGCGCGGAGTGCTCGGCACATCAGGGCTTGCACATGACCACCGAGCACCTGCTGCTCGAAGTGCTCGACGATGCCGGACGCCCGGTCGCGGCAGGGGTCGAAGGGAACGTCGTCGTCACCGACCTGACGAACCGCGGGATGCCCTTCATTCGCTACGCGAACGGCGATCGTGCTGTCTTGCAGGCCGGCAGTTGCGGCTGCGGCCGTGGCCTGCCGCTGCTCGCGGCGATCGTCGGTCGGCAACTGGATGTGCTGCAGACGCCCGACGGAGGCCGACTGCCAGGGGAGTTTTTCCCGCACCTGCTGAAGGAGTTGCCGGCGGTCCAGCGCTTCCAGGTGGTGCAGGAACGGCTGACCCATGTGCAGCTGCGACTCGTGGCGCCCACTTGGAGCGCGGCGGATGACGCCTGGATTCGCCGCGAGTTGACCGCCGTCGCGCCATCGCTGATCCTCGAAATCGAGCTGGTCGCCGACATTCCCCTGACCGCGGCCGGCAAGCTCCAGGTGGTGATCAACCGCCTCGCATCCCGCCCCGAGGCACCGTGAGCAAGCCCTTTCCACCCGACACGTCGACCGCGGATCTGCTCGGCTCGATCCGCGCCGCCACCTCCGCCCCCGCCCAGGCCCCGCGTCGCGGATTCGACGGCTTCTCGCTGGCGACCGCCGGCCGTGGCGAAATGGCGCTGGCGCCCTTTGTCGGACTCTACCTCGGCTACGCCGTGGTGCGTTTGCCGGAAGTCTTCGCCGCCTTCGAGATCCCGAAGGGGCCGATGATCATGATGCTGATCTTCGTGGGGATGCTCGCGCTGGCGATTCCCCCCGATGCGTGGAAGCAGATCTGGGAACGCTCGAAGCCGATGCGGCTGGTGTGTGTCCTGCTCGGCATCGTGGTCGTGACCATGCCGTTGGGCATCTGGCCGTCGGGCTCCTTCGACTTCCTGCGGCAACGCTACCTGATCTCGTTCGTGATCTTCCTGACGTGCCTGGTGCTCCTGCGCGACCGACGGGCGCTGCGGATCGCGGCGGCGGTCTTCGTGCTGTCGGTGACGGCGGTGTCCGCGAACGTGCTGCACACCTACGACCCGAACGCGCTCATCCTCAACGAGGACGGCGAACCGATCGACCCCGACGTGCTCGCGGCGCGCCCCGAGCTTCGCCGGTTGGCGACCGTCGGCATCGGTCTGGACAGCAACGACTTCGGCGCCATCGTTGTCGCCGCCTTTCCCCTCGCACTCTGGTTGTCCGTCGGCTCCTTCTGGCGACGCCTGTTCTGGACCGGCGCCGCCGGTGTCATGGTGATGGCGGTCGTCCCGACGCAATCGCGCGGCTCAATGCTCGGCCTCCTCGCGGCCGCTGCGGTCGTGATAGGCGCCGGCGCTCGAGGGTGGCGACGATTACTCAGCATGGGGCTGGTGGCGGTTGCCGTGGGTGGCTTCGTCTACATGGCCGTGAAGAGTGGTGCCGGTGATCGCTTCTCCGATTTCGGTGGCGATGACTACAACCTCGGCAACGACGGTCGCATCTTCTTCTGGAAGCAGGGGATGGTGTGGATGATCAAGCGCCCCTGGGGCTACGGCATCGCCAACTTTCCGACCTACTTCGGCATGCTCAACCAGCAGGATCGAGCGGCCCACTCCTCGTGGGTCCAGGTCGGCATGGAGCTCGGGGTGGCGGGCCTGATCACCTTCGTGGCGCTCTGCGTCACGCTGATCACGGGCCTGCGGAAGATGGCCAAGGCCGCGAACGCCGCCCGCTCGTTGCGCGCGGATGCAAGCGAACACGAGGTCCAGGCCGGACACATGCTGGCGATGCTCACCGGCGTCCTCGTCACCGGCTCGTTCCTGTCGAATGCCTACTACCCGATGATGTACATGGCCCTCGGCCTGGCCGCCGCGACGCTCCTCGGCTCACCGTTCACGCTGGCCCCACCGCCGGTGTCGTCGACGCCAGAGCCCGTCACGTCGACCGGCGGACGTCGTCGTCGGATACTGGCGACTCCGGACGCGTCCGTGCCCCCCGACCGCTGACGCATGCGCATCCTTCTGGTCACCAGTGTCTATCCGACGCCGTACGGTCCGCACAAGGGCACCTTCAACGCAGCACTCGTCACCGGCCTGCATCTGGCCGGGGACGACGTGCGCGTCGTGGCGCCGATTCCCTGGACCGACCGGTTGCGACGCCGTGCCGTCGGCACCACCGCCGAGGGCGTGACGCATCCGCTCTGGTGGTATCCACCGAAGGTCGGCCATCATCGGCATCACCGCTGGATGCGTCGGACGGTGCTTCCCGCTGCCCGCACGATCACCGAGGAGTGGCAACCCGACCTCGTGCTCGGCTACTGGACGCATCCCGATGGCACCGTTGCCCTCGAGGTCGCCCGCGAATTCGGCGTGCCAGGTGTGCTGCTGGTCGGCGGCTCCGACATCCTGATCCTGACCGCCAAGCCGGCGCGCCGTGCCATCATTGTCGAGACCCTGCTGGCGGCCGATCGGGTGTTGGCCGTCGGGGCGCCGTTGCGCGACAGCGTGGTGGCGCTTGGTGTGCCTCCCGAGCGGGTCGATGCCTTCGCCCGCGGCGTCGACCGGCAGCGCTTCGCCCCGACCGACGGCCTGGCGGCCCGCCGTCGCCTCGGGCTCCCGCTTGATCGGCCGATTGCGCTCTGGGTCGGACGCATGGTGCCGGTCAAGGGCCTGGACGTCCTGCTGGCGGCGTGGTCGTTGATTCATCGCGGCAAGGCGGCGCCACTCCTGGTGCTCGCCGGCGATGGCGAGCAGCGTGGCGAGCTGGCCCAGATGGCCGCCCGCTATGGCGACTCGGTCCAACTGGTCGGGAGCGTGAGTCACGCCGCCCTGCGGGACTGGTACGCCGCAGCCGACGTGGTGGTGCTCCCGTCGCGCTCTGAGGGCGTGCCCAACGTGTTGATCGAGGGTCTCGCCTGCGGCACACCGTTCGTCGCGTCGGCGGTGGGCGCCGTTCCGGATCTGCTGGAGCCGAATTCGCGCGTGGTGCCCCCGGGTGATGTCCCGGCACTTGCCGCTGCGTTGGAGGATGCGCTGCAGGGTCCACCACTCGCGCGCCGCGCCGACTCCAGCCACATCCCCGATCGGCAGGAGGCCGTCGCCGCCGTGCGCGCCATCCTGCAGCGAACCCTGGCCGCCCGCGCCACAGGAGCAGCATCATGAAATTGCCCCGCGAAGCGCAGCGGTGGCTGCCAGGGTGGTGGTCGGCTCGCCGGCGGAACGCCGCACATCGATTCGACCCGACGCGCCCGATCACGGTGCACCTGATGTTCGCCGACCACTACGAGCCGTATTGGGGGAAGGCGAGCGACGCCGTCGCGACGACGCGCGTCGATGCCTGGCTGGCCGCGTGGCCCCGCATCGCCGAGGCGCATCCGGACGACAGCGGACGCCCCGCGCAGTGGACCTTCTTCTATCCGGAGGAGGAATACCGCGCCGATCTGCTGGAGGGTCTCGCGGGGCTCACCCGCCGCGGCTTCGGCGACGTCGAGGTGCACCTGCATCACGACGGGGAAAGCGAGCAGGCGTTCCTCGACCGGATGACCGGCTTCATCGACACCCTGCGTGGCGCCCACGGCCTGTTGCATGACTGGCAGGGGCGTCCCGGCTTTGCCTTCATCCATGGCAACTGGGCGCTGGACAATTCGCGCCCCGATGGGCGCTGGTGCGGACTCAACAACGAATTGACCTTGCTCCGCCAGTTGGGCTGCTACGCCGACTTCACCATGCCCTCGGCACCGGACCCGTGTCAGACGTCACTCGTCAATGCGATCTACTGGGCCGTCGATGACCCGCAGCGCCCCAAGTCGCACGACAGCGGCCCATTGGTCACATGCGGCGCCGTGCCGCCGGCGGACGCGTTGCTCTGCGTGCAGGGGCCGCTCACGATGCGGCCGCACCCGCGGTGGCGCCTGCTTCCCTCGCTGGAAGTTGGCGAGCTGGCCGGCTATGCCCGGCCGGGGGCAGATCGGGCGGACTGCTGGCTCAACGCCGCGCCGCGCATCGGGAACGACGTCTTCGTGAAGTTGTTCACCCACGGGGCCATCGAGAAGAACGCCGGCCCGATGCTGGGGGGCGACCTCGACACGACGCTCCGCCAGGTGCGTGCGGCCTGCACTCGGCGCGGCTGGCGGCTCGCACATGCGACGGCGTGGGAGATGTACCACGCGATCGAGGCGGCCCGGCTCGGACCGGTCAGCGGCTGACCGACCAGCACCCTCGGGCAACCAGCATGCGAATGGGGCCGCCGATCTTGGAAGATCGGCGGCCCCATCTGCCATGACGGTTCGTGGCGCTACGACCGCGGTCGAACGGGCGTGATCGGAATGGACTGCAGCTTCGCCACCTGAGACGGCGAGAGCCGGATCCGGTCGCGATCGACCCAGGCGAGGAAGTCGCCGAGATCGAAGTAACCGTTGCGATTGCCTTCGCTGTCGAAGAGCAGGCGCTGGTCGTTGTTCAACTGCCCACCGCGGACCAGCTCGTCCACGGCCAACCCGACGGCGGGCACTTCCACCGTCACGACCTCGAGGGAGTCGACGAAGGTCGCCTCGAGACCGGCAGACCCAACCAACTGCACCCGAACGGTGTCGACATACAACCCGGCGTTGGACGCCGCGCTCCGCCGCTCCCAGTACACATATTCCCCCAACCGACCGACCGGGGAGAGCACGGTGAGGCCTGTCCCGCCAATGACGGCGGTCCACTGGTCGCTCTGCCCTTCGATCACCTCGCCCTCGACCAGGGCGGAGTCACGCGTCGAGGCGAAGGCGTTCGCCCGGCCAGCCTGCGTGAGGTAGCGCGACTTCTTGCCCTTCGGCAGCAGGAGGATTGTCGCGGTGGTCGGGGTGGTCACCACCACCGTGTCGATCAACCGCGCCGTGGCTGCTCCGGCGGTCACGGTGATCGTGTCGACGTAGGTGCCGGCGGTGAGCGCGCTGGTGTTCCGGTTCCAGGCCACCGTCCCGCTGCCGACGCCGCTGCTGGTCGTGAACGACGTCTGGCTCCGACGCCGAGTGGCCAGCCACGCCGTGCTGCCGGCGTCGGTACCGACCAGCGTGACGCTCGCGGTGGCACTCGCCGCGTTGTTGCCGCGCGTCACCGTGACCCGACGTCCCCCGGGGGAGACGGCGACCGTCACGGGCACCGGCGCCGACGTGATGCGCAAGGTGTCGATCACGCGCTGCGGCGACAGGCCCGACGCCGCCACGGTGATGGTGTCGACATAGGTACCGGCGCTGAGGCCGGCCGTGTTCCGGGTCCACACGACCGAACCGCTGCCGGTGCCGCCCGCAGTGGTCAGGGTCGTCCAGCTCTTCCGCTTGGTCGCGGTCCACGGGGTGGCGCCGGCGTTGTCGCCGCTCAACGTCACGGCAGCGTTGTCGCCGCTGGCCGGGGCACCGGCGGCCGCAGTCGTGCTCCGCGAACCAGGCGCCACCGCCAGGGTGAGCGCAACCGGTGCGGCGGTGATCCGCAACGTGTCGATGACGCGCTGCGGCGCGAGGCCGGCGACCGTCACGGTGATGGTGTCGACGTAGGTGCCCGCCGTGAGGCCTGCGGTGCTGCGCGTCCAGGCCGCGGTGCCGGTGCCGGTGCCGCTGCCGGTCGTGATCGTGGTCCAGCTCTTCCGCTTCGCCGCGGTCCACGCGGTCGTCCCGGCGTTGTCACCGGTCAGGCTGACCGCCGCGTTGTCGCTCGGCGCCTCCGTGCCCACCTGCGTCGCGACATTGCGCGAGCTCGGGGTGACCGCCAACGCGAGTGCCACCGGAGCCGCGGTGATGCGCAAGGTGTCGATGACGCTCTGCGGCGCGAGGCCGACGACGGTCACCGTGATGGTGTCAACGTAGGTGCCTGCCGTCAGCCCGGCCGTGCTGCGCGTCCACGCCGCGGTGCCGTTGCCGGTGCCGCTGTTGGTCGTGAGCGTGGTCCAGCTCTTCCGCTTGGCCACGGTCCATGCGGTCGTCCCGGCGTTGTCACCGGTGAGCGTCACGCCGGCATTGTCGCCGGGTGCGGCCGTGCCGACCTGCGCACTGGCGTTTCGCGAGCTCGGGCTGACCGCGAGCGCGAGTGGCACCGGGGCCGCGGTGATGTGCAAGGTGTCGATGACGCTCTGCGGCGCGAGGCCGGCAACCGTCACCGTGATGGTATCGACGTACGTGCCAGCGGTCAGGCCCGCAGTGCTGCGCGTCCAGGCCGCGGTGCCGGTGCCGGTGCCGCTGCTCGTGGTCAGCGTCGTCCAGCTCTTCCGCTTCGCCGCAGTCCACGCGGTTCCCCCGGCGTTGTCACCGGTGAGCGTGACCGCTGCGTTGTCGCCCGACGCGGCCGTACCGACCTGCGCCATGGTATTCCGCGAGCGCGGGGAGACCGCCAGCGCGAGCGCCACGGGGGCCGCGGTGATGCGCAAGGTGTCGATGACGCTCTGCGGCGCGAGGCCGGCCACCGTCACCGTGATGGTATCCACGTAGGTGCCCGCCGAGAGGCCGGCCGTGCTGCGCGTCCAGGAGGCGGTGCCACTGCCGGTGCCGCTGCCGGTCGTGAGCGTGGTCCAGCTCTTCCGCTTCGAGGTGGTCCACGGCGTCGTCCCGGCGTTGTCACCGGTCAGCGTGACCGTGGCGTTGTCGCCCGGCGCGGCCGTGCCAACCTGTGCAGTGGCATTGCGCGAGAGCGGGCTCACCGCGAGGGCGAGTGGCACCGGCGCCGCGGTGATCCGCAACGTGTCGATGATGTTCTGTGCCGCGACACCACTCGCCGACACGGTGATGGTATCGACATAGGTCCCGGCGACGAGCCCGGCGGTACTGCGGCTCCACGCGACCGTGCCACTCCCCGTGCCGCTCGCGGTGGTGAGCGTCGTCCAGCTCTTCCGCTTCGCCGCAGTCCAGGCGGTCGTGCCGGCGTTGTCGCCACTGAGGGTGATCGTCGCACTGCTTCCCGCGGCGGCCGTTCCGGCCGTCGCCACCGTGCTCCGGAAGAGCGGAGCCACGGCCATCGTGAGCGGCACCGGGGCCGCGGTGATCCGCAACGTGTCAATGATGCTCTGCGACGCGACGCCCGCCGCCGACACGGTGATCGTGTCCACGTAGGTCCCCGCCGTCAGGCCGGCCGTACTGCGATTCCATGCCACGGTGCCGCTGCCTGAGCCGCTTGCCGTGGTCAGCGTCGTCCAGTTCTTCCGCTTCGTCGCGTTCCACGCGGTGGTGCCTGCGTTGTCGCCGCTGAGGCTGACCGAGGCACTGCTGCCCGTGGCGGCCATACCGGCGGTGGCCGTGGTGCTGCGGAACAGGGGCGAGACACTCATCGCGAGCGGGACCGGTGGTGGCGGCGAGCCGCCGCCGAGCGACGGCTGGGCACGCACCAGACCGAAGCCGGTGTTGTTGTCGAAGCCGCCGGCATCGACGTCGAGGACACCATCCCGCAGCTTCTGCCGCAAGCCGTCGAGCGTCAGCCCCGGATGCGCGGCGAGGATCAGCGCGGCGACGCCCACCACATGTGGCGCGGCCATCGAGGTCCCGCTCTTCCCGCCGTAGCCACCGCCCGGCATGGTGGAATTGATGTTGACGCCCGGCGCGGCAAAGCCGACCTCGGGGCCGAAGGACGACCACGAAGCGCGCAGGTTCGAGTCATCGAGCGCCGCGACCGCAATCGCGCTCGGCGCGGCCGCCGGATAGAGCACGGCACCGCCACCATTGCCCGCGGCCGCGATCAGAAACGTGCCCTGGTCGGCGGCGGTGGCGATCGCGGCGTTGTACGAGAAGGACGAGGAGCCGCCGATCGAGACGTTGACGAGGCGGATCCCCTGGGAGACGGCCCAGTTGAGTCCCGCGATCTGATTGGAGGTGTATGCGAGGCAGGACCCACTGACATCCTGGAACACCTTGATCGCGTAGAGCTGCACATCGGGGGCGACGCCCACGACGCCGGACCCGTTGCTGAGCGCCGCGATGGTGCCCGCGATGTGGGTGCCGTGGCCGTTGCAGGCGCCAATGTCGTCGCCATACCCCGAGGCGACACGGGTCACGGCGTTGTAGCCGCCGGCAACCGAGAGGTCGGAATGCCCGGTGTCGATGCCGGAGTCCATCACGGCGACCTTGACGCCAGCGCCACGATTCCCGTTCGCCCAGACTTCCGGTGCCATCACCCGGGCCACGCCCCACGGCGTCGTGTCGGCGCCGTCGGTCGGCTGCGATCGGAGGGCCGCCCACCGATCACCCGACGAGAGTGCGGTGACGGCATCCGCCGGACTCCACAGGCGGTCCTCCTCGACCATCGCCACGTTCGGATCACTCGCCAGTCGAGTCGCTTCCGCGGCGCTGACCTGCGCGAACAGCATCCCCGCAAAGGGTGCCCGACCGGTCTCCACCAGAGTCGGCAGGTCGCGGTCCAGCCGCGCCGAGATCTGGGAGAGTTCGGTAGAGGTGACCGGGGGCGAACCTGGCGCGCGAAGCGCGGCCTCACCCGAGGAGGAGCGCAGCGTGATGATGACCCGCCGGGCCCCACCCTGCCCCGGCAAGGCCGTGGCTGCCAGGGCAATGAGGAGCGACGCAAGCCGCAGGATCTGTGATGGGCGATTCATGATCAATGTGACTCCAGCCTGAAACCAGCGGGGTAGCCCCCAGAGGCGGATCCTCGGAACGACCAAGGGCCGCGGCGTTACTGGCCAAGTATCGGGCAAGATTGCTGCCAACTGAAATCAATGAATGACAGTGGCTTGCGTGGCAGTTACGGGCATGGCAGTGTAAAATTGTTTGACACTGTATCGTTCGCGGATGCGGCGGAGCGCCCACCACGGAGGACGCTCTGCGGCGACGGGCGGCACCGCCCCCCATACGCCCCGGCGCGTGCGTCGGGTAGATTGCCCGGTACGCGTCGTCCCCCGGCTGCCTTCCCTGCCCCCCGATCCCCCGAGACTGTGGCCGCTCCCCACGCTGACACCCCGCTGGTGACCGTCGTCATTCCGATGCGGAACGAGGAGGCCGGCATCGAGGCCTGTCTCGACTCGGTGCTGGCAAACCACCTCCCCAACGGGGGGAGCTGGGAGCTCCTCGTGCTCGACGGCGAGAGCGACGACCGTTCGCCCGCGATCGTGGACGCCATCGCCAGCCGCGATCCACGGGTCCGCCGACTCGCCAACCCGAAGCGACTGCAAGCCCCGGCCTTTAATCTCGGCCTCGCCGCCGCCCGCGGTCGCTATCTCGTGCGCATGGACGCCCACTCGCTCTATGCCGACGACTACCTGGCCGAATGTGTCCGGCTCCTCGAGGAGACGGGCGCCGGCAGCGTCGGGGGTGTCCAGCGAGCGACCGGCACCAGTTGGCTGTCGCGCGCCGTCGCCGCCGCGGTCTCGTCGAAGTTCGCCGCTGGCGATGCGGCCTACCGCAACGCGACCACCCCACGATGGACGGACACCGTCTACCTCGGCGCCTGGCGCACCGAGACGGTCCGCGCGCTGGGGGGCATGCGCGAAGACTGGGCCGTGAACGAAGACTACGAGATGAATGTCCGGCTGCGGGCCACCGGCGCGAGGATCTATCTCTCGCCCACGATTCGCTCGACGTATTTCGTCCGCTCTTCCCTCGCCAAGCTGGCCAGGCAGTACGTGCGCTACGGCTTCTGGAAGGTCCGCACCCTCCTCGCGCATCCCGCCTCGCTGCGGTGGCGGCAACTCGTGGCACCGGCGTTTGTCCTCTCGCTCCTGCTCACGCCGCTGTTCGTGCGCCTGATGGGATCGCTCGGTGCCGCGCATCTGGCGTTGTATCTCGTCGCGAATCTGGCCGCCAGCGTTGCCACGGCGTCGCGGGCCGGCTGGCAGTATCTCCCGGCACTGCCGTTCATCTTTTTCGCCGTGCACTGCAGCTGGGGCAGCGGTTTCCTCGCCGGCTGTGTCGTCTGGCCGTTTCGACGCCATGACTGAGCCCGCGGCCAATCGATGGGCTCGGCGCCTCGCCTGGGGGAGTGCCGCCGCCATGGTCGCCGCGTGGGTGGTGGTCAGTGTGCTCGGCGATCGGATCTGGTGGGCGCTTCCCTTCCTCTATGGACCGCGGTGGGCGGCCGGCGCATGCTTCCTCGGTCTCGTCCCGGCACTCGTGCGAGCGCGACGCACCGCGATTGTCGCAGGCGCGGTGATGGCGCTCGTCTTCGGGTTCGGGTTGCTCGACATCCGGCTCGGGCTTGGGCGCTTCGAGCCGAAGGCCGACACGACACTCCGCATCATGGAGATCAACGCGGGATCCGGCAGCCCGACCCTCCATCCGACGGCGGCCACGATCCTCGCCGAGGCGGAGCGGGTGCAGGCCGAGATCCTCGTCGTGGCGGAATGCAGTGCGGCACTCGCCGACGGCATCCGGGCGACCGGACGGTGGGAGATTCGCCACGCCGTGGCATCGGTGTGTATCGCCAGCCACTTCGCGATCCTCAGCTGGGAAGAGCGCGACCCGATGGACTTCTGGAAGCAGAGTGGTTCGGGGGCGATTGCGCGGGCGACGCTCGACACGCCAGCCGGTGTGGTGCGTGTGGGCGTCGTCCATCTCGAGACGCCACGTGACGCGCTCGACAATTTCGGCGATCTCTCCACCATCCCCACGTTGGGTCCGGTGACCCGGGCAAATACCGCCCAGCGCGAGCTCGAATCACGCGTGGCGCGGGAGTGGATCTTTCGAGGGGAGCCGTGGCCAACGATTGTCGCGGGAGATTTCAACCTGCCCATCGAGAGTGCCATCTATCGGCGTCACTGGGCCGGGCTGCGGAATGCCTTTTCGCGCAGCGGGCTCGGCATCGGGAACACCAAGCACACGAGGCGATGGGGCATCCGGATCGATCATATTCTGACGACGCCGGAGTTCGTCATCCACCGTGCCGCGATCGGCCGAGATGTCGGGTCGGACCACCGTCCCGTCTCGGCCGAGGTCTCCCTGCCGACCGCTCAGCGCACCAGCGCGGCGCGGTAGCTGGCGACATCCTGGAGTTGGTAACTGCTGCGGGCTGCGGCGGCGACCACCCAAGCCCGATACTCCGTCGCCTTGGCGATGTCATGCACGTAGACCCGCGCCACCGTGCCAGCAGCGACGGCGCCGGTGACGATGACCTGGGCCTGCCCGGGGAGGACGCTCGTGAGCCCGTCGTAGCCAAGCGCCCGCACGCTGTCGATCGCGGGGCCGCTGACGGCGAACTGCACGGCACCATCATTGGTGTTGGGGGTCGTCAGTTCCAGCGTCAACACGCCGGCGGTGGCGGTGACCGGCGGGTTCGTCGGCGGGGTGGGTCCCGTGGGGCTCTCGCCACCGCAGGCCATGAGCAGCAGCGCCGCAGCGGCGGCGAAGGCGTGACGGCGGGCGTGGTTGCTGGCCATCCGGCGAGCGAGCTTGAACGTGTACGTCATGGCGAGAACCCTGGTGAGTGTACCCTGAACAGCGTCGGCAATCAGTATCGGCACCACCTTCATGCTGTTGAAATACCTAGCAATAGGCGGACCACAAAATGTGGCGCGGTTGTTGTATGGTAATCAGATGATTAACAATGACTTAGCACTTTTTTGCCATACTGGAACGACTAACTTTTCGACGATTACTGTTCAATTTTTTGACGACATGACACCACCGCGCACTCGGAACACCGCGCGATGACCACGCTGACCAGCCCAGGAGGCGACGTGGAGGGACCCCCAGTGACGGCGGTGATGCCGGCCTATCACGCCGCCGCATTCGTGGGCGAGGCAGTGGCATCGCTGCTTCGCCAGACCGTGCCGCCACAGGAAGTCATTGTCGTCGACGACGGCTCCACCGATGACACCGCTGCCGTGGCGGAAGCCGCGGGGGCCCGGGTAATCCGTCAGGCGAACGGGGGGCCCGCTGCCGCCCGGAACACCGGCATCCGCGCTGCCACGACCGAGTGGATTGCGCTGCTCGACGCCGACGACCTGGCCCGTCCGACTCGACTGGCGACCCAACAGCGCCACCTCGACGACCCGGCAGTGGCCGTGGTCTTCGCGGGGCACCACATGGAAGGGAAGGTCCAACCGACGCCGCCGGCGCAGATCGATTTCGACGTCCTGTGGCGCAGGAACTGGATCCCCACGTCCACCGTGATGCTGCGCCGAGCCGCGTGGGAGGCCGTCGGGGGGTTCGATGAATCGCGCGACCTCATCGGCGTGGAGGACTACAACTTCTGGCTGCGACTGGCGCATGCGGGGTGGGGCTTTGTGCGCGTGAACGAGGTGTTGGTGGACTATCGCCCGACTCCCGCCTCGCTCACCGCGCAGACCCGGCGCTTCGCCGCCGCCGAGTTGACCAACATCCGACGGACCGCCGAACGCCTGACCATCGAGGGCGAGCGTCTGCGCGCCAAGGAGCACGCGATTTACCTCGAGTACGGGCTGGAGCTCTTCCACGTGCGTGACCTGCCCACCGCGCGGGCATACCTCACGGAGGCGGCGCGACGCGGCCCGATCGGCCTGGGCGGTCAGCTGCGGCGCCTCGCCACCCTGCTGCCGTTGAGCCCTCGGGCATCGACATGAGCGCACCGCTGCGCATCGCGGTCGCCTCGAGCGGCCTGGGGCACATTGCGCGCGGCATCGAGACCTGGGCCAGCGATCTGGGTCACGCGCTGCACCAGCGCGGCCACGACGTGCGGCTCTATCAGGGGGGCGGGACACCACCATCGTACGGGGAAGTGCTCCGCAACCTTCCCCGGGAGTCGGCGGAGAACGCCCGCTGGGGGAATCGACTGCCTGCGGCGCTCGCCTGGCGGATCGGGGCGACGGCGGGGTATGCGCTCGAACAGAGCAGTTTCGCCTGGTCGCTGGCGAAGGCGCTTCGACGCCGGCCCGCGGACATCCTCCACGTGCAGGATCCGCTTCTCGCCTTGCGCCTAGACCAACTGCGCCGCGCCGGTCTGCTGCAGACCCGGACCATTCTCGCCCACGGCACGGAAGAACCGCCTTCGTTTCTGTCGCGCTTCCGTTATCTCCAACACCTCTCGCCGACGCAGCTGGAACGCTGTCGCGCGGAAGGGGTGTGGCGGCCGACCTGGACGGCCATCGGCAACTTCGTGGACTGCGATCGTTTCCATCCCGGGGCGGCGGCCGGGGTGCGTGCCGCCCTCGAGATCCCGGCCAATGCGCAGGTGGTGCTCACGCTGGCCGCGATCAAACGACCGCACAAGCGCATCGACTGGCTGCTGTCGGCGATGGCGGCCTATCGGGCACGCCACCCCGAGGTGCCCTTCGTCCTGGTCGTGGCGGGTGGCCGCGAGGCGGACACGGACGAGATCATTCGCGAAGGGACGGCGTTGCTGGGCGACCAGGTCCGCTTCCTGGTGCGCCACCCTCGTGCCGAGATCGCCGACCTCTGTCGTGCGGCCGACGTCTTCGTGCTGGCCTCGCTCTTCGAGATGATGCCGATCGCCTTGCTCGAGGCTGCGGCCACCGGGCTGCCCTGCCTCATCCACGACGAGGCGACGCTGCGGTGGATGACGGGAGCGGGTGGTGTCCCCACGCGGATGGATGACGTCGACGCGATGCTGCCTGCCCTGCACGGCCTGCTCGCCGACCCGGTCGCCCGAGCCACCGTCGCGGCAGCGGCGCGCGCCCACGCGGTCGCCGAATTCAGCGAGGAATCCATCGTGCAGCGATACCTCGCCTATTACGCTGCCGTCATGGCCGACCGCCCATGAGCGAGCGGCGAGTCGGCGCGGTGCCCCTGGTGCTCGCCTCCCTCGCCGTGATCTCCCTCACCACGCTCGGCGCCAACCCGGCGCAGGCCGATCGCGTGGCGGAAACCGGCTGGAGCTGTTTGGTCTGCGGCGACGCCGGCACCACGGATGTCCTGCTCAACCTGCTGCTCTTCCTGCCGCTCGGCATCGGCCTCCGGCTGCTCGGATGGAACGGCCGCCGCGCCGTGATCGCCATGGCACTGCTCAGCCTCGGCATCGAAGGCACACAGGCGGTGCTGCTGGCCGGGCGCGATGCCTCACTCAGCGATCTCCTCACGAACAGCCTCGGTGGCGCGGCCGGCTGGTGGGCGTGGCCGCACGCGGCGAACTGGCGCACGCGGTCACTGCCCCAGCATCGACGCGGGGCAACGCTGCTGATCGCGCTGAGCGCCATGGTCTGGATCGCCACTGGGTGGGGGCTCCGCCCGGATGGCGCAGCGCCCAGCCCATGGGTCGGGCAGCCGTTGCATCGCTGGCCCGGGCACGACCCGTTTCCCGGGACGCTGCAGCGCGTGATGCTGAACGGCATCGAGGTGCCGAACGACAGGCTCGCGTCGACGCCCAACCTCTCTGATTCGGTCACGCTCACGCTCGACCTGATGCGACACGAGGCGGCCACCACGGACCGCCCCATTTCGCTCCTGCGTGTGGTCGATGCCGACGGCCGACGGCAACTCTCGGCGACGCAACGCGGCGACGCACTGCTGCTGAGTGCGCGTGCACGCGCCTCGCGATGGCGGGTACGGACGCCGGTCTGGCGGTTCGAGGGCGCCATGACGATTCCACCGGACGTGCCGTGGCAATTCTCGTGGCGATGGCGTGGCGGCCGAGTGGAGTTGCGGAGCGGCCCACTGCCTGGTGGCTCGACGCAGATCCGCACGATCGCGCTGTCCATCGGCCTCGGCTGGGTGTTTGTCCACCCCTTCGCCGCCGCGATTGGCGCCCCCGAGCCCTACCGCTGGACGGTGCTCTGGCTCGCGCTCTTCGGTGTATCGATTGGCTGGTGTCTCGGCTGGCTGCCGCGGCGTGAAGCGACCAGTGGGGCAGCGCTCACGGCGCTGCTCTTTGCCGGCGCATCGCTCGCCACTGGACTGCCGGTGGAGTCCGTGGAAGTCGCTCTGCTGGTGGGTTGGCTTGCGGTGGGCATCGTCGGCGGGTGGTACATCCAGCAGCGTCGCTGATCGATCATCCAGCATCGATCATCGACCATCGATCATCGATCATCGATCATCGATCATCGGTTATCGCCGCTGGTACAACGCCTCGTACGCCGCACACGTCGCTTCGATGTCGAAGGCCGTGAGGGCGCGCTCCCGCCCAGCAGCGCCCATCGCGGCCGCCTCGACCGGATGGTCCAAAAGGTATTCGACGCGCTCGAGAAAGCACTCTGGCGCTCCCACCGGCACGACAAATCCGCTGACGCCATCAAGCACCACGTCGGCACTCCCACCGACATCGGTCGTGACGATCGGTCGTGCCTCGG
This sequence comes from Gemmatimonadota bacterium, assembly GCA_016720805.1. Taxonomy (NCBI): domain Bacteria; kingdom Pseudomonadati; phylum Gemmatimonadota; species Gemmatimonadota bacterium. The sequence goes on along the minus strand of JADKJZ010000014.1, from coordinate 517,485 downwards.
CCGCAGCCTCGATCAGCGCCAACGACATCCCCTCGCTCAGCGACGTCATGACGAACACGTCGAACGCCGAGAGCCACCGCGCCACGTCGGTCCGGCGTCCGGGCAGGCGCACGACGTCCTCCAGCGCCAGCTCGCGCACCAGGGCCCGAATTGCCGTCTCCTCCTCCCCTGCGCCGACGATGACGAAGACCACGTCATTGCGGTGCGCTCGCGCCTGCTGCGCCAGGCGCACCATGCTGGGAAGATCCTTTGCGGCGGTGAGGCGGCAGACCGTGCCGACCAACCTGACGGTCGGGGGGAGCGCCAGTTCGCGCCGCACGTCGGCGTAGCCTTCGGCATCGAGCACCCGGTACGGCGCCATGTCCACGCCGTTGTACACCACGATGGCCTTGCGCCGCGGCACCAGCCCCTTGCGGACGGAGAAGTCCAGCGCTCGATGGCAGACGAATGCGACCCGATGGAGAAAGACCACCGACGCCCGGTAGATCTGTTCCCGGCGATGGTCGTATGGCATGTCGGCCATGCCGTGGCGCGTGTTGAGCACCATGCCGATGCCAGCCAGCCGGCCCGCCATGCCGCCATAGAGACTGGCAACGTTGTTGTGGGTGTGGATCACGTCGAATTGCCCGGCACGGAACAACCCTCGCAGCCGCCAGACCAGCGCGAGATCGGCACCGGGCCGCTTGCCGAGGGCAGTCACCGGAATGCCGGCCGCCATCAGCTCGACGGCGAGCGCCCCCGCCTCGCTGGCGATGCAATACACCGCAACCGCTTCGCCGCGGGCCTGCTGACGCTTGGCGAGATCCACGATCAGCCGCTCCATCCCGCCGACCGAGAGGTCGAACACGACGTGCGCAATCTTCATCCGCGGGCTGCTCGTGACTGCTCCCAGGCCTGGAGGTAGGTACCGCGGATGTCGTCGGTGCCGAGCCACGCCTGAATGGGGAGGGGAAAGCCCATTTTCGGCCGATCCACGATGCTCGACGGCAAGTACCGGCGGGCGACCGCCTTCAGCAACCGCTTCACGTCGCGGAACGACACCTGGTGACGCGTCGGCAGATTGAGACCGAACTCGACCAGGCGATCGTCGAGGTAGGGCACTCGCATTTCCAGCCCGACCGCCATCGACATCCGGTCGGTGCGTCGCAGGATCGACGGCAGGTAGTCGACCAGGTCCTTGGCGATGAACGCCTTCAATTCGCGCTCGCGTGCCGAGGGAATGAACGCGAAGGCATCGAGGAAGGTCTTGGTGCTCTCGTAGCGATGGCGCAGCCACGTCGGGGCATCGGTCGCGATGCCCGCCGTGAAATCGAAGCGGCGCACGTCGTCCTGGGTGAAGAGATCGTGTGACGCCCCCAACAGCTGCTTCGCCAGCGGAATCGCCTCGACCAGCATCTTCTTCTTGTACGCCTTGTACCGGTGATAGCCGCCGAAGAGCTCGTCGGCACCCTCGCCGCTCAGCAAGACCGACAGGCCCTGCGAGCGCGCCTGCTGCGAGAGCAGGAAGATGCCGACGGAATTCGGATGCATCAGCGGAAGGTCTTCGGCGATGACGCAATCGCGGTAGTGTTGCAGGTAGCTCTCGCGATCCAGGGTGACCTGGTGGAGCGTGAGGCCGAGGTGCTTGGCGACGGCGACCGCATGGGAGACTCGTCGCAGCGGGCATCACCCACGCGCACATTGTAGACCTGCAGGTCGGGATGGTACTGGCGGGCAATCGCCGTGATCAGCGACGAGTCAACGCCGCCGGAGCAGATCGTGCCGATCGGGGCATCCGACACCAGCTGATCGCGCACCACGTCATTGAGGAGCACGTCCAGTTCCTGCACCAGGCTCGCCTCGCTCGCAACCGCCATGCGGCGATAGCGATCGGGATGGATGGCATCGGTGAGCCGCACGTAGGACGTCGTGGTGAACTGCCCCGAAGCGAGGTCCACCTCCACCCAGGAGCCCGGCGGAACTGCCACCACTTCGTGGTAGAACCCTTCCCGGACGATATCCTGCCCGTTGCGATAGTCCGCGACGGCCGCCTGGTCGACGGTCAGGGTGATGCCGGGGATCTGCTCGAATGGCTTGATTTCGGAGGAGAAGAAGAGACGCTCGCCCTGACGCAGGTAATAGAGCGGCTTGATGCCCAGTCGATCCCGCACGAGGTAGAGCTTGTGCTCGATGCGGTCGTGCAGGCCGAAGGCGAAGATCCCATTGAACTCCGTCAAGCACTCGACGCCGTCCCGCTCGAAGGCGTGGAGCACTACCTCGGTGTCGGAATCGCTCAGGAACGTCTCGCCGACCTGTTCGAGACGGGCACGCACCGACCGGAAGTTGTAGATCTCGCCGTTGTACACCATCAGGTATCGCCCACTCGGCGAGGCCATCGGCTGATGTCCGCGCGGTGAGAGATCGAGAATGGAGAGCCGCAGGTGGCCGAGCGCGATGTCGGCGTCGACCGCCGTGCCACGATCATCTGGTCCGCGATGCCCGATGGCATCGTTCATCCGCTCGATGGTGGCCTGATCGCCACGAGTGCAACCGTTGATACCGCACATGGAGTATGCCGTTCCTGGCGTAGGGTAATCGTCGACGAGCCGATGGACCGGGGACTAGCTCCCCAGCGTCAGGTCCGATCCATTGCGCGGCTTCACCCACCAGGTGCCGTCGCCACGCGGCACCAGGACGCCGCGCACGGTGATGGTGCGGCCGGCGGTGAAGATCGCCGCAGGGGCCTGCAACAACTGGTCGAAGAGGGCGACGGCGCGGTCGGCGTCGTCCGCCGCCTCGCTGAAGGTCACGCGCAGATCGAGGGCGACCGTGGCGGTGTCGACCACCTTCGCATTGGTGACCTGCACGAGGGCCGCGTCGAGCGTGCCACCCCGCGCGGTGCGGACCTCCGCCACGGTCACGAGTTGCGGCGCCGGCGCCGAGCCAACACCCAGCGAACTCACTTTGCCCGCCAGCAGGACCGCGCGACCCAGCGAGACGCCCGTGGTGCCGAGCACGGCGACCGAGTCGCCCAGATTGTTGCCGATTCGACCTGGCCAGTGCCGTGCCGAGGTGATCCGCAGCGCACCGGTCGCGTCCAGCAGAAACATCGTCGAGTCCCGGAACGCCTGCATCGGGGAGACGACGCTGCCGCGGACGATCACGCGACGGCCGGCAGGCAGCGCCAGGGCCTGCGCCACGGTCACTTCCTCGAAGCCAAGCCGAACCAGTCGCGTCGCCGTGTTGGAGTCCTGACGGGCGAGAATGCTGATGGTGCCGGTGTCACCGACGACCACGCCGATCGTGTCGCCCAAGGCGGCCCGGTCGACCACGACGCGATAGCGGCCGATTGGCACCGGGCCGAAGATCGCGACGCCGGTGGCGTTGCTCAGCATGGTCTGGATCGTGTCGACACCGTTGGCGGCGAGGAGCGCGACACGCACCCCGGCCATCGTGGTGTCGTTGGTGGTGTAGCTCCCGGTGGCATCGCGGTCCAGGAAGAAGGACACCGCAATGCCGCCCTCGGGCAGCGCCGGGAAGGTCAGGGACTCGCCAGCATTGCTGCAGCCGGCGAGGAGGAGCGCGAAGGTCGCGCGTCGAAGCATCGTCATCGTCTGCATGTTCAGTTCTCCACGCGCAGGCCGATGCGAAGCGTGCGGGGCTCACCCCGCCGACTCAACAGCGTGCCGAAGTTGTCATTGACGACCATGGGCACGACCGTGCGTCCGGCAGCGGAGGTGGTGATCGTGCCGGTTGGATCGACGAGCAGCGCCGCGCGATCCACCACCCCGGTGGCCGAGCCGACGACGTTGAACGCATCGAGGGTCAGTGCGATCCGCCGGGCGCCGGCGCCAAGTCGAAGCGCCAGCGAGAGGTCCAGCGACGCCACGGCATCCTCGCGGCAGCTGTTGCGCTCGGCGACCCCACTCCCTCCGATGCTGCAGTGGGCATTGGCGAGGACGGCGGCGAGTCCCGCCGGGGCGCCGGTCAACGCGACCGGGTCATTCCCTCCCGAGCCATCCCCATTGATGTCCACGCCCTGACGGTACCCTGGGGTGAACGGGAGACCCGAACGGTAGCGGGCGCGCGCCGCCACCGAGAGCGGACCATCGACGCCGGGGCGCAGCGTCACGGTCGCAGCGAGGCGATGCGGAATGTCGAGATCGGAGCGTCCCACATCCCACGTCGAGGCCGCCGAGAGCGGCGAAAGCCGATCCGCCGGATCACCACTCAACTGCCCCACGAGATTGTCGTCCGTGCGCGAGAAGGTGTAGCTCGCGGCGAAGGTCGCCCCGGCACCGATCGGGCGTTCCAGGCGCACGGTGGCGTCATAGCTGTCGCTGTAGCCGGTGGAGGTGAGCCCATACGCGGCATCGAATCCGCTGAAGCGACGATTGCTCCCGATGGCGGGGACGATCAACTCGCCGTACTGGGCCAGGGTGCCCCAGATCTCGCGGCCATCAACCGCGGTGGCGAGTGGTGCCACGGGACGATTCAAATCGTCGCGCCGGAGCAGGAAGTCGGCGTGCCGGTAGCCACCGGTGATCGTCAGGGTAGTCCCCGACGCCAGTTGCTGCTGCCACGAGAGCTCGCCCTCGAACGACCGTGGCTTCCGAACCTCGGGGCCGAAGAAGGTGAGCGATGGACCGACCACCGTGGCGCCACCCAGCGTCCCGGGCGTTGGAAACGCGAGCGTTCCCTCGGCGCGGTGCACCACGATATCACCGTTGAACTGTGCCACCTCCGACACGGCGGCAAGATCGTACCGTCCAGCCAGCCGTCCGATGGTGCCGCGAAGCACCGTCCGCCCCTGCCCGGCCACGTTGTAGGTGAAGCCGGCGCGCGGTGCGAAGCGATCGCCACTCGACTCTTTGAGGTGCGTGGCGCTGCTCAACCCGCTCGTCAGGCCCCACGCCGTATTGGCTTGATAAAGCGCGGTCGGGAGGCGCTGCGTCTCGAGCCTGAGCCCGCCGAACAGTTCAAGGGCCGGTGACAGCTGCCAGGCATCCTGCAGGAAGAGGCCGGCCTCGGTGGCGGCGATATCCGGTGCTGGCGAGCCGCCGACCATCTGCTGATACGTCCCGGTCCCGCCACCGCCCGCGTCGGTCGTTCCGAAGGCGTAGCGGCCGTAGGCGCCAGGGATCCAGCTGTAGGTCACGGTCCGACGTTGCGCCGACAGGCCCGCCTTGAGGGTGTGGCGGCCGGTGCGATAGCTCGCCGATTGCACCAGCTCGAACGCGCTTTCATCGAAGACGCCTCCGCCGGTGAACGGGGTGCCGACGCTGCTCCCGCTCGCGAGCAGCGTGCTCAGGGCAGCGCCGGTCCCGGTCCACTCGCGACTGCTGGTCCGCATGCCGAGGCGTGTCTCACTCAGCCACCCGTCGCCCTGGGTGGTCAGCGACGTGGCGAGGGAGAGATCGTTGGCATCGAGACGATCACCGGCACCGTTGGTCATCTCGATCCCGGCGGTCGGGTTGTCCTCGCTCCACGAGGCCATCCCGGCGCGCACCATCAGGGCGGTCTTTGAGCCGATTTGCCAATCCACCCGGCCCTGCCCGGTGAGACCCTGCCAGCTCCGCACCGTCGGCGAGAGCCAGCGGGCGATCTCCGCCGCGCGATTTCCCGCCGCGCTGGTGAAGGCCGGAGCGGCATCGGCGTTCTCGAATGGCGCGGCAGTCGGTGTGCGGAGCTGCTGATAGTCGACGCGAAGGAACCAGGAGGATGTGTCGCCCTTGATCGGCCCACCAAGGGCCACGCCGGCCTGAAGCGACGAACCTGCCGAGTCGGCCGGGTTATCCACCGCGCGGCCACCGAGCGATGCCCCCGAGAAGGTGGCCCATGGCGTCACCTGCACGCGGCGGCCGCCGCGCATGCTCTGCGCCGAGAAGAACGGACCAGAGGCACCGCGCCATTCGCCGTCGCGGCCGAGCATTGCCATCGTCACGCTGCTGATGCCATCGCGCGCGAACATCGGCGCCGAGGCCAACTCACTCGGGCGGCCCGGGTGGCGGAGCAACGTCTCCTCAAGGCCATCGACGAAGAGCCGGGTCGGCAGCTGAGTGAGGTCGCGTCGGAGATCAGTGATCGAGCGTTCCCGATCGAGACGGGTGAGCTGGTCCCCGGCGAAGACTCGGCCGGGGGCCGCGCCGCGGAACGTCACCTGAGCCGCCTGCTCATCCACCGAGGCAATCGGCGGCGGACGGCGAACCAGTCGGACCGTCACTTCGGAGGTGTTGCCGGCGAGGATGGAGATGCCACGGAGGCGCACCGGCTGGTAGCCCAGCTGTTCGACGAGGAGGGAGTACTGGCAGGGGGGAAGCGCCTCGAAGCCGACCCCCCCCGCACGATTCGTCTCCCCGGTGCGGAACGCGACACCCAGCCGCTCCAGCGTGACCAAGGTCTCACGGATGGGGGCGCCTTGGGGGTCGAGCACGGTGGCGCGCAGCGACCCCGCCGTCAGCGATTGGGCGGCAGCGGAAAGCGGCGCAGACAGGGCAAAGACGGCCGTCAGGGCCGATCCAAGGCCGGCGCGGCGCATCCATCGGAGGGACAGGGTCATGGTCATCCCGGTTCGGGAAGGAGGAACGGCGGGGCGAGGAGCGCCCAGCCAACCCGCCCAGCGAGTGCAGGAGCGGTGCCAAGGTGGTCGGTGCCCCCGAATCCCTTCAGCGGCGGCCGTTCGCTGTTCGCCATTCGCCGTCCGTGTACATTATGACACACCGTGTCCCGCCTCTCCTTCCGTGCCCGCCTCTTCATCGCCCTGCTGGTGGTGAGCGCCCTCCCTGTCGCGGTCATGACCGGGGGGGTTGTCGTGGCGCTCGAGGCGGTCTCCAACACCGTTGGCGGTGACGCCGTAGAGTCGGTCGGCCGCTCCGCCAAGGCGATGTACACCTCCTTCAAGAGCATTCGCGGCGTCGGCATCCCGGCTGAGACGCAGGCGGCCGTGGACCACCACCTGGTGGTAGTCGACTCGCTCGTCACCAAGACACGCCAGATGGGCGGCCTCGGTCGCCTCTTCCCGGTCTGGCTGCGCGGGGCACTCATCCTGGGTGCACTGGGCCTGCTCGCCCTGGCCGCCGGCTTCGTGCGGACCCTCTCCCGCCAGCTGGCCGGCCCGCTCGACGAGATCGTCGACTGGACGGGACGCATCCGCCGACGGCAGCCCCTCCCGGCCGACCGCAGCGATGGCGGCATCCCCGAGTTCGCCGTGCTCCGCGGCGCGCTCCGCGACCTCGCCCAGGGACTCGAACAGGCGCGCGTCGCCGAACTCGAGGCCGAGCGGCTCCGCGCCTTCGGCGAGGTCGCACGGCGGGTCGCGCACGAGATGAAGAATCCGCTCACGCCGATCCGCCTCGCCGTCTCGCAACTGCGCCGCACCGCCCCGCCCGAGATGCATGAATCGCTGGAGGTGATCGCCGCCGAATCGGCGCGCCTCGAGGCGATGGCGCGCGAGTTCGCCGAACTCGGGCGCCTGCCGGAGGGGGTCTCGGCGCCGGTGGACTTGTTCGAACTCCTCGACGACCTGATGCGCAGCACGCTCCCCGTCGCGATGGATCGCCAGCTCGACGTGACCGGCGAACTGCGACCGATCGAGGGCTACTACGATCCGCTGCGCCGCGCCTTCTCCAACCTGCTGCGCAACGCGGTCGAGGCGTGCGGCGGCCACGGCAAGGTGACGGTCTCCCTCCGGCGCACCGCCGATGGCGGGCAGGAGATCCTGCTCCGCGACACCGGGCCGGGCGTCCCCGAGGAGAAGCGCGAGCTGATCTTCCAGCCGTACTACACCGACAAGGGCGACGGCACCGGCCTCGGCCTCGCCATCGTGCGGCAGACGATCGAACAGCATCACGGCACCATCTCGGTGGCCAACTCGCCGGGCGGCGGTGCCACCTTCCTCATCCGGTTTGCCTCATGACGACACGCGTCCTGATCATCGACGACGAGACCAACATCCGCCGCATGGTGGGTGCCCTGCTCAAGTCCGAGGGCTTCGAGGTCTCCGACGCCCCCAACGGGAACGCCGGCCTGCTGGCGTTGCCCGAGGTGAAGCCGGACCTGATTCTCCTCGACCTCATGATGCCGCCGGGGCCCGATGGGCTGGCGACGCTCGAGCAGATCCGCACCACCGACGCCGACATTCCGGTGATCATGATGAGCGGCAAGGCGCAGCTCGCCGACGCGGTGCGCGCCGTGCAGATGGGCGCCTTCCAGTTCCTCGAGAAGCCGCTGGCCCCGGAGTCGCTGCTGGTCGCGGTGCGTTCCGCCGAGGCGCTGATGCGGACGCAGGCGGAGAACCGCGCCCTGCGCGCCGCGCTCGGTCCGCAACCGACGCTGGTGGGCGACTCTCCCGAAATCGCCCACGTGCGCGAGCTGATCATGCAGGTCGCGCCGACCGAGGCGCGCGTCCTCGTGCTCGGCGAGTCGGGCACCGGCAAGGAGCTGGTCGCCAACGCGATCCATCGGCATTCGCCGCGGGCGCGCGGCCCGTTCATCTCGGTGAACTGCGCCGCGATCCCGCGCGACCTGGTCGAGAGCGAGATGTTCGGCCATGAGCGCGGCGCCTTCACCGGCGCGACCGATCGGCGTATCGGCCGCTTCGAACTCGCCGATGGCGGCACGCTCTTCCTCGACGAGGTCGGCGATCTCCAGCTCGACGCGCAGGCGAAGCTGCTCCGCGTCCTCGAGAGCGGCGAGATCCAGCGGATCGGCGGCGAGAAGACGCTGCGCGTCGACATCCGCGTGGTGGCGGCGACGAATCGCCGCCTCGAGGAGGCGGTCGCCGCCGGCAACTTCCGCGAAGACCTCTACTTCCGGCTCAACGTCTTCCCGATCGAGCTGCCGCCGCTGCGCGAGCGTCTCGGCGACCTCGGCGCGCTGGTCGAGCACCTCGCCGCGCGACTCCGGCCGCGCCGTCCGCCGCGCTTCTCGCCCGGCGTGATCGCGGCACTCGAGGCGCACGCCTGGCCCGGCAACATTCGCGAGCTCGCCAACATCGTGGAGCGGCTGAGCATCATCGGGGGCGACGAGGTGACGGCGGAGATGGTGCCGCGCGCGCTCCGCGTGACCGTGCCCGCGGCGAGCCTCGCGCCGGAGGAACCGCCGATGCGACTCGTGGACGATGGACGCGGCCTGACCGACCGACTCGACGATTTCGAGCGCGACCTGATCAACGCCGCCCTGACGAGCGGGACCGGCAACATCGCCGAAGCGGCGCGGCTGCTGAAGACTGATCGAGGCAACCTGTATCGCCGGATGCGCCGTCTGGGCATTCGCGGAGGGAATGACGGATGACCCCCACTCGTCTGATGACCCTGGGCGTGCTGCTGCTCGCCCCGCCCCTCGCGGCGCAGGACCCGGTCGGGATCGACTTCTCCCGACCGGCGAGCGTCGACCCGAAGGTGATCGAGATCCCTGACTCGGTGCTCAGCCGGGCCATGGCGCAGTACAACGCGCCGGGCACCACGCGCATCAGCGGGACGGTGGAGCTGCCGGCGGGCAATGTCTGGCGAGGCCCCCAGGCACTCTTCCGCGGGCAGCTGCGCATCGACGGCCGCGTCGAGGGGGACGTCCTCGTCGTCAACGGCGACGTCCGCATCACGGCGAGCGGAGTCGTCACCGGCGGGGTGACCGTCCTTGGCGGCCGGCTCCTGGTCGACGCCGGCGGCACGGTTGGCGGTGCGCAGGTGGAGTACCCGACCACGGCGCGACTGACGCTCACCGTCGACGGCCGCCTCATGCGGCAGGCCGGGCGTCGCGCCCTCAGCGACTACACCTCGGCGTCACGGACCTTCGTCTGGCGCGACTTCCGCACCACGCTCCGCGCCGATCCGGGCAGCTACAATCGCAGCGAGGGTTTCCCCCTCGAGTTCGGGCCGTCCATCACCTGGGACCGCGACGAACGCACCCAGCTGATACTTGATCTCACCGGAATCCTCCGCACGGCCTCGGACCCGACCGAGAGCCGCAGCACGCTTGGCTGGCGCGGGTCGCTCGTGGCGAAGCGCGCCGGAACGAATCCACTCACGATCGGGCTGCGCGCCGGGGCGGTGATCGCCCCGGTCGCCGACCGTCCCTATCAGACACTGGAATCGGGCCTCGGCGCCTTCTTCCTGCGGCGCGACTTCCGCGACTGGTATGCGCAGAAGTCGATCGGGGTCTTCGCCGACCTGACGCTCAGTCCGACGCTGCTCGCGAGCGCGTCGATCGACCAGAGCCGCGAACGCAGCGTAAGTGCGGTGGATGCGTTCTCGGTGCTTCGCAGCGGCGAAGCGTGGCGGCCCAACCCGCTGATCGATGATGGCAAGTACGTGACCTGGGCCGGCGGACTCACCTACGACACCCGCGACGATCGCCGCCGCCCGACCTCAGGGTGGTATGTCCGCAGCGACCTGCGCTACGTCACCAGCGGCGAGTTGACGCCGGTCTCGCTCCCGACCGAGATCCGCACGGCGATGCCGACGAGCAACTACGACGCGCTCGAGATGGACCTCGACGTGCGCCGCTATGTGCGACTCGGGCCGGAGCAGAACCTCCATCTGCGTGTCACCGGCGGCGGCTGGCTGGCCGGCAACCGGCTCACGATTCAGCGCCGACGCGCGATGAACGGTGGCGACCCGCTCGCGGGCTACGGCTTCCGCGCGGTGAACTGCGATCGGCGGCGACGCCCGGACCCGGCCTTGCCCGCGCTCTGTGATCGGCAGCTGGCGGTGCAGGTCGAGTACCGGCGGACCATCGACATCAACCTCAGTACGCGGATCGGCAATACCACGATCGGCCTGCAACGCCCCGATCTCGTGCTCTTCGGCGACGCCGGCTCGGCCTGGCTCGCCGGCCCGCAGGCGGGGAGGGTGCCGAGCGGACGGATCCAGTCGATCGCGGAGTGGCGCTCGGACATCGGCATCGGCATCGACGCGGGGAGCTTCGGCCTCTATCTGGCGAAGGCACTGCCCGACAACGACCCGATCCGCTTGAGCATCCGCTTCACGCCCCGCTTCTGACCGTGTCCGTGCGTCGGCTCCTCGCGCTCGCCGTGCTCCTGCTCGGTGCCGCTTCGGCGGTGCCGGCGCAGAGCGTGCGCGTGGAGGCCACCCTCGAGCCCGCGACCAACAAGCCGCGCGTCCGGGTCATCAACCTCTTCGACGACGACCAGTGGAAGGAGGCGATCGCCGCCTCCTACCCGGTCCGCCTCAACTACCAGCTCGACCTCTGGCGCCCCCGCGCCGGCTGGTTCGCGGAGAACCTGACCACGCGGAAGTGGGCCTTCGTGATCTCGCGGCAGGCGGTCCTCGACGTCTACACGCTGACCACGATCGTGCCGGGCCAGGAGCCGCGCACCGAGCGCTTCGCCTCGCTTGACGACCTGCGGATGCGCGTGGAGTTGCCCGTCCCGATCTCGGGCGTCGGGCCGACCCGCACGGGGACGTTCTGGTACTCGCTCAAGCTCGGCATCTCGACGCTGAGTGCGAACGAGTTCGACGACTTTCAGCACTACCTGCAGGGGAGTTCGGGCGGCGGCGGCGGCGGCGGGATCGCCTCCACGCTGCTGCGCTGGGCGTTGCCGAAGGCGACGGTGGTGGCCGAGACGCCGCGCTTCGTGATCGGGAACCGCTAGCCGGGCATCAGGGGCGTGGCAGGATCGCGGCGAGCGCCTGGTCGCCGTAGAAGAGGCGGATGTACTTCATCTGCTTGCTGGTGAGCCGACGGATCGCCCAGGAGAGATGGACGAAGTGCGGCTCAGTCGGCGGATGGAGCGGGACCATCCCGATCTCGGCCGGGAGATGGCTTCCCTTCTTGGTGTTGCAGCTGCTGCACGCCGTCACGACGTTGTCCCAGGCGTTCGTGCCCCCGCGCGACTGCGGCACCACGTGGTCGCGCGTCAGGCATTCGCGGGTGCGCAGCTGATGCTGCGTGCGCGCGCAGTACTGGCACGTGTAGTGGTCGCGGGCGAAGAGGAAGGTGTTGGTGACTTGGCGGCGGAAACGGCGGGGGACGTGCACGAAGCGGACGAGGCGGATGATGGCCGGGCGCGGCATTTGGAGCCGCGCACTTCGTATCAGCTCGTCGCCATCGGCCTCCACGATCTCGGCCTTGCCCTCGATGACAAGCCGAAGCGCCCGACGGGTGGGCACCATCGTGAGCGGTTCAAATGAGGCATTGAGAGCAAGACAGCGCACCGATTCGGCTCCGCTGAAGGCGACAGGTACGGATACCCGGTTCCCGCGAGGAGTTCAAGGGGCGGCGCGGCCGACCCCGTGCACCGCACGGCCGCTGAGCCAGGTCCCCAGGACCTCAGGCGGGCCGCTGCCGAGGACGGCACGCTCGACGTCGCCTTCCGGCGGCACGCGCACGGCCACCACGTCCGCCCACTTGCCGACCGTGAGCGAGCCGGTCTCGGCTGCCAGACCGAGCGCTTCCGCCCCGCCCAGCGTGACCGCGCGCAGCGTCTCGCGCACGGTCCATCCCGCCAGCCTGCCCGCCTCGCGAGCCTCGGCCAGCAGGTCGAGCGGCGCCACACTCACCTCGGAATCCGTCCCGATCCCGATCCGCAGCTTCCGATCGACGTAGCGGCGGAGCGGCGGGTCGACGAGGTGATGCCGGCGATTGGATCGGGGGCAGGTCGCCACCGCGCTGCCGTGACGCTGGAGAATGTCGGCATCGGCATCGTCAACGTTGATGGCATGGATGCACAGCGTCCGGTCGGACCAGACGCCGTGCGTCGCCATCCACGCGACCGGCGAGATCGCCTCGAGCGAGGGGCGCGGCACACCACGCGCCACGAACGCATCGGCAAAGATGCCGGTGAAGTCGCCGAGCAGACTGCTCTCGCCCGGCGGCTCGGCGGTGTGCACCGCGATCGGCACCCCGTGAGCGCGGGCCAGGTCGCACGAGGCCCGATAGAGCGGACCGCTCACGGTGTAGGGGGCGTGTGGCGAGACGCCGAGGTGGACGCGACCGGTGGCCTGATGCGCCAGACGGTCAAGGTCGCGGGAGAAGGCCTTCATCGCGCCATCGCATTCGTCGGGATGGGCGCCGAAGACCTCGTGGTGCGCGATGCCGCTCGCCCCGAGATCGTTCAGCGCGGCGATCACCTGCCCGGTCGAGCCGGTATCACACACCGTGGTGACGCCCGAGGCCCATGACGCGCGGATCCCGGCCTGCGCCTGCAGGAAGAACTCCTCCTCCAGGCGGGCCGCCTTGATCCTGATGACGTGGAGGATCCACTCCCAGAAGTCCGCCTCCTCGACCATCCCGGCGAAGCCGGTGAGCTCGAGGTGGGTGTGGGTGTTGACGAGGCCCGGCAGGAGCGCGGCGTCGGCCACGGTGATCTGCCGGGCGACTTCCGGAACCGGCACCGCGGCGTCTGGACCGACGGCGACGATCCGGCCAGCGTCATCGATCAGCAACGCGGCATCGGGCACCGGTGGCGCGTCGATCGGCAGCAGCCACGGCGCGGTGATTCGCAGCATCAGTGCTCGCCGCCGCCCGGCCGGAATGGCGAATGGAGTGGACAGAACTCCTTCGGTTCCTGGCCCTGGGGATAGGTGCGCACCTCGCGGACGTCATCGGGGCAGAACGGCGTGGCCCGGAGTCCGTTGGTCTTGTCGATCTCCATCGTGACCGTGCGCACCTCGGGAGCGGTCCAATCGCCCGGCGCCTTCCGGCGCTGATAGATCTCCAGCATCATCTGCGTCCACGCCGGCGCGGCGAGCTTGCCGCCCTGTGCACCCGGCATGATCCACTGCGGCGAGTCGAACCCCATCCAGACGCCAGCCACCAGATCCTTGGTGAAGCCGATGTACCAGACGTCACGATAATCGTTCGTGGTGCCCGTCTTGCCACCCGAGGGGATCGTGAATCCGGCGCGATACACCGAGGCGTTCGCGGTGCCGTTGGTCACGACACCGCGCAGGGCGGTGGCGAGGGTGAAGGCCGTGCCCTCGTCGAGCACGGTGGTCCGCTTGGTCTTTTCCTGGTAGAGAATCTTGCCGCGCTTGTCCTCCACGCGGAGGATCGCGATCGGCGTGACGCGGTCACCAAGGTTCGCGAAGGTCGTGTACGCGGAGATCATCTCGATCGGGCGAACGTCGGCCGAGCCGAGGACCATCGCCGGCACCCGCGCGACGCGGCCGGTGATCCCGAAGCGGCGGGCCTCGTCGTAGATGGCGTTGACGCCGACCTTCAGCCCGACCTTGACCGCGATGCTGTTGGTCGACTGCCAGATCGCCTGGCGCAGCGTCATGTTGGTGTTGCTGAACTTGCCGTCGTAGTTCTTCGGCTCCCAGTTCGGCTGGTCCGGAATGGGCACGGAGATCGGGGCGTCGAGCTCGCTATCCTCGAGCGTCAGGCCGGCCTCCAGCGCGGCGGCATAGACGATCGGCTTGAACGTCGAGCCCGGCTGGCGTTCCGCCTGCACCATCCGGTTGAACTTCGAGTCGTTGAAATCGCGGCCGCCGACCATCGCGAGGATGTTGCCGGTCTGCGCCTCGAGCACCAGCGCGCCGCCCTGCAGATACGGCGTGCTGCGGAGTTCCGGCGCGTCGGCGGCGCGGGCGTCGTGGAACTCGCGATAGCTCTTGTGCGGGAACTTCCCGAACTGGTCGGCCTCGATCCGCTGCATCTGGGTCTCGAGCGCCTGCTCGGCGGCCATCTGCGCGTTGAGGTCCAGCGTGGTGTAGATCCGATACCCGCCGGTGTAGAGCTCCTCGCCGAACTTCGCGAGCAACTGCTGCCGGACATAATCGACGAAATACTCGGCGAAGATCGAATTGTCGGGGCGCGCGGACAGTGCGAGCGGATACGACTTCCAGCTCTCGGCCTCCTCGACCGAGAGCTTCCCCTCTTCCTGCAGCAGCTGGATGATGGTGTTGCGCCGGCCGACCGCCGCCCGCGGATACTTGCGCGGATTGTAGCCATCGGGGGCCTTCGGCAAGGCGGCCAGCATGGCGGCCTCGGCCACGTTCAGCTCCGACGCCGACTTCCCGAAATAGCGCTGCGACGCCGCCTGCACACCGGCCGAGCGCGACCCGAGATTGATCTGGTTCAGATAGAGCTCGAGGATCTTCTCCTTCGGGTAGCGCGACTCGATCGCGAGGGCGAGCTTCGCCTCGCGGATCTTGCGCACCACACCGGCCACCCCGCGCCGCTGACGGCGGTCGACATCTTCCGGCCAGAGGTTGCCGACCAGCTGCATCGTGATGGTCGAGAAGCCGGCCGCCACCTTGGCGTGCAGGATGTTGGTCTTCACCGCCCCGAAGAAGCGCAGCCAGTCGATGCCGTGGTGCTGGTAGAAGCGCTTGTCCTCGACGGCCAGGAACGCCTCGGGAATGATCGGCGCCATCTCCTTGAGCGAGACGACCGTGCGGCGTTGGGTGCCGAGCTCGGTGATCAGGCGGCCGTCGGCGGCGAAGACCTTGGAGGTCTGGTCGGCGTCGTAGGCCTCGAGGGTGTTGATGTCGGGGCAGGCGTCGTTGGCGCAGGCGCGGGTCCAGGCACCGACCAGCGCGGCCATCCCGAAGACGGCGCCGACCAGGACGATGGCCAGCAGGCGGCGCTTGAGCGAGGCCTGTCGCCACCAGCGGCGGACGGGTCCGGGAGATTTGGCCATGGTGTGGAAGGTATCCGGGGCGATCCGGGACGCACCCCCGACGGCAGGGCTCGGGCGAGGGTCAGGCGCTGCCGGCGCCCCGCGGGCCCCCCCCCCCCCACAGAGAGGGCAGCAGGGACTGCCCGGCCGAGCCCCCCCGGCCCCCCCCCGCCGGGGGGCCCCCCCCCCCCCCCGCCGCCCGGGGCGGCCCCCCCCGCGCCGGGGGCGGGGGCGGGGGGCGGCGCCGGCCGCCCCCGGCCGGGGGCCCCGGGGGCCGCCGCCCCCTCCTCGCGGGGCCGGGGGGCCGGGGGGCGAGGATCCGGCGCCAGGCCCAGATCCAGGTGCCAAAAGCCTTGCGGCATCGAAGGGAAGCCGGGGGTCCCCTGGAGGTGAGACACGAGGACCAGGAGGATGGCGATCGCCCGGAGTCCATCGAGCGCCAGATACCGGCCGCTGCTGGCGGTGGGCGTAGGTGTAGATGACCCCCCCGCCCCTCCCCGAGCCAGAACGGCCGCCGGATGATAGACTGGTTGCCCTCCGAGTGGAGCACGTCATATTCCCCGCATGCCTGATCTGCTCGCCACACTCACCGACCGCGGGATGGTGCACGACGCCACGCCCGACCTCGCCCCGCGCCTGGCGCAGGGCCCGATCACCGGCTACGTCGGCTTCGATCCGACGGCGGACTCCCTGCACGTCGGCAACCTGGTCCCGGTCATGGCGCTCGCCTGGCTGCAGCGGCTCGGCGGCCGGCCGGTCGTCCTCGTCGGCGGCGGCACCGGACTGGTGGGTGACCCCTCCGGCAAGCGGGCCGAACGGCCGATGCTCAGTGAAGAACAGACGGCGAGCAACGCGGCGGCGATCCGGGCGCAGTTGGCGCAGTTCCTCACCTTCGGTGACGGCCCCAGCGACGCCCGGATGCGCAACAACGCCGACTGGCTCCGACCGCTCGGGCTGCTCGAGTTCCTGCGCGACGCCGGCAAGCACTTCACCATCAGCTACATGCTGCAGAAGGACAGCGTGAAGAGCCGGATGGAGAGCGGGATCTCGTTCACCGAGTTCACCTACATGCTGGTGCAGGCCTACGACTTTGCGCATCTGGCGCGCACCGAAGGCTGTGAGCTGCAACTCGGTGGCAGCGATCAGTGGGGCAACATCACGGCAGGCATCGAACTGGGGGGACGGCGAGACGGCCAGAAGCTGCACGGCTTGACGTTGCCGCTGCTGACCACCGCCAGCGGCGCCAAGTTCGGAAAGAGCGAGGCGGGCAATGTCTGGCTCGACCCGGCGAAGACCTCGCCCTACGCCTTCCATCAGTTCTGGCTGCAGGTCGAGGATGCCGACGTGGAGCGATTGCTCCGCTTCTTCACCTTCCTCCCGTTGGAGGAGATCGCGGCGGTGATGGCGGGCCATGCGTCCGATCCCGGGAAGCGCGTGGCCCAGCGGCGACTGGCGGATGACGTCACGGGACGGATTCATGGAGCGGCGAGTGTGGCGCGCGTCACGGCCGCGGCCGCGATCCTCTTCGGGGGCGGCGACCTCGCGACGGCCGATGCCGAGACGCTGGCGATGGTGGCCGGCGCCGTACCCGGGACGACCGTGACGCAGGACGCGATCGCAGCTGGCGTACCCGTGGCGGATGCCCTGGTGGGATGCGGACTGGCCGCATCGAAGGGAGAGGCGAGGCGAGGACTCGAAGCCGGCGGCTTTTCGATCAACGGTGTGGTCACGGATCACACTCGAATCGTCACCGGCGCAGATGCACTGGCAGGCGGCGTCATTCTCCTCCGCAAGGGGAAGCGCAGCTGGGCGGCGATGCGACTGGAGGGGTGATCATGGCGGCTGGACGACGGTGGGCTGGCGCGGCGATGGGATGGTGTCTCATCGCCGCGTCTTGTGCCGGGGGTGGCGCTGACGATGGCGGCACGCCGATCGTCACGCCGCCGCCACCCGCCGTGCCGTTGACGATGAGCGTCTCACCGACCGGGCAACGCACCTCGGTGCAGGCCGGCGGCGTAGCCGCCCCCGGCGCGGTCAACATCACCCTCGCCGGCGATGGTGCGGCCACCGCGCAGTGGAACGCCGTGGCCCGCGCCGCGCGCACCGTGCTGGAGGGCAGCGGCGGTGCCGGCTCGGGGTTGCTGCGATGGCAGCGCCAGACCGCAGCGCTCGCCGCCGGGCTCTGGGTCGACACGATTCAGGTGCAAACGGCCGACGGCAGTCGGACCGTGCTCGTCTATGACACCGTGCTGGTGACCGCCGCGCCGGTGCCGCTCTCGATCACGTTGACCCCGACGTCGCGCCTGGTCACCATCACCGAGGGCGACGCCGCCCCCGGTGACTCCGCCCTGCTGGCGATCTCGGGAACCGGTGCCGACGCAGTCGCATGGCAGCTCACCTCGCGCCGTGCGTGGACCCATGCTGTGGCCACCAGCGGGGTCGGCAGTGCCGTGCTTCGCTGGACGCGAAGTGCGCCGTTGCCCGCCGTCGGCACCTGGGTCGACACCATCACCGTGACGTCGACCGCCGGCACGCCGCTGCGCCTGCTCGACAGCCTCGTCGTGGTGGCGGTCCCGCCGCCACCACCGCCGCCACCGCCACCACCACCGCCGCCGCCACCACCGCCGCCGCCACCGGCGGGCGTCCGACCAGATCTCGGGCTCAATGGGTCATTCCACGGACGGCGACTGCTTCCGGCCGATGATCTCTGGAACCGACCGGTCGACACCGCCCAGGTCGACCCGAACTCGGCCGCGATCCTCGGCGCGATCGGGCTCACCAGGGGGCTCCACCCGGACTTCGGCGCCAACTACGGCGGTGGGCCGTTCGGAATCCCCTACGTGGTGGTCGCCGACGCGACACCTCGCAGCACACTCCTGTTCGACTACGCCGACGAGAGCGATGCGGGGCCGTACCCTATCCCTGCCAACCCGGTGATCGAACCGGGCGACCGCCATCTTCTGATGGTGACACAGGACGAGTTCCGGCTCTACGAGCTCTTCTTTGTGAACGGCGGCCCGGGGAGCTGGACGGCCGGCTCGGGAGCGATCTGGGACCTCACCAACGGCACCACCCGCCCTGCCGGGTGGACCTCCGCCGACGCCGCCGGGCTTCCGATCCTGCCCGGGCTCGTCCGCTACGACGAGGTGGCCGAGCTTGGCGTCATCGAACACGCGCTCCGGTTCACGGTGTCGCAAACCCGACGGGCCTACCTCCCCCCAGCCCGACATTGGGCGTCCAGCAGCACCAGTCCCCTCCGGGCACCGATGGGGATGCGGGTCCGGCTCAAGGCGAGCTACGACATCTCGGGCTTTCCGCCGCATGCCCAGGTCGTCCTGCGTGCCCTGAAACGCTACGGAATGATCGTGGCCGACAACGGCAGCGACTTCTTCCTCTCCGGGACGGCGGACGCCCGCTGGAACGACGAGGTCAACAACACCCTCAAGCAGGTCAAGGTCGGGGATTTCGAAGTCGTGCGCATGGTCGGGGTGGTCAGCCAGTAGTCCATGGTGGCACACAACCTGCCAGATTCCTGGCCGTGTTTACCATTGGCTACTACGACGACAGCGCGGGGCACGGCGGCACCACGCAGTACCTGGTGGAGCTGCTCTCGGCTCTTGACCGCCGCCGCTTCCGGCCGGTCGTGTTCTCGCCGTCCCCCTCGGGCTGGCACGAGCAGGTCATCGCGCTCGGCGCCGAGGTCGTTGTTGGCCCGCCCCGCGGAGTCGCGGTGCCGGCCGCAGCGCCTCCCTCGCCAGGGCCTCCCCTCCGGCCAACCGCCCGTCCTCCCGCAGGCATCCTCACCTCCCTTCGGCAGGCGGCAGCTTGGCATCGCGGACTCCGCCGGGAAATTGCCTCGATTGCCGGGCTCTTCCGCCGCTGTCCAGTGGACCTGCTGCACTCGAACAATGTCGGCGAAGAGGCGGCGCCGATCGCGGCACGTGTCGCCGCGGTTCCACGCGTCGTGGGCACCCTCCATGTCGACCCAAGCTATGACTTGCTCGGCGAGCACGATGCCCCCCGCTATCGGGCTCTCCAGCGCCGTTCCCTGACCGCGCTCGACCTCGCGATCGCCGTGTCACGCAGCACGGCCAGCATGTGGCGGCACCATCTCGGGTTGACGCCCACCGATCCGCCGCACACTGTGGTGATCCCCAATGGCATCCGGCTGGACCGGCTCGCCCGACGCCGCGACGTGGCTGCGGCAAAGGCCGCGCTCGGGCTCCCGGCTACCGACCTGGTAATCGGCAGCATCGGCCGCCTCGACTACGCCAAGGGCTACATCGACCTGATCGAGGCGTTGCCGGCCGTGGTCGCCGCTGTCCCCGAGGTGCGGTTCGTGCATGCCGGGCAAGGGCCGCTCGCCGAGACGTTGCGGCGGGAGGCGACACGGCTTGGCATCGCGGAACGGATCACCTGGCTCGGCTTCCGGCCCGACGTCCGCGACCTCCTGGAGGCCGCAGACGTGTATGTTCAGCCGTCGTGGTGCGAGGCGCAGGGCCTCGGCGTCCTCGAAGCGGCGGCCTTGAGTGTCCCGGTGGTGGCGACCGCGGTCGGGGGCTTGCCCGAGACGTTGGACAATGGCGAGGCGGGCTGGCTGGCCTCGCCCCGTGACCCCGCCGCGCTCGCCCAGCGATTGATCGAGGCGTTGCAGTCGCCAGAGCTGCGCCGCCGCCACGCCACCGCACTGCTGGACCGCGTGCACCGCCTCTACACCCAGGATTCCATGGTGACCACGACAATGGCGCAGTACGATCGCCTGCTCTCGGAGATCGCGTGACCACGCGCCGAGCTGACGGCGTCGCCACGATCGTCCGCGACCTCTGGACCTCGCGCGAGCTGATCGACCAACTGGTGCGACGCGACGTTCGGTTGCGCTATCGCCAGGCCATCATGGGCTTCGCGTGGGCGTTGCTGATGCCGGCGCTGACGATCGCCGCAGGTCTGGTGATCAAGGGTGCCCTCGCGCGCGGCGGAGGCGAGACCCCCTCGCTGGCCGGCATCGCACTCAAGTCCTGGGCGTGGGCCTTCTTCGCCGGCGCGATGAACTTCGCGACAATGTCCCTGCTGTCGAACATCTCGCTCGTCACCAAGATCTGGTTCCCGCGCGAGGTGCTGCCGGTCAGCGCCGTGCTGGCGCAGTGTGTCGACTCGTTCGTGGGCTTGGTCATTCTCGCCCTGATTGCGCCGCTGCTCGGAATGACCCTCGGCTGGTCGATTCTCTGGCTGCCGGTGCTGCTCCTGCTGCTGCTCTCCTTCACCACTGGACTCGCCTTCCTCTTTGCCTGCGCCAACATCTTCTTCCGCGACGTCAAGTACATCCTGCAGGTGCTGCTGACGTTCGGGATCTTCTTCACGCCCGTGCTGATGGAGCCGTCACAGATGGGGCGCTACGCGGAACTGGTGATGATGAATCCGCTGTCGCCCATCCTTGAAGGGCTGCGACTCGCGGTGACGGCCGGACACAATCTGTTGACGCCGCTCGACATTGCGGGCGTCGCGGCCTGGCGCCCCTGGTGGCTCGGCTATTCGGCGATCTGGTCGTTCACGTTGCTCTGGGCCGGCCTGCGCTTTTTCCGCGGCAGTGCCGCCCGTTTCGCGGAGGCGTACTAGCATGGCCGGCCGGATCGTGTTCGACCATGTCTGGAAGCGCTTCCATCGCGGCCCCGCCCATGACTCGTTGCGTGACCTGATCCCGGCATTGGCCAGGCGCGCCGTCGGCCGCGGTCGTCAACGCGAGGAGTTGGAAGAGGGTGATTTCTGGGCGGTACGCGACGTCGACTTCGAAGTGTTGCCGGGGCAGGCACTCGGCATCATCGGGGGCAACGGCGCCGGCAAGAGCACCACGCTGAAGCTGCTGACCAAGATCCTCGGGCCGACGCGCGGCACGGCGCGGGTCGAGGGTCGGGTCGGCTCGCTGATCGAGGTCTCGGCAGGCTTTCACCCCGATCTCTCCGGGCGGGAGAACGTCTTCCTGCAGGGCGCGATCATGGGCATGCCGCAGAAGCTGATCCGCGAGCGCTTCGACGACATCGTCGACTTCTCGGGGATCAGCGCCTTCATCGACACGCCGGTCAAGCGCTATTCCAGCGGAATGAATGCCCGCCTCGGCTTCTCGATTGCCGTCCACCTCGAGCCCGACGTGCTGATCATCGACGAGGTGCTGTCGGTCGGTGACGCGCAGTTCCAGCAGCTCGCCTTCGAACGGATCACGGCACTGGTGCGCGGCAATATCCCGGTCGTGATCGTCTCGCACCAGCTCGACCGCATCGTGGAGCTCTGCAGCGAGTGCATCCTCCTCAAGCAGGGGCAGGTGGCCTTCCGGGGCGATCCGGCGCGTGCCGTCCAGGAGCACCTCCATGGCGGCAGCAACGTGGCGACGGCGACCGACGTCGAGGCGGAGTCCATCGGTGTGGTCCTGCACGAGCTGCGCGTCTCCAGCGAGGGCCCGGTGGTTTCGGGAGCGCGATTGCCGATCGTGCTGCGCGGCGCGGTCACCCATCCCGCACCGCCACCGCACCTCGAGGTGGAACTGGTGCTGGTGGATGCCGCCGCGAATCAGCGCGTCTGGTTCGAGAACCTGCACAACCTCAAGGCGCACCCCGATCGGTCCGGTGCCTTCGAGGTGACTTTTGATTTGCAGGTGAACGTTCCGGCCGGCCTGTATCGACTGGAGACCGTCCTCTGGCACGACCAGCGGCAATTGGTGCTGGGCCAAGGGCCGAGTCGCATGTTCCAGGTGGTCCCTGGGGCACCGTTCAGCGGCACGCACCAGCTCAATGCCACAGCGCGCCTCGGCTAACAGGCTCGCACTACTCATGCGAGACTCCCGATGCCGCTCGGCGTTCGTCACCTGATGAAATCGTTGCTGCGTCGGGTCGGCGTCAGGTATCGCCCGGTCGGTCGGGATCGTCTCCTCGAAGTTCGCGGCGTCGATGCCGAGCAGCGGCGTGTCGACCGGACGGACTGGATGGCGACCGAACACCTGGTCGGACTGCTCCGGCGCTACCAGATCGACACGGTTCTCGATGTCGGCGCGAACGAGGGACAGTTCGGTGCCGCCCTCCGGGACGGAGGCTACGCCGGCCGGCTGATCTCATTCGAGCCGGCCAGCCCGACGCGGGCCCGGTTGGCCGCGCGCGCGGCCGCCGATCCGCTGTGGGAGGTGCAAGGCTGCGCCCTCGGCGACGCCGACACCACCGTCGAATTGACGCTTCGGTCCGCGTCGACCCTGACCTCATTGCTGACCCCGGACCTGACGAGCGACCTGATCGCGCCGAGCGCCTGGGACGCCGTCGGAACCGAGCGTGTCCCGGTCCGGCGACTGGATACGCTCTGGGACGAACTCTCCCTGCCGCGTGATGGCCGCCGCGTCTTCCTGAAGGTGGATGCCCAGGGCTACGACGAAACGGTCCTGGCCGGCGCGAGCGCAGTGCTTCAGTACCTGCGTGGAGTGCAAACCGAGGTTGCCTTCCTCGCGATCTATCAGGGCGAAGTGTCCTACCATCATCGGCTCCAGTCCCTCGAACGCGCCGGCTTCGCGTTGAGTGGACTCTTCGGTGTCGTCTGGGAGCCGGGTACCGATCGGCTGGCCGAAGGCGACGCGATCCTCCTCCACCTCGACGTCGAATGATCGGTCGGCCAGGCACTGTCGGCGTGGTGATCCCGACCTTCAATCGCCCGGACCTGGTCGTCCTGGCCGTGGCCTCGGTGCAGGCGCAACAGCGCCCAGCCGAGCGGATCGTGGTGGTGGACGACGGGGGGACCACGCCGATGCCCGAGGCACTGCGCGCCTTGGAGTCCGCGGGTCGTGTCACCCTGCTCCGCGTCGAGAACGGCGGCACGGCGCGCGCGCGCAACGCCGGGGCGGCGGTCGTCGATACCGACTACCTCCTCTTCCTGGACGACGACGACACGCTCTATCCCGAGGCTCTGGGTGGGCTCGCCGCCATCCTCGATGCACACCCGGAGGCCACCGCATCCACCGGCGGCGGCTGCCGTCGGTTCGGTGACACTCCGCCCCGCCCGCCGGAGTGGCCATGCACCGAGCCGCTGGATTTTGAGACCCTCCTGCGGGGCAATGCCCTCTTCAATTCGGCGACCATGGTCCGGCGGGAGGCCTTCGTCCGCGTCGGAGGCTTCGAGGCCGCCGTGCCGCTCGCCGAAGATTGGGATCTCTGGCTCAAGCTGTCGCAGCTCGGCCCGATCATGCCATCGGAAACCGTGGCCATCGAGTACTACGTCCACGGCGGCAATGCCACGCGGTCAAGCAAGGTGCCGCGGATGGCCATCACGCTGGCAACACACTATTGGCCCAGGCTCGCCCCCGACGTGCGCCACCGGGTTGGCCCCGCCCTGTCCGCCTATCTGATCGGCCACTATGCGCGCGATCTCGGCTGGTACTCGCTGCGTTCGGCGCGCCATGGCCATCTCGCCGATGCATCACGCGAATTCAGCGCCCTCGGGCAACTGACGTGGCTCGCCCTCCGCTCCTCCGAGGGGCGCCGGGCAATCTGGCAAGAGATTCGCGCAATCAGTCGTTAGCCAGCACCGCACGTCGCCGTGCCATGCGGGCGTCGCGCCGCCCAACCGGCGGAGTCGGCCATCCGCCACCTGAGGATCGATGACCCCCGCCATCCCCCCGATCGCCGAGCCTGCCCCGACTGCGTCTTCCACGCTGTCGTGGTCACGCTCGGCCCTCGGCGTCCTCGCGCTCGTCCTCGCGCTGGGGTGCTTCGTAGCGTGGAGAGCGCGGGCAGCGGTCCTTACCATCGGCGGCGATGACGCCACCTATCTGACCCTGGCGCAGTCGCTGAGCACTGGGCACTATCGCGACGAATTCCTCGTCGGGACGCCGCCGCATGCACAGTACCCTCCCGGCTACCCACTCTGGCTCCTGCTGATCCGGCTCGTCGCAGGGTCCAGCCTCGACGCCGCCTTCGGCGCCAACATCCTCTTGGTGGCGCTCACGGCCCTGCTCGCCGCTGATGCGATGCGTCGGCTGGGATCTCCGCGCCTCGGCGTCGTGAGCGCGGCGATGGTGGTGTTCAACCCGCACCTGATGATGCTCGCATCCGAACTGCGCTCCGAAGTCCTCTTCGTCGCCTTGAGCGCGGTGGCACTCTGGGCTTCGCTGCGCGCCGGGGCGAACGCCACGCGCGGTGCGGCCCTGCTCGCGTGCACTGCCGCGGTGGCGGCGTTTCTGACACGATCGGTGGGCATCACGGTAATCCCGGCCGTGATCGCGGCTCTGCTGGCTGGTCGCCAATGGCGGCGCGCCGCCTTGGGTGCGGTGGCCGCCGGCGTCGTGACGGTCGGCTGGTTCCGGTACACCGCCTGGGCCGCCAGCCAATCAATCGGCCACTCCTACGCCAACGACCTGGCCCGCCTCGCCGCCCCGAACGCGGCAGCGGACGTGGCACAGCGGGCCCTCGTCAACCTCGAGTACTATTTCGTCCGCCTTGCCGCCGTCCCGTTCGGACTGCCGGACCTGCCCAACCAACCACTCGACAACGGGATCCTCGGCGGCCTGCTGCTCGTCCTGATGGCCGTCGGAGGGTGGTCACTGCGCCGGCGCTGGCCGGCGTTGCCGCTCTACCTGGCGATGTCCCTCGGGGTGCTGCTGCTCTTCCCTTGGGCATTCACTCGCTTCGTGACGGCGCTCTACCCGTGGCTGGCCATCTGCGCGCTGCTCGGCATATGGCAACTGCTCGACCGCGCCACCCGCGGACGCGGCGAACGCGCCGCCCTGGTCTTCGGGGTGGGGGTGGCGTGTTGTGCCGTGGTGACCCAAGCCGAAGCGGCGCGCCTGGCGCAGTCGTGTCGCGCGACCGGGCCGTATGCAGACCCTCGCTGCTACGATCCCGAGACGCGCGGGGTCATCACCGCGATCCGTTACATCGCAGAGATGCTCCCGGCGGATGCCATCGTCGCCACCTCGAAGCCGTCCACGGTGTTTGTCATGAGTGGACGGCGCACGGTGCCGCTCGATCCGCTCGCGGGGACCGCTGCCCCGTTGTCGTTTACCAGCGACTTCCCAGCCACCCACCTTCTGCTGACTCGCCTGATGCCGTACGAGTCAGGGCGGATCGCGCCGCGGCTGCGGGCGGCGTGCACGAGTTTGACCCTTCTCCACGCCTCACCCCCGGCGCTGGTGATCGGTCCCCGGCGCCCCGGGGACGGCGCCCCCGACGCCTGCACCGGCCTGGACCGATATCTCGCGGACACCCAGCCAAACTACGAGCGGTCACCCCGGTAACTGCCGCGGCGTCTGACAAAAGTGTTGCACTGACGCGGCACTCATACCAGGTCGCATCATATTTGTGGTGTCCACGCAACGCTATACATTTTGCCATCCGCCGTGGCGCGTTTCCGCGCCCACGCGTTTGGGCACGTGCCTTGCCCTGATCGGGGGGATGAACAAGGCATCCATCGCACGGTGCCGTTGAGCCACCAGGCCGTTTCCGAAACGGCCGATTGTGCGCCCGCTGCAGCGAACTCCCCCAGGAAGGTCTGCCGATGGCCGAAGGCGCCCCACCCATTCGCACCGTCACGCCCATTCGCCAAGGCGATCGCGTCGTCGTCATTGGCGCGGGGCCCGCGGGGCTGACCGCGGCGTATCTGCTGGCCAAGGCCGGCCATGCGGTGACGGTCCTCGAGGGCGACGACATCGTCGGCGGCATCTCCCGGACGGCCCAGTACCGTGGCTTCCGGTTCGACATCGGCGGGCATCGCTTCTTCACCAAGATCGAACCCGTGCAGGCGTTGTGGGAAGAGATCCTTGGCGACGACTTCATCAGCGTGCCGCGGATGTCGCGCATCCATTACGATGGGAAGTACTTCGATTATCCCCTGAAGGCATTCAACGCGCTGAGTGGCCTCGGGCTGATCAATGCCGTCCGGATCATGCTGAGCTACCTGCATGCCCGCTTCCGGCCGTCACCGGTCGAGGACAACTTCGAACAGTGGGTCAGCAATCGCTTCGGGAAGCGGTTGTACGAGATCTTCTTCAAGACGTACACCGAGAAGGTCTGGGGCATTCCCTGCACGGAAATCCGCGCCGAGTGGGCGGCCCAGCGCATCCAGGGGCTCTCGCTGGCGCGGGCGATCCTCAACGCCACCTCGCTGCAACGGCGCAGCACCACCATCAAGAGCCTGATCGACGAATTCCGCTATCCGCGACTCGGCCCCGGCCAGATGTGGGAAGCGTGCCGGGACCGGCTCCACACGATGGGGAGCAAGGTCCTCATGGAGCATTTCGTCACGACGATCGAGACGGAGGGTGGTCGGGTCACCGGAGTGAAGGCGAACACACCCAACGGCGTGCATCATTTTCCGGCCGACCATGTCATCTCGACGACGGACGTCCGCTCGCTGGTGCGCGCCATCGAGCCCGCGGTTCCGGCCCCGGTGCGCGCCGCCGCAGAAGGGCTCCGCTACCGCGACTTCCTGGTGGTGGCGCTGATTCTCGATACCGAGCGGCTCTTCCCCGACAACTGGATCTACATCCACACCCCGGGCGTCCAGGTCGGGCGCATCCAGAACTTCAACAACTGGAGCGCGGCGATGGTCCCCGAGCCTGGGCGCACCTGCCTTGGCATGGAGTACTTCTGCTTCCAGGGTGACGGGCTCTGGGAGTCGAGCGATGCCGAGCTGATCGCGCTGGCGACCCGCGAATTCGAGCAGTTGGGCCTCGCCCCCGCCGGGCTGGTGCGCGATGGCACGGTGATCCGGATGCCGAAGGCGTACCCGATCTACGACGCCGAGTACCGTGAGCACCTCGACAACGTGCGGGGCTGGATCGACCCGATCCCGAACCTGCACACCGTCGGTCGCAACGGCATGCACAAGTACAACAATCAGGATCACTCGATGCTGACGGCGATGATGGCCGTCTGGAACATGCAGGGTGCCGCCCACGACATCTGGGCCGTCAACACCGACTTCGAGTACCACGAGGAGCAGCGACTGGAACCACCGGCAGCGGCGTCGGCGGCGGCCGCGGCCTGATGCGGGCCATCCTCACCTACCACGCCATCGATGGCACCGGCTCCGTCATCTCGGTGACACCCGAGGATTTCGCGGCCCATGTGTCGTGGGCTGCCTCCGGGGCCGTGCGCGTGGTCTCGGTGGAGGAACTCCTGGCGCTCCCCGACTCGGTGAACGCGGTCGCGCTCACCTTCGACGATGCCCTGGCCTCGGTCGCCACCGAAGCGGCACCCCGACTGGCGGACCACGGCCTCGCGGCGACGGTGTTCGTCGTCAGCGATCACGTCGGCGGCGACAATCGTTGGAACGGCGACGCCGACTCGCGGGTGCCGCCGCTCCCCATCCTCGGCTGGGATGCCCTCGGCAAGCTGGTCGACACCGGCTGGTGCGTTGGGGCTCACACCAGGCGGCACCCTCGGCTGACCCGCTGCAGCGACGACCAACTTGAGGACGAGCTGGCCGGCGCCGCTGCCACGATCGCCGAACGACTGGGCGGCGCACCGGCGACGCTCGCCTATCCCTACGGCGATGTCGATCTCCGCGTCCAACGTGCGGCGGCGACCCACTATCGGGTGGCATCCACCACGCGCCATCTCCCAGTCACGGCGGCGGCCGACCCCCATGCGGTCCCGCGTCTCGACGCCTGGTACTTTCGCGGACCGGCGCCATTTCGTGATTGGGGCACCGCTCGCTTCCGGCGTGCGATCGCTTGGCGTCACGCGCTGCGCCGGGCGCGCCGGTTGGTGGCATGAGCACCGGCGACGCCCGCCCGTCGCGGGACTTCTCCGTGATCGTCCCGGCACATCAGGCGGCCCTGCTGCTACCTGACACCCTCGACGCACTCAGCCGGAGCAGCCTGCCGCGTGTGCGGTGGGAACTCCTGGTCGTCGACGATGCCAGCACCGACGACACCGCGCGCGTCGCCGCCCGATGGGCCGATGCCGTCATCACGCTCGATGGGCCGCCCCGCGGCCCCGGCGGTGCACGCAATGCCGCAGCGGCCCGGGCCAGCGGCACCTGGCTGGTCTTCATCGACGCCGACGTGCGCGTGCATCCGGACACGCTGGAACGCATCGCCACCGTCGTGACCGAGGACCCGGCATTGGTCGGCGTCTTCGGAAGCTACGATGACGCGCCGGCCGAGCAAGGTCTCTTGAGCGAGTATCGCAACCTGTTGCATCGCTACGTGCACCTGCGTGGCGCGGGCGACGCGGAGACCTTCTGGGCTGGCTGTGGTGCCATTCGCCGCGATGCCTTCGAGGCCGTCGATGGCTTTGACACCGCGCGCTTCCCGCGCCCGCAGATCGAGGACATCGAACTCGGCTACCGGTTGCGTGATCGTGGCTGGCGAATCCGCCTGGACCCCTCGATTCAGGGGACCCACCTGAAACGGTGGCGGCTCTGGCCTATGGTGCGCACCGACTTCCGGGACCGGGGACTGCCGTGGATGCGGCTGTTGCTGGAGCGGCGCGGCCGCACCGCCCCCACGCTCAACACCGGGCGCGCCGAGCAACTCCGCGTCGGGCTGGCGGGGTTGGCCATCGCGACCCTCACCGCAGGTCTGCTCCTCCGGTCGCCCACCATCGCGGTGGCCAGCCTGGCACTGTGGCTGCTGCTGGCAGTTGCCAACATCGAGACGTACCGGTGGTTTGCCGCGGAGCGTGGGGTCGGATTCGCGCTCCGGGTCATTCCGCTCCACGTCGCGTACTACGCAAGCAACGCCTTGGCGGCGGCCGTCGGCATCGTGACCTACGCCGTGACGCCGCGGGCGACCGCCGGCGGACGCGTCGCACCAGAGACCCGCGGTGCCGCAGCCGGCGCCGAGGGGCGCATCGCGCGATGATCGGTGCTGACTTGCAGCGGAAGACGTACAACGGCCTCGGCCACGGGTGTAGCTTCCCACGCGTCCATGCCGTTCAGGCTGTCGCCACCCCCGCCATCCTCCGATGGGACGGTGCGCCAGCCGCCGAATCTCGACACTCCGGAGTCTTGCGATGAGCTCGCACTCGGCCTATCCCGACGACCCGATCGCGCTGGCGTTTGCGCCGGCGCACAAATCCGCCATGGGTGCGGCGGTCGGGCTCACCGCCGCCAGCTGCTGCTTCCTGCTGACGGCCATCCCGCTGCTGCGTGGGCGTCCCCCCGAGCTGCAGCTGGAGTTGCTCGCGAATTATTTTTACGGCTATGACTTTTCCTGGAGCGGCGCCGTCCTCGGTGCCGCCTGGGCCGGTTTCACCGGCTTCGTGATGGGGTGGTTTTTCGCCTTCCTGCGCAACGCGTTGATGGCCTTCAAGCTCGTGGTGCTGACTGCCCGAGCCGAACTTGCTCAGACCCGCGACTTCATGGATCACATCTGACCGCCCGGCCACTTTGGAGACTCCCGCGATGCCTACGTTGACCCCGGATGAAGCACGCGATGTCCGTCGTGCGATCCTCAAGCTGAACGCCCAGGCTTGGGGCACCTCCTTCGGCATGATGCTCGGCGTCGGACTCTTCCTCGCCACCGTGGTGCTGGTACTGAAGGGCGGCGTGAATGTCGGGGAACACCTCTCCCTGCTCTCCGTCTATTTCCCCGGCTACCGTGTTTCCTGGGGCGGGGCCTTCCTCGGTTTCATCTACGCGTTCGTCGTGGGCTACGCCATTGGTCGAGTGGTCGGCACGATCTACAACAAGCTGGCACACTAGACCGCGCGCCGTACCCGACGAGCCGGGCGCGTCCCTATTTCAGGTACTCGCCCACGGCCGCGGTTTCCTGCGCCAGCGTGAACAGGTGCGGGCTCAACCGGATCGATCCCTCGCGTAACGAGCACATCACCCCGTGACCCTGCAGCCGCTGATAGGCGGCAGGGACGTCGCCACGGGGTCGCAGGCAGAGAATTCCGCACCCACGGACTCCGGGTGCGGAGGTGATCGTTGCGCCATTCGCCTCCGCCCACGCGATGATCGGAGCGTGCAGCGCGCGGAGATGCGCCGCGATGGCGTCGACCCCGACCTCCAGCAGCAACCCGACGGAGGCATTCATCGCCGCGAAGTCCTGCACCGGCAGCGTGATAAGCTCGAATCGACGTGCATCGGGCCACGGCTCGGGGTTGTAGGCGGTCAGCTGCGTGTAATCGTCCGTCCCCTTGAACGCCGCCCACCCGGCGAAGGTCGGGGCGATGGTGCCGATCAGTTCACGGCGCACGTAGAGAAATCCAGTGCCCCATGGTGAGAGCAGCCACTTCTGCGCCCCGCACGCCAGGAAATCCACCGGGGTCGCCTGCACATCGATCGGCACGTGCCCGACCGCCTGGATCGCATCCACGACGAGCCACTTGCCCAGCGCGCGCGTGGCCCGCGAGAGCGCATCGAGGTCGAGCGTATAGCCATTGCTGAATTGGGTGAGCGACACCGCCACCGCCTTCACCGCCGGGTCGGCGAGCCGCTCGTGCAGCCGCGCCTCGTCCGGCCATCCCTCGACCGTCCGCGGGATCCGCTCCAGCACGATCCCCTCGCCACCACGGGCCAGCCAGGGATAGATGTTCGACGGAAATTCTCCATCGAACGTGAGCACCACGTCGCCGGGGCCGAGTGGCAGGGCGCGCGCCGCCACGTTCAGGCCGGTGGTGGTGTTTGGCATCAGCGCGATCTCGTCCTCTGCCGCGTTGATGAGTCGCGCCGAGAGCCACCGCGATTCCGAGAGGATGGTGTTCAGTCGATCCACGGGCCAAAGTCCGGGTCGGGCGCGATCGCGGTTG
Source organism: Gemmatimonadota bacterium (assembly GCA_016720805.1). NCBI lineage: Bacteria > Pseudomonadati > Gemmatimonadota > Gemmatimonadota bacterium. The sequence goes on along the minus strand of JADKJZ010000014.1, from coordinate 486,198 downwards.
CACGCGGCCAGCACCGCCACGCTGCGGGAGGGCATGGGCCCGACCGAGGCGCTGTTGAGATAGATCCCCTGGCCATCCAGCGCTGCGAATTCCGCGTGCCGCAACTCATCGAATCGATTCACCGCCCCCTCCGCATCGTCGGATCCAGCGCCTCGCGCAAGCCATCGCCCACCAGATTGAATCCCAGCACCGCCACCCCAACCGCCAACCCCGGCACCACCGACACCCACGGGGCCACGCGGATCAGGTCACGCCCCTCGGAGACCATCGCACCCCAGCTGGGTGTTGGCGGCTGCGCCCCGAGCCCGACGAACGACAGCGCGGCCTCTGCCATGATCGCGCCGGCGATGCCGAGCGTCGCCGAGATGATGACCGGGGCGCGCACATTGGGCGCCAGATGCTTCCAGAGGATCCAACGATCGCCGGCGCCGAGGGCCTTTGCGGCGAGCACGTAGTCGCTCCGAGCCAGCAGCAGCACCTGCCCGCGGACCAGCCGCGCCATCCCGGCCCACCCCACCGCGCCAACCACCAGGAAGATCACCGGCAGCGACGGCTTCACCGCGGCGGCCACCGCGATCAACAGCAGCAGCGACGGAAACGCCAGCGTGATGTCGGCGAGTCGCATGATGAGCAGGTCGACCCAGCGACGATAGTATCCCGCGAGCAACCCGAGCGTCAGGCCGAGCGCCACCGCCACGGCCTGCGAAATCAAGCCGACCATCAGCGAGATGCGCGCGCCGTAGAGCACCCGCGAGAGCACGTCCCGCCCCTGCGCATCGGCACCGAAGAGGAACTTCCCCCCCGGCGGTGCGAGCGAGTCGTTGGCGAGATCGCCGAGGAGTGGATCATGCGGGGCGAGCCACGGCGCCGCCGCCGCAGCCACCAGCACCGCGGCCACGAGGAGGACGCCGAGCTTGAACAAGGGATCGCGTCGCCAGCGATCGAGCAGGAGGTCCCTGGTCGGCTGTGCGCTCATCGGCGCCCGTACTCCGCAGACATGGCGCGCATGTCGCCGATCACTCGCGGCCAGGTGAAGCCCCGAATCACCCGAGCCCGCCCCGCCTGCCCAAGCTTCGCCGCGAGGGCTCGGTCACCGAGCAGATGCGCGACCATGTCGGTCGCCTGGTCCGGGTCGAGCGGATCGACCAGCACGCCACTCTCCCCCTCGGCCACCGCATCGGCAATCCCGCCACTCCGCCCGGCGATGACGGGGAGTTCGGTGGCCGATGCCTCAAGCAGCGAGAGTCCGAAGCCCTCGACGTCGAGGCCCTCCTGACGCGAGAGGCCGAGATAGATCTCGCCCGCCGCATAGGCCGCCGGCAGCTCGGCATCGTCAACGTCGGTGCAGAGGTGGAAGCGGTCGGCCACGCCGAGGGTCTCGGCGAATCTGCGGAGTGTCGCCTCATACCCGCCACGGCCGACCACCAGATAGTGCAGGTCAGGATGGGTCGGCGCGAGGCGAGCGAGCAACTCGATCGCGGTGTCGATCCCCTTGTGCGGCACCAGCCGCGCGACGGTGACGAGCCAGCGCCCCTCGGGAAGGCCGCGGCGTGCGCGGAAGGCGCGCCCCGCCTCCGGATCCGGGCGCCAGCGTGTCGGATCGGTGCCGAGCGGGAGGACGCGAATCCGCCCCTCGGTCGGCAGGTCGAGGCTCTCCAGCAGCGTGCGGCACAACGCGGCGGTCCAATGCGAAATCGCCACGAAGACGGAGGCCTGCGCGAGGATCGGGCGGTAGAGCTGCCGCTTGAGACGAGAGCGCGCCAGCTTCGGCCCAAGCGACAGCAGGTCGCCGCCGTAGACGAGGATGCCGTACGGAAGCCCGGTGCGCTCCCAGGCCCACCGGGCCGGAAACGCGGCCGGACGAATGTTGCCGACCCAGGCGAAACGCGCCCCGGGTGCACGGCCGAGCCGGGCAACGCGGTGCGCCCAGCGCATCAACCCCGGTGCCGTGCGCAACCGGTGCACCGGCACCCCGACGCGGTCGACCGGATTGGGCAGCGCCGCGTCGATCGGGTCGGAGCCGTCGACAACGCCAGTCGACACGGTCAGCGCGCCGGCCGGATAGCCCCGGGCCAATTCGTCCATCCAGCGGGCGATCCCCCCGCCGAGTGGCGGGAAGTCATAGGCCAGCAAGAGATCGTGAGTCGCGGAGGGACGTCGCACAGGCCGGCGGGTTGGGGATCAGGAAAGATAGCGCCGAAGCGCTCGTTGCACCCTGAAACCAAACCCCGGACTCCATCGTCAGACGGAGTTCGCCGGGCAGAATGGCTGTCTGGCCGATCAATTCAACCGGAGCTCCCCCTGATGCGTCGTCATCTGACCTCCTTGCTCGCCGCCACGGCCCTGCTGGCCGTCCCTGCCTCCGCCCATGCCCAGATCGGTCTCGGCGTGATGGCCGGCGGCTCCTTTTCGAACGTCTCCGGTGACCTGGTCACCGATGCCAAGAACACCGGCACCTTCCTCGTCGGTGGCTTCCTCAACGTCAACGCGGGCGGCTTCGCCCTGCAGCCGGGTCTCGTCTTTGCCCGGAAGGGCTTCAAGGGCGATCCGATCGATGGCGTGACGCCGAAGAACACCTTCGACTACCTGCAGGTGCCGCTGGTCGTGCGCATCGGCATGCCCGTCGGCTCGAAGGGCCGCTTCTACATCGGCGCTGGCCCCTCGATCGGGGTGAAGGTCGGTTGCCGCCTGTCGGGGTCGTCGGACGGAATCTCCTTCTCCACCAACTGCGATGACCTCTCGACCGACGAGGGCTGGATTGAACTCAAGAAGACCGAGTTCAGCGGCATCGGCGAGGCCGGGCTCGAATTCGGCAAGCTCTCGATCGGCGTGCGGGCCGACCTCGGCCTGAGCAACATCTACGAGGCCAGCGCCGGCTCGCTCGCGCTCCCTGCCGACATCAAGACGAAGACGATCTCCGCGGTGGTCGCCCTGCGCTTCTAGGCCCTCCCCGCCCACCTTCGCCCTCGTGGCGGGGGTGGGCACTCCCGCCCGGCGGCTATCTTTGCTGCCGATGCTCGACCCGCTCCTCCCCGACCTGCGCTTCAGGCGCCTCGCGATTGTCGGCGCGCATGCGCCGCACCGTTCCGAGGATGCGATCGCGCGAGCCGCGCGGCGGCTCGGCCTCGACGCAAAGTGCTTCGACGCGCTGCGCACCCATCGCCGCCTCGGCCCGCTGGCCGGCCCGCTGCTCGAGCGCGCCATCGAGCGCTTCGCCCCCGACTTCATCCTGTGCACCCGCCACGCGTGGCGCATCGGTCTCCCTCGACTGGCGCGTCTGCTGCGCGGCCGCCGTTCCGCCTTCTGGTTCTTCGACGCCATCTCGCACGAAGGCGTCCTCGAACTGGGGCAACTGTGCGACGTGATGTACACCACCTACGCCAATCAGCGCGGCCTCTGGCATGCGCGGGGCGTGCCCACGATGCGGTGGTTGCCGCAGGCCCTCGACCCCGACCTGGAGCAGCCCCCAGCGGTGCTCCGTCCCGAAGACCGCTGTGATGCCAGCTTCATCGGATCGGGACAGTACCCGCATCGGTGGCCGATGCTGGTGGCGGTCGCGGCGGCGTGTGACCTGCGCATCTGGGGGGCACATTGGGACGGCGCACCCGCCGCGCTCCGGATTGAAGGCGGGCCGGTGGTGGGAAGCCGATTCGCCGAGGTGGTTGGCGCGTCGGCGGTGTCCCTCGGCGCGAACGCCGTGCCGGCGCAGGACACCGAGTACGCCTCGGCGTCGGATCGGATGTGGAAGATCTTCGGGTGTGGCGGCGCGTACGTCGGGCCCTGGGTCAACGGCATCGAGACGATGGCCGAGCACGGCGTGCATTGTCGCTGGTATCGGAGCACGGAGGAGTGCGTCGCCGAAGTGCGGGAGTTGGTGGCGCAGCCGGAGGAGCGGGCGGCGATGGCGGTGCGTGGACGACTGCATGCCTTGGCGCATCATACCTACGATGCCCGGTTGCGCCTGCTGCTGACCGATCAGGAAATGCCGTTCGCCCCGCCGATCGTCACATAGTTGCGGTACTCGAATGGTCGCCAGCCCGTGGCACGCTCGATCAGCAGCGACGCCGTCAATCCGAGATGGTGGCCCTCCCACCGCCGCGGGGCAATCAGCTGATCGTCGGTGCGGCGCTGGGCGATCCACTCGGCCACGACGGCGGGATGGGTACCACGAAACGGTGTGATGCCGGGTATCCACGGCAGCAGCGGCCGATCGGGATCCTGCCCCTGCCGCCATTCGTAGATGGCGCGGTCCTGCTGCCGCTTGGCGGCGAGTGCCCACGCCGGCCTGGCCCAGCCGTAGTGGTGGACCACGGCGCCGCTGCGGGCGCAGCGGATGCGGCGATTATCCGGGCCGACACGAAAGCCCTGCGCGTCACGAAACGAGTGGATGGCGAGCGAGGGATCGAGGCGGACGGCGCGGCATTCGCGGCGGTACCACGACCGGTTGGTGGCAATCAGGTCGAAGCCGCCATAGAAATGGCGGTAGTCCACGAGGAGCCCTTCGATGCGCGGGTCGGCGTGGCGCCGGCGCACCGACTGGACCAGGCGCTCGGCGCCGGCTTCGGTGAAGACCTCGTCGGCCTGGACGTACAGTCCCCAGGCGGCATCGCACGCCTGTTTGGCACGCTCGGTCTCGTCGGCCAGCATGGCGTGACCGCGGGAGCGATCCCACGTCGTCTCGAGGATGCGGATCTTCGGACTGTCGATGGCCCGGACGCGATCGAGGGTGTCGTCATCCGACGTGCCGACGTTGACGACAAATTCGTCTACGACCGGGAGCAGCGAACGGATGCTCGCCTCGAGCGGGAAATCGAGAAGGGTCGCATTCCGGACGATCGTGAAGCCCGCGATTCTGATAGCCACAAGCCCCAAGTTCCCCACTTCGGAGTCGTATGGCAAGCACCATGAACATCGTGCTCTACTGCCCCGCCCGACTCCCCGTCCGAGAATACGGCGGCACGGAGCGGGTGGTCGTCTGGCTCGCGCGCGGGTTGGCGGAGCGGGGCCACCGCGTCACCGTCATCGCCCTGCCGGGCACCAAGCTGCCCATGGCGACGGTGATCCCGATCCCCAACAAGCTCGCCCTGCAGGACGGCGGGCCGGATCTCACGCCGCTCCTGCCCCCGGGGACCGACATCGTCCACGCCCACTCGCCGCTGCGGCGCCCACCCGAAGGGGTGCCCTTTGTCTGGACCTTCCATGGCAACGGCGCGCCGGGGCGGGTGTTCACGCCGAACACCATCGGACTCTCGGCGGATCACGCCGCCCGCCACGGCCTGCAGCTGTGGGTGCACAACGGCCTCGACCCCGATGAGTACCGCTTCAGCGCGACGAAGCTGCCGCGTGACCTCTTTCTCGGTCGGCTCCACACCGTGAAGGGATGGGACTGGGCCGTGCGCGGCGCACGCCTGGCCGGGAGGCCGCTGGTCGTGGCGGGCGGGTGGCGCCCTTCAATCCGGCCCGGCCTACGCTTCGTCGGCCAGGTTGGTGGCGAGGAGAAGATGCAGCTGCTGGCGGAATCGGCGTGCCTCTGGGTGCCGGCACAGTGGGATGAGCCGTTCGGGCTCACGACGATCGAGGCGATGGTGAGCGGGACCCCGGTGCTCGGCACTCGTCGCGGCGCGTTGCCCGAGGTCATCTCTCCGGAGAGCGGTGCGATGGGCAGCAGCGTGGATGAACTGGCCGCGCTCCGACCAACGCTCGACGCGCTCGATCCGGCGGCGATTCGCCAACATGTCCTCGATCACTTCACCTACCGCACCATGGCCGCGCGCTACGAAGCGATCTATTCGGCCAGCATCGGGCGGGGTTGATCGAGCAGCAGTCGGCGCATCCGATGCATGTAGGTGTGGTCCCGCAGCAGCCGGGCGCGAGCGGCCTGGCCGAGCCGCTCCGCTTCGGACGGATTCTCGATCAGCTCACGCACGTAACTGCGCAATTCGGCGGCGTCGCGGAACGCCAGCACTTCCTCGCCTGCCTCGAAGGAGCGTGCGAGGTCGCCGCGTTCGTCGACCACCTGCGCCGCGCCCATCGCCGCCAACTCGAAGAGCCGCTGGTTGCAGGCCGCCTCGCGCGGGTCGCCCTCGACTGCCACGTGGTGGATGTTGATGGCGACGGTGGCGCCCGCGTAGGCACGCACGTATTCGTCGGTGCTGGTGGCCTCGCCGCGGCAATAGTCGCGTAGCGAGGTCTGCCGCCACCCCGGCCCCCATACCGCCAGGCCGAACTCCACCAGCTCGCCGAGGAGCCGCTCGCGCCGCGGCGTCGCGGCTCCCGCAAAGACCACGTTGGCACGGTACTGGTCCTTGGTGCGGATCGGGCGGTACACCGACGGGTCCGCGGCAACCGAGAGCACGTCGACGGTCCGCCCGAGCCGATCGGCCACTTCGGCCGCGACGTCGGTCCCGACGGCATAGATCTGGTCGTACGGCCGGGCGAGCACCGAGGCTTCCCAGGCGGTGCGCAGGTCGTCCGGCATCCAGGTGACCCAGCGCGCACGACTCCGACCACGGAGGCGATCAACCAACGGCTCGTCGAGGAGCGGCGAGCCGAAGGCGAGCACCAGGTCGGGGGCCGAGTCGTCCAGCGCGCGTTCGAGCCGGCGCGGCAGGTCACCCACGCGCATCCGTTCGAAGATCGACGGCTTGGCCGAGAGATCGAAGGTGGTGACGCGCAACCCGAGGCGCTCAAGTGCGCGACGGCGCTGGGCCGCGTGGGCATTGGGACCGTCATCGAAATCGGCGAGCAGCAGGATGCTGCGCTCGTTGCTCACGATGTCACCTCGGCCACGGAGAACTGAAGGTCATGCAACCGGCGATAGAGCCCGGACTGCGCGAAGAGCTCGGCATGGGTTCCCGATTCGACCACCCGGCCGCCATCGAGGACGACGATCCGGTCGGCACCGCGCACAGTGGCCAGGCGGTGCGCAATCACCAGCACGGTGCGCCCTCCCATCAACCGCTCGATCGCCTCCTGCACCAGCCGCTCCGACTCGGTATCGAGCGCCGAGGTGGCTTCGTCGAGAATCAGGATCGGGGCGTCGCGGAGCAGCGCCCGCGCGATCGCGATCCGCTGCCGCTGCCCACCGGAGAGGCGCGTCCCGCGCTCACCCAGCACCGTCTGGTATCGGTCGGGCAGCCCCGCAATGAACTCGTGGGCATTGGCCGCGCGGGCAGCGGCCTCGACTTCCTGGTCCGTTGCCCCCGGCTGGCCGTACGCAATGTTGGCGCGAACCGTGTCGTGCAGCAACACCGTGTCCTGGCTCACCACCGCGATCAGGGCCCGGAGCGAGGCGCGCTGGAGGCGCGGCAGCGGCACGCCGTCGAGCCGCAATTCGCCCTGCTGGGGATCATGGAAGCGTGGCACCAGTTCGAGCAAGGTGGTCTTTCCCGCGCCGCTCGGCCCCACCAGCGCGACGACCTCGCCCTTGGCGACACGGAGCGAGACATCCTGCAGCACCGGCTGCGCGGGATCGTAGCCGAAGGTGACACCGTCGAAGATCAGGTCGGTCGTGAAGGCCGCCGGGACGCTGTCGGGCGGGTCCTGCTCGCTGGCGGGGAGATCGAGGATCGCGAAGACCCGCTCGGCGCTGGCCTCCGCGGTGGCCAGCTGCGCGGGAACATTGGTGATCGCCTTGATCGGCGAGAGCACGCGGAGCGCCGCGACCAGGAAGAGGACCACGTGCTCCGAGGCCAGCTGCACGCCTGAAATTTCAGGATTCGACGCGGCCCAGAGGATCAGCAGCACCACCGCGCCGCCGAACACCTCCCCGACCGGCGAGGTGAGCAGCGCAAACCGCTGCGTGCGCACGGCGCCCTTGCGATACCGGTCGGCCTGCCGCGCGAAGTTCTCCGCCTCGCTCGACTCCGCGGCGAATGCGCGGATCAGCTTCATCGCGCCGAGTCGCTCGCTGATCGTGGCGGTGAGTTCGCCGCGCTCATGCGCGAACGTGCGAGCGTGCCGCTTGAGTGAACCGAGGAGCAACTGCACACCGATGACGAGGATCGGCGCCAGAACCAGCACCATAAGCGTCAGCCGCACCGAGGTGCCCAGCATGAGGCCGAGCATGGCGAGGATGTTGACCAGGTTCTGGAAGAACGCGGCGAGGACCGCGACGACCAGAAGCTTCACCTGATCGGCGTCATTGATCAGCCCGGTGGTGAGCTGGCCACCGCGGGTCCGCTGGAAGACCCCGAGGTCGAGGCGCAGCAGGTGACCGAAGAGACGCGTGCGCAGGTTGCGCACCATTCCTTCCTGCACCTGCACCGAGAGATAGGCCGAGACGTAGTTGAAGAAGTTCTTGAGGGCGAGGGCGCCGATGAAGATGGCGACCAGCCGCGCCGTGACCACCGAGGCGGGCTGCCCGTCGACCACTGGGGCGAGCAGGCGCGTGAGCCAGACCTGGAGGTCCACGTTGCGGCCCGGGAGCGCTTCGGTGCTGCTCGGGAAGAGGGCGCCGAAGAGCGGCTGCAACACCACCAACGCGGTGGCGTCGAGCAGTGCGCCGAGCAGGGCCGCGCCGAAGGCGACGGCGAGCGTGCCCCGATACGGCCGGAGCAGCCCGAAGAGGCGGGACCGCACGCCCCGTCGACTCAGGTGCGCCTCGGCAACAGCAACGCCACCGGGAGAATCACTTCCTCGGGGGAGACGCCACCATGCAGGAAGGCGCCGCGATACCGCGCCTGATACTCACGGAGCTTGGTGGGATAGACGAAGAAGCGATCACCCGTGGCGAGGAGCAGGCGCGCTCCGATCTGCCGTTCGGGAATGCCCCACGCCGCCAGGTCCTCAACCAGAATGGCCGCCGACGGATCTTCCACGCGAATGTCCTCGCCGAACTTGAAGCGGAGGTTCGCCGAGGCATCGCGCCGGGCGAAGACGGTGGCCGGGGTGTGGCAGTGGATCGAGCCGTGGTCGGTCGTCAGGATCACCGGCACGCCGCGGCGTTCCGCCTCCTTCAGTGCCTCGACCAGCGGGGAGCGCTCGAACCAGGTGCGGGTCAGGGCACGGAGCGCGGTGGTGTCGCGCGCCACCTCGAAGAGCGCCTCGTTTTCGGTGCGGCCGTGCGTCAGCTGGTCGATGAAGTTGAAGACCAGCGCCGTCACCCCGTCGCGAGCGAGGTGCCCCGAAAGGCGGCGCAGCATCGCCTCGCCGTCGGGCGTCGAGAAGATCTTCTCGTAGTGCACCGGCACGTCGCGGCCCATGAGCTCCCGCAATTGCTCCACCAGCAGTTCCGACTCGTGGGCATTGAGCGACGTTTCCTCGCGCTCGTCCCACCAGGCCGGATGCCGCGCGAAGAACTCCGAGGGATAGAGCCCCGAGAAGATGGCGTTGCGGCTGTAGGGCGTGGCGGTCGGGACAATCGAGAAATAGTGATCGACTTCGACGTCGAAATACCGTTCGACGATCGGACGGATCATCGCCCACTGGTCCAGGCGAAGACAGTCGACCACCACCAGCATCACCCGCCCATGCACCTCGAGCGTCGGGCGGAGGAACTCGGAGACGACATCGACCGAGAGTGGCGGCCGGTCGGTCCCGCGCTTGGCGAGCCACCCCGGGTAGTTGGTCTCGATGAACCGCGCGAAGTCCATCCGCACGCTCTCCTGCAGATTGCGCAACGCCTCCTGCAGGCCAGGCTCGTCCGCCTGCCCGAGCTTGACTTCCCATTCCGCGAGTTCGGCGACGAACTCGACCCACTCACGCCAGGCCAGGTGCTCGCCGCGACGACCCTCCAGCTCGCGAAAGCGCGTCACGAAGTCGCGGGACAATCGCTGCTGCCGAATGCGATCGCCCTCGAGCAGACGCGTGATCACCGACAACACCTGACGCGGCGAGACCGGCTTGATGAGATAGTCGGCGATTTCGGCACCAATCGCGTCGCGCAGGGTCTCCGGTTCCTCCGACTTGGTCACCATCACCACCGGAATGGAACCGTCGATGGCCCGGAGAAGCGGCACCAACTCAAGTCCGCGAAGGCCCGGCATCTGCTCGTCAAGCAGAATCACGCCATAGGGCTGCCGACGAAGCAGGGCGAGCGCATCGTCGCCGTTGGCGGCCCGCTCGACGGTGAAGCCCTGTTGCTCGAGGAACAACACCTGCGAGTCGAGCGTCTCGATCTCATCGTCAATCCAAAGGATGGTGCGGGGTCGAGGCATGCTGAAAACTATTACCATTCCCCCATGCCTGCCCCCCGGATCCTCCTGGTGCGCTTCTCGTCGATCGGCGATCTGCTGCTGACGACCCCGCTGATCCGGGCGTTGCGGACCCGGCATCCGACCGCGCAGATCAGCATGGTGGTCCGCGAGGACATGGCGGAGACGCTGCGCCACAACCCGCGACTGAACGAGTTGATCACCTGGAAGCGCGGTTCGCCCCTTGGCGCCCTGGCCGCGACCCTGCGCCAGACGGAGTGGACCCACCGGCTCGACCTGCATGGCTCGCTGCGGACGCTGGCCTTGCGACAGCTGGTCGGCGGCCGCTGGAGCGGCTATTCGAAACATCGGGTGCGCCGGACCCTGCTGATACGCACCGGCGGTGCCCGAGGCGGTCTCCTTGGCCCGGTCGCCGAGCGCTACTTCGAGGCGGCGGCCGGGCTGGACGTGGTTCCCGACGGGGGGCCAGCCGAGTTCTTCGTCACGGCGGAGGCGCAGCGGGAGGCCGCGGAATTCCTGACCGCGAACGGCGTGGGCCGGGAGCGGACCATGATCGCGTTGGCGCCGGGCGCGGCGCACGCGACCAAGCGGTGGCCCCTCGAACACTGGGAGGCGCTGGCGCGGCGCCTCCGGGCGACCTGTGATCTGGTGGTGCTGGGCGGTCCGGGTGACCGCGAGGCGGCCGCCGCGATCGCCGAGGCGGGCGGCCCGGGCGCGGTGAGTGCCGCCGGTCGCTTCTCGCTCTCGGGCACCGCCGCCCTGCTGAAGCAGTCGCGCGCGATGGTCGGCGGAGACACCGGGGTCACCCACCTCGCGACCGCGGTGGGAACTCCGGCCGTGGCGCTCTACGGCCCTGGCGTCGAGGCATTCGGCTTTTTCCCGTACCGGGCCAGGGCAACGGTCCTCCAGCGTAACCTCCCCTGCCGACCGTGCACCCCGCACGGCGGACCGGTCTGCCCACTTGGGCACCATCGCTGCCTCGTGGATATCCTCCCCGAGGCGGTGGCCCAAGCCGTGGTCGCGCTCCCGAAATGAGCGAATGGACGCCCCCGCTCCTGGCGCTTCTCGATCTGCAGCAGCGCCTCGAGCGTGGACCAAAGCGAGAGGGAGCCTTCGCGCTCTGGTTGACGGCCCGCGTGGCAGTCGACCTCGGCCTCAGCGGCGCCGCCCCAGACAAGGGCGCCAGACGCCGGGTGGTCCTGCTGGCGCAGCGGTTGGCCCCCCTGACCGTGCCGCGTCCGTTGGCTCGAGGGCTCACGGCGGCGCTCGGCCACCTCGAGGACGCCACCCCCGCGGCCGCCCGAGTGGCATTGGCCCAATTGGTCGCCCCGGCCCGCGACGCCCTCGGGGCCGAGGCCGCCGAGGCGGTGGCACAGGCGTTGCTCCTGCTCCCAGCGTCCCGAGTAACGAGAGCCGCCGAGTGACCGAGCGTCCAATCCGGATTACCATCGCGACCGAGAACATGTTCGGGGGCACCGGTGTGCACACCGCGGCGCTGGCCGACTTCCTGGCCGCCGGTGGCGATCAGGTTCGGGTCGTGATGGCCCCGGATGAGCTGGACAACCCCACCGGCGTGCTCGTCCTGCCGAAGGACCCGCGAGTCGAGGTGGTCGGCCCGATCCGGGGGGATTCGGGCGTGCAGCGGCAGCAGATGGTTGCCGCGGTTCGCGCCGGACGCCCCCAGGTGGTCTTCCATGGCAAGGGCGCCCCGACGGAAGGCGGGTTCCGCGCAGACGTCGCCCTGCGTCTCGCGGCACCCTTGGTCGTCTTCGAGCACGACGCCCCACCCACGGCAGCACACCGGCTCGGATGGAACGGTTGGCGCCCGTCCGCCGGCCTCTATCAGCGGGTTCCGCGCTGGCTGAATGGCTGGCGCCACCACCTCGCGAGCCGGGTCGTGACCAACAGTTCGTCCACGCAGGCCAAGCAGCAGCAGTTCTACGGTGGCTCGGTGGACGAGGTCGTGCCCCTCGGCATCGACCTGAAGCGCTTCACCGCGTCTGGCCGCGAGGAGCGTGCGCCGGGCGGACCCATCACGATCGGCTTGGTGGGGCGGCCGGACATTTTCATGAAGGGGCTGGACCTCGCCTTCGACGCCATCGCCGAACTCGCACGCCGCGGCGGGCCGAGGGTGGTCTGGCTGTTCCCGATCGGGGCGAAGCACCGGCCTGCGATCGAGCGACTGCTGGCCGAATCAGGGGCCGCCTCCCTGGTCGAGCTCATCGAGCCGCCGGCCGATGCCGATCTGCCGGCGCTGTATCGCCGGCTCGACGCCCTGCTCGTGGCCTCGCGGTTCGAGGGCGGGCCCTACACGATGCTCGAGGCGATGGCGTGCGGCACCCCGGTCCTCGCCACGCCGGTCGGGCTCGTCCCCGACGTGATCGCGGATGGCGTCAACGGCATCCGCATCGCCGCCACCGACTCCGTTCCGGCGCTGGTCGAAGGCCTCGAGCGATTCCTTGCGCTGTCCCCTGCGGACCGTGCCGCGATGGGGAGCAGTGCCCGCGAGATCATCGTGAGGAATCACGACGCGGAGCAGCACTTTGCGCGGTTGCGCGCCATCCTTCACGAAGTGGCAGGCCGATGAGCCGCCGCATTCCGACCGGCTTCCCCGCCCTCGACCAACTCCTTGGCGGCGGCGTGCGGCGCGAAGACCTCATCGTCCTCGGCGGCGACTCCGGGAGTGGCTGCAGCGCGCTGGCCCTGGGGATCGCCGTGCGGGCCGCGACCACCGGTCACACGGTTGCCGTGCTCAGCACGGAGATGAGCGCCACCCGCCTTGCGGAACGGGCGCTGGCGCTCTCGGCCAAGGCGACGCTCGACGAGCTTGCCGGCGACGCCCTCCACGACGACCGTCGGGCGGAGATCGCCACCGTGGCCTTGCGGCTGCGCGAGCTGCCGATCGCGTTCCAATCACAGCCGGTCGAGGGCTGGCCGGTCGACCTCCGGACGGCCGCCGACGAATGGGACCTGCTGGTGGTGGACTGCCTGGAGGGACTGGACGTCGACGGACGGGCGCCGAGCGATGCCGCCGCACTCCGCGTCGCCGCGTTGAAGCGGCTCGCCATCGGTCGCGATGCCGCCATCCTGCTGGTGGTGCACAGCAGTGACTCCCCGGCATCTCGAGCCGACCGCCGGCCCGTGACCAGCGACTTCACCGCCGCCGGCGCGTTGCGGCAGCACGCCGACGTGATCCTGGGGTTGTATCGGGAGGAGTTGTACGACGCGGACCTGGGGATCGCCGGGGCGGCGGAGGTCCGGGTGCTCAAGGACCGTCACGGGGCCGGGGGGACGATTGACCTCTTCTTTACCCCCCGGTGGCTCCGCTTCGAGGACCTCGGCGAGGACTAGGGACGGGGCTTCGTGCCGCCGGTCGGGAGGGCCTCGGGGAGAGGCTCCTTGCCCGCCGCCGCCTTGGTCTTGCTCGCCGCGGACGTGTCGGCCGCCCCCGCGATCACGACCATCGACCCCTTGGCACCGTTTCGCTGGACGGTGATCCAGAGCGAGGGCCCATCCTGCTCCACGTAGAACGACGTGATGCTGTCGGCCGTCGTCTCATTGATCAGACGAAACGGCTCCTTCCCCAGGATCATCCGGTAATAGTTCAGCACCGAATCCACCCCGATTTCCGTCACCGACACCACCGACATCGCCTCGGGGCTCGACTGCGTCGTCAGCGGGGTCCCGTCCGGCGGCAACGGGAGGTTCGGGAGCACCTCAAGGCCGGCCTGCTTGGGGGCCTCCTCGGCGGGCTTGGCGGACTGACAGGCGCCCAGTTGGGCAACGGTCAAGAGCAGGGCGATGGCGGGAAGTGTGCGCATCCGGTAACGCTAGCGGCGGCATCGGGCGAGGGCAAGCAGGGCACCGCGTTGCCGCCCGCAGCGCCGTCGGCTATTCTCCCGTTCGCTCAGGAGGAATGCCCGATGGCTGGACACAGCAAATGGAAAACGATCAAGCGGAAGAAGGCGATCACCGATTCCCGGCGCGCCTCGTCCTGGACCAAGCTGATCCGCGAAATCACCGTGGCCGCCAAGGCCGGCGGTGGCGACCCGGACAGCAACGCCCGCCTGCGCAAGGCGATCGATGACGCCAAGGCGGCCAACATGCCCGGCGACAACATCGAGCGCGCCGTCAAGAAAGGCACCGGCGAACTCGAAGGCGTCTCGTACGAGGAAGTCACCTACGAGGGCTACGGCGCCGGCGGCGTCGCGATCCTGATCGAAGGGTCGACCGACAACGCCAATCGCACCGTCGCCGACATCCGCCACGCCTTCTCCCGCAACAGCGGCAACCTCGGCACCAGCAATTCGGTGTCGTGGATGTTCGAGAAGAAGGGCCAGATCTTCCTGCCGATCACCGCGGGTGCCGAAGAGAAGGTGATGGAGGATGCCCTCGATGCGGGGGCCAGCGATTTCGAGGTCGACGGCGAGTACTACGTCATCAGCACCGACCCGCATGACTTCCACGCGGTGACCGAGGCACTTGCCGCGAAGAAGTACGTCGCGGAGTCCTCTGAACTCGCGATGGTGCCGAAGAATCTCGTCAAGCTCGAGATGCTCGAAGCCCAGAAGGTGCTGAAGCTGGTCGAGTTGCTTGAGGAACTCGATGACGTGTCGAAGGTCTTCACGACGCTCGATCTCGACGCACTGGACCTCGAGGAGGCCGGGGCCTGACCTCGGACCGGTCGCTGACCGTGCTCGGCATCGACCCGGGCACTGCGACCCTCGGCTATGGTGTGGTCTCCGGCGGTCTGGGTACCACGCGCCTGCTCGAGTGTGGTGTCGTGCGGACCAAGGCCGCCGATGCACTTCCCGACCGGCTGACCACCATCTTTGACGCGGTGACCGGATTGATCGCGCGACACCAGCCCGACGCGCTCGCGGTGGAAGGGATCTTCCACGGGAAGAACGCCCGCAGCGCACTGATTCTTGGCCACGCGCGCGGGGTCGTCTTGCTCGCCGCGGCGCAGGCGGGCCTCGCCGTCGCCGAGATTTCTCCTGCCGAAGTCAAGCGGGCCACCACCGGCACGGGCGCGGCGACCAAGCCGCAGGTGGCCGCCATGGTGACGAGACTCCTCCGCCTGGTCGAGGCGCCGAAGCCGGCCGACGCCGCCGACGGGGTCGCGATTGCCCTCACCCACTTGATGCGACTGGCGCCGCGGGCGCGCTTTGCCGGAGGAGCCCGATGATCGCCTCGTTGCGCGGGACGCTGGCCGTGCGAGACCCCGCAGGCATCGTGGTCGAAACCGCTGGGGGCGTCGGCTATCTCGTGGAGGTGCCGCTCGGCACCTTCGAACGTCTCGCGGCCGTCGGCAGCGAGGTGCGCCTGCTCACCGAGCTGGTCGTGCGCGAAGACGCCTGGATGCTCTTCGGCTTTGATGGCGCCGTCGAACGGGCGGTCTTCCGCCGCCTGATGGGCGCCGCCGGCGTGGGCGCACGTCTCGCGTTGGCGATTCTCTCGACGCTCGGCGCCGAACGCACCGTCCGCGCGGTCCGCGACAAGGACCTCGCCGTGCTTGCCTCGGTCTCGGGCATCGGCCGCAAGAAAGCCGAGCGCATCGTGCTGGAGCTTGGCGACCGGATGGACGATCTGCCGGCCGCGGCACCGGTGGCCTCCCCCGCCGCCGATGCGGTGCGGGCGTTGATGGCGCTGGGCTACCCGGCGGCGCAAGCGGACGCCGCCGTGCGCGCCGCGGCCGACAGCAGTGGCACCCTCGAGACGGCGGCGCTGGTGCGCCGTGCCCTCACCGACCTGACCCGGAAGTGACCTGATGTGGTCCACCTCGCGCCCCGCTATCACCGCCGAATGGCTCTGCACCAGTTGCGGCGTCACCAATCGCAAGTTGCTGCCGCCCGCCACGCGCGAAACGACGGACCGCTGCATGCACTGCGGCCTCAAGCACACCGTCGTGCCCGGCGAGACGCCGACACGCTGGCAGGCGCGGGCCGCCTGAGTCGATGAGCGATCGCCTCGAGGTCACCACGCCCGCCGCGCTCCCCGAGGAAGGGAGCGCCGAGCAGGCCCTGCGACCGTCGCGACTCGACGAGTTCGTCGGGCAGCCGCAGGTGCGCACCTCGCTGCAGATCGCCATCGATGCGGCGCGGAAGCGCGGCGAGGCCCTCGACCACGTCCTCTTTTTCGGCCCGCCGGGCCTCGGCAAGACGACGCTCGCGATGCTGATGGCGCGCGAGATGGGCGTGCAGTGTCGCACGACCTCGGGTCCGGTCCTCGAAAAGCCCGGCGATCTCGTCGGCCTGCTCACCGGCCTGGGCCCGGGCGACATCCTCTTCATCGACGAGATCCACCGCCTCCGTCCGCAACTCGAAGAGTTTCTCTATCCGGCGATGGAGGACTTTCACGTCGACGTGCGACTGAGTGATGGCCCGCACGGTCAGACGCTGCCGATGAGCATCGAGAAGTTCACGCTGGTCGGCGCGACGACCCGCTTCGGCTTGCTCACCCCACCGATGCGCGCACGCTTCGGTCTGGTCGAGCGGCTGCACTTCTACGCCGTCGAAGACCTGGCCACCATCGTCGCGCGCTCGGCGACCGTGCTGGGCGTGAC
This sequence comes from Gemmatimonadota bacterium, assembly GCA_016720805.1. Classification (NCBI taxonomy): domain Bacteria; kingdom Pseudomonadati; phylum Gemmatimonadota; species Gemmatimonadota bacterium. Next base: position 469,479 of record JADKJZ010000014.1, on the reverse strand, counting down.
GATGGACGCGACCGGCGCGGCAGAAATTGCGCGCCGGTCCCGCGGCACCCCGCGCGTGGCGAACCGCCTGCTCCGGCGCGTGCGCGACTACGCCGAAGTCCGCGCCGACGGGCGCATCACGGCGGAGATCGCGGCCGACGCCCTCGCGCGTTTGAACGTGGACCAGTTCGGCCTCGACGACATGGACGCCCGCATCCTGGCCGCCATCATCGAGAAGTTCGGCGGTGGCCCGGTCGGGCTCGCGACGATCGCGGCGTCCGTCGGCGAAGACACCGCCACCGTGGAAGAGGTGTACGAACCGTACCTGCTGCAACAGGGCTTCCTCGAACGCACGCCACGGGGTCGCGTCGCCACCGCGCACGCTTACCGTCGCCTCGGCCTCACGCCACCGACCCGGCCCGGCGACGCGCAGCCCTCCCTGCTCGATGGCTGAGCAGGGCTGGAGCACCGCCGACTTCGCCTTCGACCTTCCCGACGCGCAGATCGCCCAGCACCCGAGCGCCGAGCGGGGGGCGTCGCGCATGTTGGTGGTGGATCGCGGGGCGCCGCGCGCGACGGACGGATCGGGGCATGCGCCGGACTTCCGGGCGCAGCATGCTGCGCCCCTACTTCCGGGCATCGCGGCGCTTGGCAGCATCACGGCCATGCCCGGGGACACGGCTCGAACCTCCGGTGTACGGGCGCAGCATGCTGCGCCCCCGATGCTCGCGGACGCGCAATTCTCCGATCTGCTCGCCCTGATCCCCCCCGGCGACCTTCTCGTCCTCAACTCGACCAAGGTCCGCCACGCGCGCTTCCTCGGCACGCGCCCCTCGGGGCACGGGGTCGCGGAGGTGCTGCTGATCCATCCCGCGCCGGACGACAGCTGGATCGCGATGGGGAAGCCCGGTAGCGCGATGCGACCGGGAAAGCAGATTCGCCTCGGCGACGACGCCGCGATTGAAACCCTGGAAGAAACGCCGGACGCCTTTCGGCGCGTGCGCTTCGTCGGCTTGCGTGCCGAGGAGGCGATCGCGAAGTACGGTCGCCTCCCGCTGCCGCCCTACATCAGTCGCGACCCCACCGCCGACGATGAGGATCGGTACCAGACGGTGTACGCGGCCAAGGAAGGGAGCGTCGCCGCGCCGACCGCCGGGCTGCACTTCACCCCGGCGCTCCTGGCGGCGCTCCACGCCAAGGGCGTGCTGACCACCGACCTGGATCTCGAGGTCGGCCCCGGGACGTTCAAGCCGGTCGAGGCCGAGGTCATCAGCGCGCACACCATGCACAGCGAGCATTTCGAGATTCCGGTCGCGACCGCCGAGGCAATCGCGTCGTGTCGCGCACGCGGGAACAAGGTGTGGGCCGTCGGGACCACCGTGGTGCGTGCCCTCGAGAGTGCGGCGAAGGATGATGGCACCGTGATCGCCGGTGCGGCCGACACGGCGATCATGATCACGCCGGGCTTCACCTTCCGGGTGGTTGATCGATTGATCACCAATTTCCACCTTCCGCGCTCGACGCTGCTGATGCTCGTGGCGGCCTTCGCGGGCTACCCCACTACCATGACCGCCTATCGGCACGCGGTGGCCGCCGGCTATCGCTTCTACAGCTACGGCGACGCCATGTGCGTCGTGGGAGATTCCCGATGACCGCCCCGATCATTCCCTCGCCCGCCTCGCAGGCCTATGTCGCCGAGACGTTGGCGCTCCTCGGCGACCGGGATCCGATCGAGATCCTCGCCGAGACCCCGGCCTGGCTGCTCGAGCGGCTCGGTTCGCTCGACATCGAGGTCATGCGCACGCCGGAGGGGCCCGGGCTCTGGTCGCTGACCCAGGTGATTGCCCACCTCGCGGACACCGAGATTGCCCAGGGGTGGCGCGTCCGGCTTGTCCTGACCCAGGATGCGCCGCCGCTGCACGGCTTCGATCAGGAGGCCTGGATGGTGCGCTTCGATGGTGCCAACACCGACCCGACCGAGGCGATGCTCGCCTTCGGCACGCTGCGGTCGTGGAATCTTCCGGTGTACCAGCAGGCGGGCCCCGACGACCTGGCGCGCGTCGGTCATCACACAGAACGCGGGTTGCAAACGTTCGACACGCTGCGACGGCTGGCGGCCGGGCATGACCTGCGGCACCGCCGCCAGGTCGAGCGCATCCTCGCCGGGCTGGGCTGAGTGTTCGAATTCCGTCTCGACGGCACCGACGGCGCCGCGCGCGCCGGCACCCTGGCGCTGCCGCACGGCGTCGTGCAGACACCCTGCTTCATGCCGGTCGGAACCCACGGGACCGTGCGTGGGCTCCACCCCGAGGAGGTGGCGGCCGCAGGCGCGCAGATCATTCTGGGCAACACCTATCACCTGCACCTTCGACCGGGTGAGGATGTCGTCGCCGAATTGGGAGGCCTGCATCGCTTCTCGACCTGGGCGAAGCCGATGCTCACCGACTCGGGGGGCTTCCAGGTCTTCTCGCTCAGCGCCATGCGCAAGCTCGACGAGCAGGGCGTGGAGTTCGTCTCGCACATCGATGGCTCCAAGCGCTTCATCTCGCCGGAGAAGTCGATGGAGATCCAGTGGGCGCTCGGTGCCGACGTGATCATGGCCTTCGATCATCTGCTCCCCGGGCAATCGAGTGCCGACGATGCCCACGACGCCATGCAGCGCACGCTGCGGTGGCTCGACCGCTGTCGCCACCGGCATGGCGAGCTCACCGCCGACGATCCGACCCGACAGACCCTCTGGCCGATCGTCCAGGGCGGGACGCACGCCGAGCTCCGGCACGCGTCGCTCATGGGAATCCTCGAGCGCGGTCCGTGGACCGGAGTGGCCATCGGTGGCCTCTCCGTGGGCGAGCCGAAGCCCGCGATGCACCGGGTCCTCGAGGGGTTGAACCCCCACCTGCCGGTGGATCGCCCCCGTTATCTTATGGGGGTCGGGTTTCCCGACGACCTGATCGAGGGGATCGCCCGCGGGGTGGACCTCTTCGACTGCGTGGCCGCCACGCGGAACGGACGCCACGGGTCGGCATGGACTGCCGACGGCAAGGTCAGCGTCCGGGGCGCGACGCTGCGGCTCGACGCCGGACCGCTCGATGCAGAGTGCGACTGCGCGGCGTGTACCCGCTTCTCGCGGGCGTACCTGCGGCACCTCTTCGTCGCCGAGGAACAGCTCGGCCAGCGCCTGGTGTCGATACACAACATCCGTTTCCTGATCCGGCTGGCCGAGACGGCCCGCGCCCGGATCCTGGACGGCACCTTTGATTCCTGGGCCGCCGCATGGCGGTCGCGGTACTTCGCGAAGGGCGAGACGTCATGACCGGTGGCATCAACATGCTCCTGCTCCAGTTCGCGCTGATCGGACTGGTCTTCTACTTCCTGATTCTCCGTCCGCAGAGCCAGGCCCGGAAGCAGGCGGCCGAAATGCTCGCCCAGATCAAGAAGGGCGACGAAATCACCACGTTCGGCGGCATCGTGGGCAAGGTCAAGGACGTCAAGGACACCCTGCTGACCATTGAGAGCGGCACCGCGACGCTGGTCATCGAGCGCGCCCGCGTGATTCGCGTCGGCAACCAGACCGCCCCGGGCACGGTGGCGTAATGGCCGTTCTCGACATCCACCTGCTCGGCTCTCCGGTCCTGCGCGAGCGCGCGGCCGAGATTGCCGTCGTGGATGATGCCCTGCGCGCCTTCATCGATGACATGTTCGAGACGATGAACATCGCCTGTGGCGTGGGCCTCGCGGCCAACCAGGTCGGCAGCACCCAGCGCGTGGCGATCATCGACGCCGAAGGACAGACCTTTGCGATGATCAATCCGCGGATCGTGAGTGCCACCGGCAAGGAGAGCAAGGAAGAAGGCTGCCTCTCGATCCCCGAGGTGTACGCCGAGGTCGTTCGGCCGGACAGCGTGGTCCTCGAAGCGTTGAACGAGAAGGGCGAGCCGTTCCGGCTCGAGGCAACGGGTCTGGTGGCCCGCGCCATCCAACATGAGATCGACCACCTCGACGGGATCCTGTTCATCGACCATCTCTCACCGCTCAAGCGGCAGATGCTCGTGAAGCGCTGGAAGAAGGAGAATGGGGGCGAGCTCACCCGCACCCCGCGCCCGGAAGAGGAGTCGGAAAAGGCGGGTTGATGCGGATCCTCTTCTTCGGGACGCCGCAGTTCGCCGTCCCGAGCCTCGATGCGCTGATGGCCGCCGGCCATGATGTGGTGGCGGTCGTCACCCAGCCTGATCGTTATCGCGACGTCGGCCCCGATCGCCAACCTGGCCCGCCAATCCGCCCCCCCATCAAGACCCGCGCCCTCACGGCGGGCATCCCGGTCCTGCAGCCAGAGCGCCCGCGCGGCGAGGAATTCCTCGCGCAGCTTGCCGCCCTCAACGCCGACATCGGGGTCGTGGTCGCCTACGGACACCTGCTCCGCCCTGACCTGCTGGCATTGCTCCCCCTCGGCTTCGTCAATGTCCATGCCTCGCTGCTGCCGCGCTGGCGCGGTGCCGCGCCGATCCACTGGGCAGTCATGAGCGGCGACACCGAGACCGGCGTCGCGATCATGCGCCTGGAGCAGGGGCTCGACACCGGCGCGGTCTGGCTGCAGCGACGCACCCCGATCCTCCCCACCGACACGACCGGCATCCTCTTCGAGCGGCTGGCCGACCTCGGTGCGAAGGCGTTGGTGGAGGCGTTGCCGCAGATCGCGGCCGGCGACGCGCCGACGCCGCAAGCTGCAGACGGCGTGACTCACGCGCCGAAGATTGACCGCGCCACCGCGCGGCTCCATTGGGAGGCGAACGCCGTCGCGGTTTCGCATCAGATCCGCGCCATGGATCCGGCGCCCGGTGCCTGGACCACCTTCCACGGGGCCGACGTGAAGCTGTTCGGCGGCGCCCCGATGACACCACCGACGTCGGCGACCGACGCACTGCCCGGCACCCTGCACTTCCTGCCTGAAGGCCCAGCCGTCGTCTGTGGGGAGGGGTGGCTCCTCCTCGGCGACGTGCAGGCCGCCGGCCGCCGACGCATGACCGCCACCGCGTGGGCCACTGGCCTCCAGACGAGAGAGGGCGCGCAATTTCAGTGAGGCCGCTCCCGCGCCTCCTGGCCATGGCCGACGAGCGCATCGCGGCCCGGGATGATCTGGGCATCCGGGCAGCCGCGATCGCGGCCGTCGGGCCGACGGTTGCCCTTGTCGCGAGACTGCCCGGCGGCTCGGGCGATGCCCTCACCGCGCTGGCTGCCCGATTTGTCGCCCTCGCCGCGCCACCAATGGCCAGCGTCTTCGTCACGGGCCGGGCCGACATCGCCCGCGCGAGCGGCGCCCACGGCGTGATCGCCCGGCACGGCGATATCCCCCTGGCGGACCTGCGACGGATCACCGGCGGACCGGACTACCTTCATCTGCGATCGGTCCATTCGCTGGCCGAGGCGGAAGCGGCCGCCGCGGAAGGTTTTGACGCCCTGGTCGTCGGCACCATCTGGGAAAGTGCGACGCACCCCGGCCGACCCGGCGCCGGCCTCGGACTGATCGAGGCCACCGCGCAGCTCGGCTGTCCGGTCTATGCCATCGGCGGCGTCACCAGCGCACGGAGCCGTGAGGCCCGCGACGCCGGCGCGTGGGGCGTGGCAGCAATCGCGGCGGTGTGGGATGCGGGCGATAGCTATGAGGCGGCGTTGGAGCTGGTGGCAGGGATGATGGATGATGGATGATGGATGGCGGTGCGTACAGACCGGGATGAGTCGATGCACTTGAGCATCATCCATCATCCATCATCCATCATCCGAATACTGATCTCGGAGTACGCATGCAGCTGGTGATCAACGGCGACCGCCGCGACATCGTGAAGTCCAGGACCGTCGAGGAACTCCTCGCGGAACTCGGGCTGGACCAGCGTGCGGTGGTGGTCGAACACAATCGCGTCATCATCCGCCGCCCCGCGCTCGCGAGCACGCCGCTCACGGACGGGGACGTGGTGGAGATCGTTCATTTCGTCGGAGGTGGTTGAATGCTGGAGATTGCCGGCGTCACCTTTCGGTCCCGCCTCATGGTGGGCACCGGGAAGTACCGCACCAATCAGGAGATGATTGACGCCATCACCGCGTCGGGGGCCGAGGTGGTCACCGTGGCCGTGCGTCGCGTGAATCTCGATCGCAATGCCGAAGAGGGGATCCTGCATCACCTCTCCCCCGAGCGCTTCTTCCTCCTGTCGAACACGGCCGGCTGCTACAGCGCCGACGAGGCCATCCGGTACGCGCGCCTCGGACGCGAGGCCGGCTTCAATGACTTCGTGAAGCTCGAGGTGATCGGCGATCAGGCCACGCTGTTGCCCGACACCACCGGACTGCTCGAGGCCACCAAGGTGCTCGCGAAGGAAGGCTTCAAGGTCCTCGCCTACACCAACGACGACCTGATCACCGCGTTGCGCCTCGAAGAGGCGGGCGCCGTCGCCGTGATGCCGCTCGCCTCGCCGATCGGCTCGGGACTCGGCCTGCTCAACCCCTATTTCATCCGGACGATCAAGTCGCGGCTCTCGGTGCCGATCATCGTCGATGCCGGCGTCGGCACGGCCTCCGATGCGTGCCTCGTCATGGAACAGGGCGTCGATGGCATCCTGATGAACACCGCCCTCGCCGAGGCCACCGATCCGGTCGGCATGTCGCACGCGATGCGGCTCGCGGTCGACGCCGGCCGCGCGGCGTATCTCTCGGGCCGGATGCCCCGCCGTGAAGTCGCCATTCCATCGTCGCCGACGACCGGGATGCTCGACTGACCGACCGCGGCCTCGCTCCTCGTCGCGCTGCACTCGGCATCCTCGCCGCGGTGCGGCGCGGCGTGCCATTCGACACCGCCCTCACGCGCGGCCTCGGCACGCTGCCCGAAGTCGATCGCCGTCTCGCCCACGAGCTCGCCGCCGGCGTGCTCCGCCAGGCCGCCTCACTCGACGCCCTGCTTGCGACCTTCATCAAGCGTGGCCTCAACTCGGTTGACGGCCCCAGCCTCGAAGTGCTGCGGCTCGGCGCCTACCAGCTGCGCCACCTCGATCGGGTCCCCCCGCACGCGGCGGTCGCCACCTCGGTGGATCTCGCGGGGGAAGTCGCGGGCGAACGACTCCGCGGCTTCGTCAACGCGATTCTGCGCAAGGTCGCGGCGGTCGGCCGCGAGGTCACCGCCGACCCGATTCGCGACGACGTCACACGACTCTCCGAAGCGTGGTCGCATCCAGCCTGGCTGGTGGCGCGATGGATTGCGCGGTTCGGCGTGGACGACACCGAAGGGCTGCTGGAGTGGAACAACAGTCACCCGCCGCTGGTCGTGCAGGCGGCGCGGGTGACGCAGGGCGACCTGGCCCGGCTCTTTGCCGCCGCGGGAATCGCCTCCTTTCCGGCGCCCTTCGAAGCGGGTCTCGTCGTGGACGAGACGCGGCCGACCCAGCTTCCCGGGTATGTGGAAGGAGATTTCTTCGTGCAGGACCCGGCCCAGGCGCTGGTGGTCCGCTTCTGCGCCTTCGGCGAAGGAGCGGTGATCTTCGACGCCTGTGCCGCCCCCGGCGGGAAGACCCTCGGGCTCACGCGGCACGCGGCGCGGGTGATCGCCGCCGATCTCGGCCGGCGCCGGGTCCCGCGACTCCGCGAAAACCTCCTCCGCGCCGGGCTGGGGCACGAACACGTGATCATGGCGGACGCGCTGCACCCGCCGATCCGTCCCGTCATGGCGTATCTGCTGGACGCCCCGTGTCTGGGGACCGGCACCTTCGCCAGACACCCGGATGCGCGGCTCCGCGTGCGGGAAGGGGCGCTGGAGCGGCTGGCCGCCGAACAGCGGCAGTTGCTGGACGCCGCGGCCGATCGAGTGGCTCCGGGCGGGGTGCTAACTTACGCTACCTGTTCGCTCGAGCCTGAAGAGGACGAACTGCAGATCGAGGCCTTCCTGGAACGGCACCCCCAGTTCCAGCGCCAGCCGCCACCGGGATTTGCGGCCGACCTGCTCACCCCGGCTGGCGACCTGCTGCTCCTGCCGCAGCGCCACGGCATGGACGGCGCCTTCGCCGCGAGGATGGTGCGCACGGCATGAACGACGGCTGGCGACGGCGCCCCACGATCGGTCTCGGCCTGATCCTCTTCGTGGCCGCGGTGGCGGGATACTGGTCGACCTGCGTGTTGTATCCTGCGCGGCTGGTGCCGGAGCGTGAGGAAGTGCCAGCGTTGCGGGGACTCGACCAGACCGAGGCCATGGCCCGATTGACGGCGCAGTCGCTGCGCGGCCGGGTGGTCGACACAGTGTCGGACGGCGAGGCGCCGAGTGGCAGCGTGGCGTGGCAATCGCCCGCCCCGGGGACCATCCTGCCGCAGGGGGCACTGGTTCGAGTGGCGCTGAGCAGTGGTCCGCCGCCGATCGCCGTCCCGGATCTCGAGGGGTTCGACGTCCCCCTCGCGAGCACCGTACTCCGCGCGGCCGGCTTGACGGTTGGCGCGCTGGACACGGTCCCGAGCAGCGCCGATGGGGGCACTGTCGTACGCACCATCCCGGGAAGTGGCGCTGCTGCACGACTCGGCCAGCCGGTGACGCTGAGCGTGAGCCGGGGTGTCCCGATCATCCCGGTGCCAAGTCTCGTGGGGCTGACACTGGACGGGGCACGCGATCGGCTCGCCGCCGTCGGTTTGACGGTCGGCACCCTGACGCAGCGGTTCGAGGGAGCACCCGGCACGGTGGTTGACCAATCACCGGCGGCCGGGACACTGGTCACCAAGGGACAGCCGATTGCGCTGTCCGTGAGTGGAGCGATGGAGTGAACATTCAGATTGCCCCGAGCGTCCTGAGCTGCGACCTGGGCCGCCTGCGCGAGCAGGTCGAACAGGCCGAGGCTGGCGGCGCCGCCTGGTTGCACGTCGACGTGATGGACGGGCACTTCGTGCCCAACCTGACGTTTGGCGCTCCGATGATTCGCGCGCTGCGGAAGATCAGCGCGTTGCCGATCGACGTGCACCTGATGGTCGAGCGGCCGGAGCAGTACCTCGCCGAGTACGCCGAGCTCGGCGCGGCGGTCTTTGCCTTCCACCCGGAGTCGACGGTGCATGTGCAGCGTCACCTGGCCGCGGCGCGGGAGCGCGGGATGAAGGCGGGGCTGGTGCTGAATCCGTCGACCCCGGTGTCATGGCTCGAGGAAGTCATCGACGACCTCGACCTCGTGCTGATCATGTCGGTGAATCCCGGCTTCGGCGGCCAGGGCTATCTCCCCGCGTCCACGGCCAAGATCCGGCGCGTGCGCGAGCTTCTCGATCGTCATGGGCGGCAGGACGTGGTGCTCGAGGTCGACGGCGGGATCACCGTCAAGACGATCCGCGCCGCCGTCGTCGCGGGCGCCGACACCTTCGTCGCCGGCACCGCCGTCTTCGGGCAACCCGACATTGCGGAGGCCGTGCGGGCACTGCACCGGGCCGCCGCCGGCACGGAGGGGTGATGAACCGGCAATGGTTCGTGGTCATCGGCGTGGTGGCCGCCATCGGCATCGGCGCGACCCTCATGGTGCGCAACGCCCCGCCCCGCATTGAAGTCGGTGCCGTCGCGCCCGACTTCACGGTGACGAACCTGGCGACCAGCAAGCCCGTGTCGTTGCAGCACGAGTATCGCGGCAAGGTGACGCTGGTGAACATCTGGGCGACGTGGTGTGGTCCGTGTCGCGAGGAAATCCCGGCGCTCGACTCGCTCTACCGTGCGCTCGCCCCGAAGGGACTCCGGATTGCGGCGGTCTCGGTCGACCAGGGCGCGGCCGCGGATGTCGTCAAGTTCATGAACGAATTTCACGTGACCTTCGACGTGCTGCACGATCCGAAGGGCGCGATCCAGGAATTGTACCAGTCGCCCAAGGTGCCGCAGAGTTATCTGATCGGCCGCGATGGGCGATTCGTCCGGATCGTCTACGGCTCCCATCCGTGGGCCTCGCCGGGCAATCGGAAGATCATCGAGCAGCTGCTCAGCGAACCGTCGAGCGGCTCGGAGTGAGTCGATCACCGACCTCGACGTGGGCCGCCGTCCTGCTGGTCGCCGGCGGTCTCGGGCTCGGCGCGTGGGCCCTGACCCGCTATGCCACGCCGCCCGAGGGCGCCCATGTCGGGGACCGCGCGCCCGACTTCCGCGTCGAACGACTCCTCGACGGCGACTCGATCGGGTTGCGCACCGCCTATGCGGGCCAGGTCGTGCTGGTGAATCTTTGGGCCACCTGGTGCGGCCCCTGCCGCAAGGAGATGCCGTCGATGCAGGCGGCGTATCACACCTATGAGGCCCGAGGCTTCCGGGTGGCGGCGGTCTCGCTCGACGAGGGGGATGCCGCACCGGTCCGCGCGTTTGCGACCGAACTCGGTCTCACCTTCGACCTGCTGCAGGACCGCAGCAACCGGAGTCAGGAGATCTTTCAAGCGATCGGGTTGCCGCACAGCGTCCTCATCGGTCGGGATGGCCGCGTGAAGTGGGTCGCGCTCGGGGCGGAGGAGTGGATGTCCGCGGAGAATCGCGCACGGATCGAGGCCCTCCTCGACGACGGCGAGTAGCATGCGCGTCCTGGCGCTGGAGACCTCCTGTGACGAAACCTCCGCCGCCGTGGTGCAGCGCGAGGGCGGCGTGACCACGTTGGCGGGGCTGGCGATCCTCTCCCAGGACGTGCACCGCATCTTCGGCGGCGTCGTGCCCGAGCTTGCCTCACGGGCCCATCTCGCCATGCTGGCACCGGTCGTGGAGCAGGCGCTCGCCGAGGCCGGGATCACCCTGCAGGAGATCGACGGCATCGCCGTCACGTCGGGGCCAGGACTCCTCGGTGCCTTGCTGGTCGGCGTCACCTGGGCCAAGACGGTCGCCTGGCACGAGCGGCTCCCGCTCGTCGGCGTGCATCACCTCGAGGGCCATCTCTTTGCGCCGACGCTCGAGGACCCGATGGCCGCACCGCCCTTCACGGCGCTCCTCGTCAGTGGCGGGCACACCCTGCTGCTCGATGTGCCCGCCTGGGGCGAGTATCACCAGATCGGCGAGACGCGCGACGACGCGGCCGGCGAGGCGTTCGACAAGGTGGGCGCCCTCCTCGGACTGGACTATCCGGCGGGTGCCGCGATCGAAAAACTGGCGGCCACGGGCGACCCGACCCGCTTCCGCTTCCCCCGCCCGCTCCTCAAGGGCGTCGCCCACGCCGATCGCTTTGCGTTCTCCTTCAGCGGCCTCAAGACGGCCGTCCTGCGCGCCGTGCAACAGAGCCCCGACCTCGAGGCCGATCGCGCGCACATCGCGCGCGGCTTCCAGGACGCCGCAATCGAGGTGATGGTGAGCAAGACCGTCGCGGCCGCCAAGGAATTCGGCCGCGAGTTGATCGTGCTCGGCGGCGGTGTGGCCTGCAACCGCACCCTGGCCGACGCCCTGCGCCGGGCGACCGAGGGCATCGCGCACGTCTCGGTCGCCTCGCCGCGACTCAACACCGACAACGCCGCGATGATCGGGGCGGCCGGTGCCTGGCGCCTGGTCGCCGGCGAACGGCACCTCTACGACCTCGAGGCACGCGACACCTTCCCCCTCCCGGGACTCATCCCCCCGGTCGGAGCCACACCATGACCAACGCCTACCCGCTCAAGTTTTCTGTCGGTCCACTCTTCGGCAGGGGTCCGTTCGAAATCACCGGCTTCGGGCTGATGATGATGCTCGCCTTCCTGACCGCCGCGTGGGTCGCGGACCAGGAGGGACGGCGACAGGGCTTCAAGGCCGACTATGCCGGCGACATCGTCATGGGCGCCGTGATCGGCGGGATCATCGGAGCCAAGCTCTGGTACGTGGCACTGTTCGGCGCGGACGCGCTCTTCTCGCGCGGCGGCCTGGTCTGGTACGGCGGCTTCGTCGGCGGCACGCTGGGCGTGATCTTCATGGGATGGTGGCGCAAGGTGCCCATCCGCTGGACGATGCACCTGGTCGCCCCGGCGTTGGCGGCGGGCTACGCCGTCGGCCGCGTCGGCTGCTACGTCGTGGGCGACGACTACGGCCGGCCGACCTCCCTCCCCTGGGCCGTGGCGTTCCCCGATGGCGAGCCGGCCACCCGTGCCTCGACCCTCGCGGCGCAATTCGGCGTCACGCTCCCCGCAGGCACCGCGCCGGACGCGATCCTCGCCGTCCACCCGACGCAGCTCTACGAGGTGACGCTGATGCTGATCGCCTTCGCGCTGCTCTGGCGGTGGCGGTTGTCGCCGCGCGGGACCGGATGGCTCTTCGGGGCGTATCTCGTCTTCGCGGGCTTCGAGCGCTTCATCGTCGAGATTGTTCGCGCCAAGGACGATCGCTTCCTCGGCGTCTTCACCATCGCGCAATTGACCTCGATCGTGTTGATCCTCAGTGGCAGCGCGCTCATCGCGACGTTGAGCGGAAAGGGGACAATTTCACCCGGAATTTGGCTCGAAAAGGGAGCGCAAAAGACGTGATTTCCGCGCTATTGACAGCTTTCCCGAGAATGCGTAACGTGTCTCCACGATGGCGTTGGAACTGACGCCGCACCGAGAAAGTCCTAGGGCGAAGAAGGGTGAAGCGAACACATCTGTTCGTCTTCGTAAACTCAGGGGGCGCTCTAGGACCTCCCAAACAGAATTGCCCGGCCGAGTTGGCCGGGCGATTCTGTTTGGGGTCGTTAGTCGTTAGTCATGAGTCGTTAGAGAGCCGGGGCCAAGCACGTAGCGCCCTACGCAGATCACTTAACGACTAACGACTCACTCACGACCTGCAGCTACGACTTCTCCACCGCCGATTCCACCACCGTCTGCTTCAACCGCTCCACTTCCCCGCGAATCGCCGCCAGATCCCCTTCCATCCGCTCCAGCGATCGCAACACGGCCTTCTCGACGCCAGGCCCATCCGCCACCGAGCCCCGCATCGGATCGGGCTGCGGTGCGGCCGGTGCGTCGGCGAGCGCGGCGTCACGTACGGCATCGCGCGGGCGCTGCACCAGGAAGACCCAGCCGAGCGCGATCACCGCGAGCAGCGCCAGCACGCCCTGCGCCAGCATCGATTCGACGGTCGGGTAGATGCCGAGCGCAGGCACCCGTGGCCAACCGATCAGCATCGTCGTCGGGAGCGTGTTGCCGGCCTGCAACTCGGCGACCGCCTTGCCGGCAAAGACGAACGCGGTGTAGTAGAGGAATGCCGACGTCACGGCGAAGAAGGGCTTCAGCGGGAGCCGCACGCCGTACCGATTGATCGCGACGTACACGATCGCCAGCACGACGCTGCCGACACCGATGCCCAGCACCACCGGCGCAAACGAGCCGCTCCCGCCGGAGAGGAAGAGTGCCTTGTAGAAGAGCACCGTCTCGAAGCCCTCGCGATAGACCGCCAGGAACGCCGCCGAGGCAAGGGCGAAGACGGAACCACCCGAGACCGCCTCCTGCATCTTGTCCTTGACGAACGCATTCCACTTCTGCACTTCCATCTTCGACAACAACCAGTAGCTCACGTAGAAGAGCACGCCGACCGCGGCGACCATCGTGAACCCTTCCATCGTCTCCTGGTTGCTCGGCGAGAGCGCGAACACCGTCTCCAGCAGCACGGCCGTGAGCAACGAGAGGGCCACCGCGGCGCCGACGCCGATGTGGATGTCGCGGCGACGGTGCCCCGCCCCGACGCGCGAGAGGAAGGCCATCAGCGCACCGATGATCAGGATCGCCTCGAGGCCTTCGCGCAGCATGATCATCAGCGACTGCACGAAGAGGTTGGTCGACGAGACCTGGTCGCTCACGATGCGTTCGGCCTGCTCGAGTTCGGCCGCCAGCGTGCCGGCGAGTCCGGCCAGCTCCGCCGCGGTGGCGCCGCCGCCGGCGCGGGCGCGGAGCGTCGCGAACGACGTCTCGAGCTTGGTGGCGAGCGCGGGCTCGCGACTGCGCACCGCGCGCTCGACCTTCTCGAAGGCGAGGTAGGCGTCGAACGCCGCGGCCACCGCGTCGGTGTGACGACCCTGGCCCGCGAGGGTGGTGGACTCCGAGACCTTGCCGCGCACCGTCGTGAAGACCCCGGCGATTACCGCAGTCTCGTCGTCGGTCGCCTGGAACGCGCGAACGGCGGCCAGCTCCCCACGCGTGGCGCCGGCACCGAGCGCCGCGAGAATCTCGGCGTCGCTCAGCTTCGCCACGGCGGAAAAGGTCTGCATCCCTTCGGGCACAACACCGGTCGGCACGGCCTGACGGAGGGTCGACGCGTAGACGGCGAGTGCCCAGCGATCCTCAAGCGGAAGCCGGCTCTCGAAGGCGGGCATCGCGGTACCGTTGACGCCCATGGTGATGCGCTGGTAGTAGCCGAGCGGCGTGGCCGCCATCAGCCCCACCGGGTCAGCGAGACTCGGTGGTGGCGGCTTGAGCGCCCGGCCCGCGGCGCCGTCGCCCTTGCCCAACTCACCATGGCACGCCGAACACTCGCGCTGGAACAGCTCCCGGCCGCGGGCCAACGAGGGGGTCCGCTCGGGCATCTCGACGAGCACCACCCGGAGCGAGCTGGCGAGGGCGTCGGTCAGATTCCGCACCGCGAGGTCGACCGAGTCCGGCGCGCCGGTCCGCTCGACGAGGCCCAGCGCCCGCTCGAGCCCCGCGACCGTCGGCCCGGCCGCGATGATGGGGAGGAGCTTCGCGGAACGAATTGCTTCGTTCAGGAAGAGCCGAGCCTCCTCGACCTCTGCCGCCGCCACGATCTTGCCGGCCACGACCCCGATCCGGTACTCCTGGGCCGCGAGCTGCGCCGACGCCGCCACGCGCCGCGCCACGACCGCAGAGTCGGTGGACGGAGCCGTCGGAGAAGCCAGCAGAAGGACCGCATAGATGAGATTCATTCTCAAACGCTTTGAAGGAGACGCAAGAAAGTAGAGTGCGGCAGTCGGAATGGGAAGGGACAACCATCGATGATCGATGATCGATCATCGACGATCGATCATCCTTCGAGGATCGCGACCGCCGCCGCGACGTCGCGGCTATGACTCAGGGAGAGATGCACCGTGACCTGGTGCGGGGCGATCAGGTCGGCGGCGCGCCCGGTCAGGACGGCCTCGGGCCGTCCATCGGGGAGGCGGCGGACGCCGATTTCCCGCCAGCCCACCGCGCGCGCGCCCGGGAGGACCTGCAGGGCCTTGTAGACCGCCTCCTTGGCTGCCAGGCGCGCGGCGAAGGCGGGCGCGGGGTCACCGAGGCTGTCGAGGTACCGACGCTCCTCAGTGGTCAAGGTGCGCGCCAGAATGCGTTCGCCATGCCTCGCGAGCAGCGCCCGGGCCCGGGGCAACTCCACCACGTCGAGGCCGAGCCCGATCACGGCCACGGCAGACTCCAGAAGGCGGCATGAACTGGCCTGAACCACTCCGGTGGGGTGAGTTGGCCGCCCAACCACGCGGACGCGACGGTCAACACTATCGCGAGCCCGCCGACCGACGCCACCACGGGGGCGAGTGGCCGGCGCCATGCGGCAATCGCGGCCGCTCGCTGCTGCCAGCTGCGGAGCGCACTCCCCGCAACCGTCACGGCAGCCTCCCAGGCGGCCTCCAGAGCCGCGCCGCGGGCACGACGGCTCAGCAGGTCGCCGCCCTCGCTCGCGAGCCGCTCAAGCGGCATGGCGCACGCCAGCAGCCGATTCAGGAGCGCTTCCCCACGCTCCGCGTCGGGCAACTGCGCCCGCAGCTGCCCGCCTGGGAGTCGTGCCTCTCGCGCGGCTCCTTCGACCAGTTCCACCGCCTGCGCCATCACCTGATCGCGGAGGGCCGCGGCCGCCTCGGCGAACGCCGCTTCCCACGCAGCATGGTCGAGGCGCCCGGCCGCAGCGACGGTCACCAGCCGATCGAGCAGCGCCAATCGCACCGCATCGAAGGGGGCCGCCGCGGCGGGCGGCGCCAGTCGACCGAGGTCAGCCGAGAGGGGCGGGGTCAGAAGATCGCCTGCAACACGGCCTCGGTGTCGGCCAGGGTGTCGAACGCCGCGTAGGCCCCGGCCGCGAGCAACTCCTCGCGCGAATACGCGCCGGTCGCGACGCCGATGGCTCGGGCGCCGATCGAATTGCCACAGGTGACGTCCGCCGGCGTGTCCCCGAGGATCACCACCTCGGCGCCGGACGGGACCCGGCCGAAGTGTGCGACGGCCCGTTGGGCGGCGATCGGCGGCAGGTCAGGGCGGTGCCCGCTGTCGGAGCCGTAGGCGCCGAGCGTGAAGCGTTCGAGCGCCAGCCCCGCCGCGCCGAGCTTGAGCGCGGCGCCCCGCACGATGTTGCCCGTCAGCAGTCCGACAACAACCGCGGGACGCTCGGCCAGGGCATCGAGCAGCGGAACGATCCCTGGAAGGGCCTGCACCCGATCGGCACGCTGTGACACCTCTCGTTCCAGATGGCCCAGGTAGCGATCGAGGATTTCGATCGTGCGCTCGGGCGTGGCCCGCTCCGGCGCGCCGGCGGCCGCATAGAGCTCACCGACAATCTGCGGATCGGTCTTGCCGTCGAAGCGGACCGACTCGAAAAAGGAGAGGTCGGCGAATTCCTCGGCGAAGGCGGCCTGGATCGCGTGCCGACCGGCCGAGGCACTCAGCAGCAAGGTGCCATCGATGTCGAAGAGAACCAGGCGGCGCATCAGGTCAGTCGACGCACGGCGACGAGCCGTTCCAGGAGCGGCGCCGCGCGACTCCCCTCGGTGCACGGTTCGCGAGTGACTCGACCCGTCGCCACCGTGCTGTGCACAATGGCGTCCTCGCCCGCCTGAATGGCCACGTGCGTGATGCCGTCGCTGTCGGCGCCTCGAAAGAAGAGCAGGTCGTCGGCGCGGCGATCGGCGAGCTCGATCCGCTGTCCCATGTCGACCTGGAGCCGGGCGTCACGCGGGAGTGGCACGCCGCGCGCGAGAAAAGTGGTCTGCACCAGGCCGGAACAATCGATCCCCGAAGCCGTGACGCCGCCCCAGAGGTATGGTGCGCCAGCAAACTCGCGCCACGCCCATGTCGACGGAGCCTGCGCGAGGCTCGCCAGAATCACGTCACCGTAGGGGCGCACCGAGCCACCGAGAATCTCGGCCACGTCACCGTCCGGGAGCCGGGCCCGCGAGCTCCCCTCCAGCAGCAGCCGAGCGCGGTGCGGCGCCCGGATCGCCATCCCGGTGCTGTCGCGGAGCAGTGCCCCCTCTGACCATGCCGCCGTGGAGAGCCATGCCTCGACGTCGCCGAGATGCAGGCGACGGACGTAGCCCTCGTGCACCCATCCCGCGTAATCGTCGAGGATGGTGCGGATGCGCAGCATCGCGCCGTGATGGTCGAGCACTTCCGCACCCTCACCGAGGACGAGCTGGGTCACCTGTTCCGCGGCGAGCGAGTGCGTCGCGAGCACCGGCACCACGGCGGCTGTCGCCAGCAGTGCGTTCACGAGTCCTTCGCCTTCGCGTTGGCCTTTGCCACGCACTCGCGACACATCGTCACTCCGCGAATGGTGCAGACCAGGCAGACGAAGGTGCCGCACGACTCGCAGGGGTAACCCTCGGAGGCGCGTTCCTCGCGGCCGCAGGCGCGGCAGAGCATCGCATCCCGCTCGCGCAGGGTGGGACGAGGCTGCGTGGTGGCCATCAATGCGGGATCGCGTACCGCTTGATCTTGGCGATCAGCGTGGCGCGAGAGATGCCGAGTTCGGCGGCCGCGCGCGTGCGGTTTCCGCCGTGGTGCTTGAGCGTGCGATCGATATGCATCCGTTCCACCTCCTCCATCGTCAGCGGATTGTGCCGCCGATCGAACGGTCCCCCCTGGCCCGGAACTCTCCGGGCAGGTGTTCGGCGCCGATGGCCTCGACGCCCCGCGCGAGCAGCATCGCCCGCTCGATGACGTTGCGGAGCTCCTGCGCGTTGCCCGGCCAACCGTACCCCAGCAACCGATCCAGTGCATCATCGGTCAGCCGCGTCGGCGACCCGGGCGCGGCGCGACTGAGGTCGCGGAGATCCCGGCGAATCAGCCCGAGCAGATCCTCGCGGGTCCGCTCGCGAAGCGGTGGCACCACCAACGGCATCACGTTCAGCCGGTAATAGAGATCTTCACGCAGGCGACCGGAGCTGAGCAGCGCCGACGCGGAATGGGCGGTGGCCGCCACCACCCGAACGTCGACCGGAATTTCGCGGGAACCACCGACCCGGCGGAAGGCATGCTGCTCAAGCACCCCGACCAGCGTCGCCTGGAGTGGCCCCGGCAGATCACCGACTTCCGTCAGAAAGAGCGTGCCGCCATCGGCGATCTCGAGCAGGCCCTGCCGCCGCTCGCCGGCGCCCGACGCGGGGTCGCCGCCTTCCCGCCCCACCAACAGCGTCTCGAGCCACTCCGGATCCCCGGCCCCGTCGGCGAGCTCGATGAACGGCGCCGTGGCGCGGGGCGACGCGTCGTGCAGGAGGCGGGCGATCTCCATCTTCTCCGTCCCGGGCTCGCCCTGGATCAGCACCGGCGTGCCGTCGCTCCGGGCGAGCAGCGTGAGCTGCCGTGCGACCTCCTTCATCATCGGCGACACACCGAGTCCGTCGAAGCCCTCGACCGGCGCGCCGCGCCCGATCAGGCTCCGATTGACCCGGCGCAGTCGCCCCTTCTCGGCCGCCCGCTCGCACGTCGCGAGCAGGTGCTCGGCCTCGACCGGCTTGACGAGGAAGTTCTCGGCCCCGCTGCGCATCGCCGACACCGCGGCGGACACATCGTTGTCGCCGGTCAGCAGGACCACCGCCGTGTCGCGACCGCGCAGCTGTTCCAGCACCTCGAGCCCATCCATCCCCGGCAGATTCAGGTCCAGGAGCACGACATCCGGGAGCGAGCGCGCAAAGGTCGCCAGCCCCGCCTCTCCGGTCAGCTCACGATAGACGTCCCATCCCCGCTGCTCGAAGAGGGCCCCGATCGAGCGGAGGATGGCGAGGTCGTCATCGATGAGCAGAATCGAGTTGGGCATCCACGGGCATCCGGAAATGGTGAGCTTCGGCGGAATCGATCATCGATGATCGATCATCGATCATCGATGGGACCCCGCCACTGACAATATCACCCCGCCCGCGATTCCGCTGGCAGCATCACCGCGATCGCGCCCGGCACCACCGTGGCCGTGAAGGGGGTCTCGCCGCCGCCTTCGCCATCCATCTGGACCGGCTGCTCGCCATCCAGCGCCCGCACCGAGATTTCCTTGCCGCGGGCGTACCCCACGAAGACATCCTTCCCGAAGGTCCCCTCGGCGTCGCGCAGGAGGTCCCATACCGCCCGAACCGAGCCGCCGAACTTGTTGGCCTGGAACACCACCAGGTCGAGGTAGCCGTCGTGCGGCGAGATCCCCGCACCCAGCTTCACGAGCGGCGGAATCACCTCGCCGCAGTTGGCCACCATCAGCATCGCCGCGTCGAGCTGCTGCTCCACCCCATCGACGGTGACGAGGAACGGCACGCTGCGGATCTCCGGAATGATGCGCAAGGTGGTGGCGACGTACGCCATCATCCCCCACTTGTGCTTCATCGCCGATTCAGTCTCGACCATCACGCGCGCATCGACCCCGGCCCCGCACGCCACCGCGAAATAGTGCACGCCATCTGGCCGCTCCATCCGCCCGAGGTCGAGTCGCGTCGGTACACCACGCACCATCAACTCGGCGGCTTTCACCGGGTTGCTCGGCAGCCGCAGGTTACCCGCCAGCAGGTTGCCGGTGCCGCCCGGCAGCAGGCCGAGCGCCACGTCGGTGCCCACCAGGGCGGCCGCGGCCTGCATCGTGGTGCCGTCGCCGCCGAAGACGGCGACGACATCGACACCCTGCGCCACGCCGTACTCGGCGAGCCGACGCGCATCGCCCGGCCCGCCTGTGGCGAGGACCTCCACCGCCCATCCCGCACCGGTCATGACCTGTTCGATGCGCCGCACCGTCGCGGCCGCCGTGCGGGCGGCGTTCGGATTGGCGATCAGGATGGCCTTGGTCAACTCAGTATTCCCTCTCCCAGAGCAGGTCCGTACCGAACTGGTAGCGGCGCGGCAGCAAGGTACTGGTGGCGCTCGCCTGACAGGAACCCACCGGTTCCGCCGACGCCTTCAGGCGGAACTCACGCGAGAGCCGGTACTCGAGCGAGGCGCCGAGGTTGTTGCGCGAGAAGACCGGACTGTTCGAGCCACCGCCGGTGCAGAAGCCGGCGTTGAAGGTCGCGAAGAAGCGGCGCGAGAGCTGGAAGCCCGCCAGCAGTTGCGTCAGGCTCGGCCCCTGCTGCCCCCGCTGGAGCAGTCCGGAGCGGATCTCGAAGAGGTCGAAGCCGGCATCCGTCGCCAGGCGGGAGAGCTCGCCGTGAAGGCGCCGGCGAGGAGTGACTGCGCCGTCGAGGTGACCTGGGCTCGCTGACTCCCGCCGAGCTGCCCCTGCGGGATTCCGAACATCAGGAAGGAAATCAGGTCGCGATCGGGCAGGTTGCGCCCAGGGCTCGACAGCGTCAGCCGCGGCACCTGGATGCTCCCCTCGATGTGCGCCACGATCGGCACGTCCTCGCCGCCCGCCGGTGTGCACGATGTGCCGCGCCTGCAGGTTGAGCTCGGCGTTGAGGTCGGGCGATCCGAAGTAACTGACCGTCCCGCTCTCCACGGTGAAGTCGCGTGCCGGCAGATACGGCACCTTGAGCGTGTACGTCCCGCGCGGCGCGGTGAAGGTGCCCGCGAGCCGGTACTGCTGCCGGGCCTTGTCGACGGTGACGGACCCCTCAAGCTGCACGTTGGCTTCGCTCGATCGGAGCCACACCTCGGTGCCGAGGCGGAACCGCAGCCCCTCGATCCGGAGCGAGTCGAGGAAGCGGTTCTGGAACGCCGCGCCGAGTTTCTGCCGACGGAGCGCGAGCGTGTCGACGAGGTCCAGGA
The DNA here is from genome assembly GCA_016720805.1 of Gemmatimonadota bacterium. Taxonomy (NCBI): domain Bacteria; kingdom Pseudomonadati; phylum Gemmatimonadota; species Gemmatimonadota bacterium. The sequence goes on along the minus strand of JADKJZ010000014.1, from coordinate 448,656 downwards.
AGGCCGGGTCTTCGAGGTCGACAATGTCCTTGGTGACCAGATCGGCGAAGTAGAGCACGCTGCCGGAGAGGGTGCCCGCTGCCACGCAGCACCGGATGCGCCACTGGACCGCGCAAGGTGACGTTCAGCTGTTCGGCCCGCAGCTTCAGATAGTTCGGCACGTTCATCGCCAGGAAGCCGCGCGCGTCGAACGTCAGGTCGAGCACCGGCGACGTCAGCTGGTCGAAGCGGACACTGCCGGTGGTGCGCAGCGTTCCGCCATCACCATTCATCGAGAGCGAGTCGAGCAGCAGCGAGTCGCCGCTGAACCGCGCCCAGCCGTCCACCTGGTCGTAGGTCACGCCGAGCGACGGGAGCCGCATGCGGCCGTTGCGCACGGCGAGCGATCCGCCGAGGCGCGGCGTCGCCCACGTGCCGCTGCCCTGCAGGTCCAGCTGGACGATCCCGCTGGCGTTCCGGATGCTGGGCGTGAAGGCCTCGAAGACGGCGAGGTCGACCGAATCCGCGCGCGCGGTGATCGAGATCGGGCCCGGCAGCTTGCGGTCGCTGCGGGCGGCCAGGGCGAGGTCGAACGGCAGCGCGAGATCGACGTCAAGCATCGCATCGCCCGTTCGCCAGAACGTGAGGTGCGACCGCAGCATCCGCGACTCGTAGTCGAACGCCGCGCGCACCATGGGGGCCCGCACCGAGCCGAGCACCGGGCCGGTCACGGCCGCGCTGCCGCGCATCGTCGGCGCCTCGCGCGTACCACCCAGGCGCAGGTCGAGTGCCGCGAGGCCCGCCACGGCACTGGTGTCGCCTTGCATCAGGCCCACGAGGTCTGCGAGGTCGAGGCCCACCGCACTGGCGGTCATCGTGCCGGGGACATCACCAGGGAAACTGCCGAACAGGGTGATCGCTCCGCTGCCGTCACGGGTGCGGAGGGCAAGGGTGTCGTCGAGCGTGGCGAGGCCATCGGCGAGCCGGAACTGCGTCGGCCGCTCGAGCCGCCATTGCTGCCGCGGGAAGGCCAGCGCCAGCGAGTCGAGCGCGATCCGCTGCTTGGTCGAGTCTCCCTGCCACGTGCCGGCGGTCGCGAGTTGCAGTCCGTTGAGCTGCCCTTCGCCGGTGAACGCCAGCGAGTCGGCGCGGCCGCGAAGCTGCACGGCCACGGCCCGACCAAGGAGCGTCGCGTTGCCGAGCGAATCGGCCGTCAACGCCAGCGTCAGCCCCTTGGCCCCGAGTGAATCGGCCGTGACATCCGCGCCGAGCACGCCGACCCGCCACTGATCGAGCACCACATCTTCGGCATCGAGCCGCGCCACGACCGCCGCGCGGTCGAGGGACCCGTGCAGATCGACCGCCAGCCGCGCCAGCCCGTCGAGCGTCCGTGGTGCCAGCGTGTCGCGCACGATGCCGGTGGCCGCGCGCAACAGCGAATCGAAAGGCTGCAACGACGCGGCCCACGCCTCGAGATGCAGCGAGCCGGAATCGGGAACCGCCCAGCCGATTGCGCCGCGACCACTGATCTGCCCCTCGGGCCAGCGGACCTCGGCGCTGTCGACGTTGAGCATCCCCGCCGAGGCAGCCAGGCGCAGCGTCGCCTGGTCGAAGGTCAGACCGCCGACGCGGGATCGATCCAGGTCCATCGCGACCGAGCCGTCGGGCGGCACCAGCGAGTCGATCGCACCGTGCAGCCGCATCCGGCCGTTGAGCGCCGTGGAACCACCCTTGCCAAGCAATGCGTCGAGGTCGACGCGGCTGAAAGTCAGGTCGAGCGAATCGGCCGCCCAGCGCGGATCCATCGCGGTGATGGTCCCCAACGCGCGGATCGTCCCGAGGTCCCCGGTCACATCGGCGTCGAGCCAAAGGGACTCGAGCGAGCCGCGGGTGACGATCCGTCCCGTGAGCCCGCCGTGCGGAGTCAACGAGGGATAGCCGGACCGCAAGGCATCGAACGACAGTCGGTCGAAGGTGGCATCCATCTCCACCCCGAGCACCTCGCGCCGGGTGTCGAGACGCACCGCGCCGAGCAGGCGCGAGACGGCCTGGTTCGGCGCCTGATGCTCCGCCAACCCGTCGAACCGCGCGTTCTGCCACGAGCCGTTGAGCCGGCCGACAAGATGCAACTGCCCCGGGAGCAGCATCGCCGGCACGACCCGGTGCACCGTGCCGAGCGCGACCGACGCGTCGAGCAGCTGGAAGCCATCAAAGACGGCCCCCTCGGCCCCGCCGAAATGAATCACCCCGTCGGTGCGGAAGGTCGAGATCGGCTGCCCGGGCACCAGCGCATCGGCGAGCCGCAGGTCGCCGGCGACGCGCATGGCGTCGAGGAAGCCATCGAGGCGGAGGCGCCCCTCGAGCATCCCTGCGAACGGCAACGTGTCCAAGTAGGGGCGCATCACCTCAAGCGGCGTCTGCGTCAACGCCAGGTCGAGGTCGCGAAAGCCGAGCCCGCGCTTGGTGTCGACGATCGCCACCATGCGGCCCACCGCGCGGGCCACGCCGTGCCCGAGCGTGAGCTTCTCCAGTCGGTACTCGGTCTGGGTGTTGCTGTTGGAACGGGCCACCACCTCGCCGCGCCCCTGCCACGACGGAAAGTCGGGTGAGATCCACCGAAGGTCGTCGAGGTCGACCGTGTCGGCACGGAGCGCCCAGTCGAAGAGGATCGTGTCCTGCGGCCAGCGCACGGCGCCGCCACCCTGCACCACCGTGCCCGGCATCGCGGCGCGGTCCAGCGTGAACCGCAACGAATCACCCGCCGTGATGATCTCGGCCTGCAGTGCGGTGATCGTCAACGCCGGATCGGCGAGCTTGCCTCGCAGTTCGGCGATGCGCACCAGGATCGGATCGCGCGCCGGCGTCGAGATGCGCACCAGCGGCACGCGCGCATCCAGTTCGGTGAGGCCGTAGACGCGCACCGGACCGTCCGCGCTCGACTCGATCCGCGGTTGGGCCGGGGCCGCGCCGTTCCGCGAGGTCGGCAACTTCGGGGCGTGCGGCGTGGTCGCTACGTCGACCCGAATGGTGCCGCCATGAATCACCAGGTCGCGAAGCTCCACCAGCGCCGACGAGCCACCCGGCGTACCCGGCTTGCTGCGGAAGACTTCCTCGTAGTTCCAGCGCGAGCGACGCAGCCGGATCAGATGGATCACCGGGCGCTCGACACGGACCTCGTGAAACACCAACCGTCCCGCCAGCAACTCTGGCAAGGTATAGCGCAGCTCCAGCCGCTCGGCGGTGAGCACCAGGCCACCGAGCGAATCGTGCACGGCCACCCGCTCCAGCACGGCATGCCCGAGCAACGACCCGCGGATGCCGCCAATTTCGACACGCCCCGCCACCCGTCCCGAGATCATCGTGGTCACCACGCGAGCCAGCAACCGCTGCCCCGGCGGCGACCAGAGCACGGCCGCGGCCGTTCCGAGCAGGCCGCCGAACAGCACCAGCAGGGGCCAGACGAAACCGGCGGTCAGGAAGAGGCGCACCCGACGCATCAGAACGCCTGTCCCACCGAGAAGTGGATGGTGTAGTCGCGCGTGCGCTTCCGCACGAACCCCGTGTCGATCACCCGAAGGTCGCCCGCGGCGGTCGTGGTGTACACCGTGCCCGATTCCAGCTCGTACCGGTTGAACCCCATGTCGAGCCGGATCGGGCCGAGCGGCGAGGCGAAGCGAAGTCCCACGCCGGGCGTCATCCGCCAGCGGGCGGTGCCGCCCTGATCCCAGAGCGCGCCCACGTCCGTGAAGACGGCGAATCGCATCCGCGGGGAAAAGATCGGCGAGGGGAGCCGCAGCTCCAGGTTCGCCACGACCACGCGGCTGCCGCCGGTCGCCGAGATCCTGGCCTCCGAGGCCGGAAAGGTGTCGTCTGCTCGCACCGAATCAGCAGGCACGACGTACACCACCGGTCCGAGCTCGTTGCGATCATAGCCGCGCACATCGTTCGGCCCGCCGGCATAAAACCGCTGCTCCGGAGGGACGAAGTTGCCGCTCCCGGTGCTGAAATCAGATTTGGGCGAGAAGACCGCCCCGACGCGCAGGTGTCCGGCCAGCGTGACGCTCCGCGTCAGCGGCACGAAGCCCGAGGCGTCGCCGACGACCCGGGTGAATTGCTGCTGGGCGGAGGAGCCGAGCAGCTTGGAGGAGACGGTCGCCTCCGCCGTCAGGATGCTGCCGCGCGTCGGATCAAGGAGGTTGTTCACTCGCACCCGCTCGGCGGAGAGGCCGACCGTGGCGAGGACGCGACGTTGCTGCAACTGCGCGATGTCGGCAGCCGCGCACGCGTTGAAGAAGGCGCAGAAGGAGGCAGGGTTCGCCTTGGTGAAGCCGTAGGAGAGGCGGTACGAGAGCGTGATCGGAATGCGCGCCGCCGTCTCCCGGGTCATCGACACCCCCGCGCCGACTTCCTCGCGCAGGAAGACCTTGTACTCGCTGCGCCGCTCGGCAAAGAGCGACGTCGTCAGGGTGTTGTCGGGCGACAGGAAACCGTTCCGACGGAGCGAGACGTCGAGGCCGTAATTCGCCAGCCGCGATCCGACCGAGTCGTCGCGCAGGGGCGAACAGATCGAGTTGCGCGCCCCGAAGTCGAGCGGATCGCCGACGCCGATCTTCGAGAGCCGCCCACTGATGTCGAGCAGCTTGCCGCCGCCAAGAAAGTTCCGCGCGGTCCAGCCGAGCCCGGTGCGGAAGCAGTCGTTGGTGGCGAAGCCGACGGCGGCGCGGGCCCGATGGGCGCGGCCCTCCGCGACCGTCACCTTCAGCGGGACGATCGTGTCGCCACTGCTGAACTGCGCCGTGTCGATGACGACATCCGCCACCCGGAACAGCTCCGAAGCGTAGAGCGCGCGCTGCGAACGGAAGAGGTCGTTGTAGCGGTAGCGCGCGCCGGGGCGCGCCGACACGAGCGACGCGATGAAGCCGGAGTCGACGCGGGTCTGACCCGTCACCGTGACCGGGCCGAAGACCGCCGGCGGTCCGGTGTGGAATTCAAGCGTGGCCTGCGCCACGTGGCCGTCCACGTCCTCGCCGAATCGTCCCGGAAGTGCCGACGAACTCGGGAAGCCGAGATCCTGGAGCCGCGCGAGGATCGTGTCGCGTGCCGCCGCCAGGGTGAAGCGCGAGAAGACGTCGCCCACGGCGATCGGCAGGTCGCGTACCAACCGTTCGCGATCGGGGACGCTGTCGAGCCCGAGCAGGGCGAGCGAGGTCAACCGAAGCGGCTCGCCCTCCTTGATCGTGATCTTGATGTAGACGTCGACCGCCGTGCGCCGCACGACGGTGTCCACCGCCACCTCGCGATAGCCGGCCCGCCGATACAGCGCCTGGATCCGCTCGACATCGCGACGAAATTCCTGCTCGTTGAAGGTGCGCTTGGTGCCAAGGCCGGTCCAGCGCACCAGCGACTTGGTGGCGAAGAAGGACGAGTTGGTCGTGCTGATGGCCGCGGCCAAGGTCACGTCGTCGAGGGCCTTGTTGCCGGCGAAGTCCAGCTTCCGCACCACCAGCGCGTCCTCCTGTGCCGCGACACTCCCGGCGACCGGGGTGAGGGCCAGCGCAAGCGCCAGCGCCCACCGTCCGAAGGGGAGGGTGCGGGGAGCAGCAGGAAGCGTCATTGACCGCATTTCCTAAATCTGGTTAGTTGAAGGGGTTACGCCAACGTCCCCGCCCCAGATCGGAGCCTGATGCCCCGCGCCATCGCCCCGCTCCTTGCCCTGTTGCTGGCGTCCTGTGGCAGCGGCATCCCCCCCGGGCTGACCTACTACTGGACCGCTGACCCGCGCTCGCTCGACCCGGCGCTCTCGACCGATGTGCCCACCGGCGAAGCCGTCGCGCTCCTGTTCGACAACCTGACCCAATTCGATCCCGACGGCAGGCTGGTGCCCGGGCTGGCCACGGCGTGGTGGCCGACGGCCGATGGAACCACTTGGACCTTCCGGCTCCGGTCGGGAGTGCGCTTCCACGACGGCCGAGTGGTGGACCGGGCGGCCATCATCGCCTCCTTCCATCGTGCTCTGCGGATGCGCAAGGAGGGCGGTCGCATCTGGCCGCTGCTTCCGATTCTCGGCGCGGCCGCGGTGGCCGATTCGGGCGCCGCCACGCTGGTCGGCCTGACCACCGTCGACGATTCCACCATCGCCTTCACGCTCGCCGAACCGCTGAACATCTTCCCCAAATTGCTGGCGATGCCGGTCGCCGCCATCGTGCCGACGCCGACGCCCGAGGAGTTCGGCGAAGCGCCGATCGGCAGCGGTCCCTGGCGCTTCGTGAGCTGGTCGCACGACGATCTCCTGGTCTTTGCCCGCAACGACGAATGGTGGGGCGGCCCCGCCGCGAGCGACACGCTGCGCGTTCGGATCATTCCGGAAACGTTCACCCAGGGCGCCGAGTTCGAGTCGAAGCGGCTCTCGGTGGTCGAGATCCCCGTCAGCGAAACGGCCGTCTGGGAGGCCGCCACCGATCGGGTGCTGCAACGCCGCGCCGCCATGCGCGCCGTCTACATCGCCATCAACACCACCCGCGGCCCGCTTGCCGATGTCCGCGTGCGCCGCGCCCTCAACCATGCGGTCAACATCCCCGCGATCCTCGACCGCGTCATGCACCATCGTGGCGTCCTCGCGGCGGGCAGCATACCGCCCGGGCTCGACGGCTACGACAGCACCCGAACCCGATACGCGTTCGACCAGGCCAAGGCAAGGTCGCTGCTGGCCGAGGCGGGCTTCGCCACCGGATTGACGCTGCAGCTCTGGCGCTCACCGCGCGCTGAGTTCGCGCGCATTGCCCAGGCCGTGCAAGCGGATCTCGGCCGCGTCGGCGTCACCGTGGAAATCGTCGAACGTGATGCCTCGACGGCTCGCGCGGCCGCCCGCAAGGGAGACGCCGATCTCTTTCTCTCGGATTGGTGGGCGGACTACCCCGACGGCGAGAACTTCACCTTTCCGCTCTTCCACTCCAGCAACGCCGGCACCGGCGGGAACTACGCCTTCCTGAAGCGTCCAGCACTGGATTCGATGCTCATGACCGCCCGGGGCACCCCCGACTCCACCGCCAAGGCGGCACTGCTCCGCCGGATCGACCAGTCCGTCTTCGATGAGGCCCCCTGGATCTTCTGCTGGTTCCCGACCGACCTCTGGGCCCGTCAGCCGTCGATCACCGGCTGGAGCTACCCGGTGGTCTTCACCGGCCAGCGCTGGGCCACCGTCCGGGAAGTTCGGTGATCCGCTACATCCTGCTGCGGCTGGCGCTCCTGGTGCCGACGCTCCTCGGCGTGCTGGCGGTGACGTTCGCCCTGCTCTATCTCGCACCGGGCGATCCGGTCGCGGCGATCGTCGGCGAGCGCGCCGATGCGGCGGCCGTGGCCCGCGCACGCGCGGAACTCCGACTCGACGACCCGATCGCGGTCCGCTTCGGCCGCTACGTGGCCGGCGTGGCCCGCGGCGACCTCGGCCGCAGCTACATCACCCGGCGTCCCATTGTGCGTGAACTCCGTCAGCGCTTCCCGGCCACGCTCAAGCTCGCCTGCGCCGCGATGCTGATCGCCGTGACCCTCGGCCTCGCGGTGGGGATCTACGGCGCGGTGCGCCCCGGCTCCTGGGGCGACCGCGTGGCCACCCTGGGCGCCTATCTCGGCATCTCCTTCCCGGTCTACTGGGTCGGTCTGCTCCTGATTCTCGGCTTCGCGGTGACGTTGCGCTGGTTCCCCCCGTCGGGCTACGGCGGGCTGCTCTTCCTCGTCCTCCCCGCCGTCACGCTCGGCATGCGTTCGATCGCCTTCCTGGCCCGGATGACGCGCTCGGCGATGCGGGAAGTGCTGACCTCCGAACTGGTCCGCACCGCCCGCGCCAAGGGACTGCCGGCACACACGGTGATTCTCCGCCACGCGCTCGGCAACGCGCTGCTGCCGATCATCACGGTGGTGGGCCTCGACTTCGGATCGTACCTCACCGGGTCGATCCTCACCGAGACGATCTTCTCCTGGCCCGGCGTGGGGCGGTACATCCTCACTGCCATCGACAAGCGTGACCTCCCTGCCATTCAGGGTGGTATTCTCTTTCTTTCGCTGGTCTTCGTCCTGGTCAACCTGATCACTGACCTCTGCTACGCCGCCGCCGATCCCCGAGTCGCCCATGATCGCTCGTAGTCGCCTCCTGCTGGCTGCGCTGCTCGCCGCCGCAACCCCGCTCACCGCGCAATCGCTGACCAAGCGACTCGACGCCCGCCTCGATGGCCCGGGACTCGACCGACTCCTCTGGGGCGTCGCCGTGACCGACCTCGACGGCCACCTGCTCTATGGCCGCAACGCCGATCGCCTCTTCATCCCCGCAAGCAACACCAAGCTGGTGGTGGCGACCGTCGCGGCCGCGCTCTTCGACCCGGGATTTACGGTCACGACCTCGCTGTATGGGACTGGTCCCATCGTGGATGGCGTGCTGCAGGGCGACCTGGTCTTCTATGGCCGTGGCGATCCGACCTTCTCGAGGCGCTGTTACGACGTCGACGAAACCGTGGTGGGCGCCTGCGATACCGACCCCGCCGCCAAGCTGATGGAGCTCGCGCGACAGTTGCGCGCCCGCGGCGTGCGGACCGTCGCGGGAGACCTGATCGGTGACGGCTCCTACTTCGAACCGATGCTCATTCACCCGTCGTGGGAAGCCTACGACCTGAACTGGTGGTATGCCGCGCCGGTCTCGGGCCTCGGCTTCAACGACAACAGCGTCGACTTCCGGATCACGGCGGGCGACAGCGCGGGTGTTCCGCCCCGGATCACCATGAGCCCTGAAGTCGGCGCCGGGCGGCTCGAGCTCCGTGCCGAGACCGGTGCCAAGGGGAGCCGGAGCACCTTCGATATTCTCCGGAGCGACGACGGCAGCGGCTGGGTGGCGTCAGGATTCCTGCCGGCCGGCACCGCCGCGCGCACCGAGAACGCCGCCGTGGCAGACCCCAATCGCTACGCGGCGCTGGCCCTCCGTCGCGAATTGGCCGCAGAGGGCATCGTGGTCCGCGGGGCCACTCGCTCCACTACGGACTCCCTCGCCTACCGGCATGCCCGCGGCGCGCCCGCACTCGGCGAAGTGCGCTCGCGTCCGGTGTCCGACTGGATCTTCCCGATCCTGAATTCGTCGCAGAACTGGTTCGCCGAAACGCTGCTCAAGCAGGTGGGCAAGCAGTTCGGCACCGCCGGGTCGTGGCAGGAGGGGCGCCGAGTCACCCGACGCTTCCTGATCGACTCGATGAAGGTCGACTCGACGGAGATCGCCGTCGAAGATGGTTCCGGACTCGCGGCCAACAACCTGATCGCCCCGCGAGCCTTCACCACCATGCTGAGTTACATCCGCAAGCATCCGCGTTACGATGTGATCGCGGCCGCACTGCCGCAGAGCGGGGCAACCGGTTCGCTGCGCCGCCGCTTTCTCGGGACACCGATCGAGGGGCGGGTTCGAGCCAAGAGCGGCACCATCTCACGGGTCAATTCGCTGAGTGGGTACGTCGAGCGGAGCGATGGCCGTGTCCTCGTCTTTTCGATCCAGGCCAATCATCACACGCTGGGAAGCACCCGGATGATCGCCGCCATCGACAGCATCGTCGTGGAGCTCGGCAAGTCGATCGGCAAGTAGGCCGGGAGGGCGTCGGAGGGATGGCGCGAGCGACCCGATTATCGTTCGCGCATGCCTACATCCTTGCAGCCGCGCGTTGCCATCATCGGCGCTGGCCCGTCGGGCTTCTACGCCGCCGAGGCCCTCCAGAAGGCCCATCCGGGCATCGCCATCGACCTCTTCGACCGCCTCCCCACGCCGTTCGGCCTGGTGCGCGGCGGCGTCGCACCGGACCATCCCAAGATCAAGTCGGTCACCAAGGTGTTCGAGCGGATCGCCAGCCAGCCCGGCTTCCGATTCCTCGGGCATGTCGAGATCGGCAGTGACCTCACGGTGGCCGAACTCCGCGAGCACTACGACGCGGTGATCGCCACCTTCGGCGCGCGCACCGACCGGCCGCTCGGCATTCCGGGCGAGCATCTCGCGGGGTCGCACGCCGCCACCGAACTGGTGGGCTGGTACAACGGGCACCCAGACTATGCGGAGTTGCCGTTCGACCTCAGCCAGTCGGCGGCCGCGGTGATCGGCATCGGCAACGTGGCGATGGACGTGACCCGCATCCTCGCCAAGTCGCCCGATGTCCTGGCCACGACCGACCTCGCCGCGCACGCCCTCAAGGCGCTCCGGAGCTCCAGCATTCGCACCATCCACGTGATCGCGCGGCGTGGCGCCGCCCAGGCCGCGTGCACCACCCCGGAGTTGCGTGAGTTGGGCGAGCTCGAAGGAGTCGACGTCATCGTCCCCCGCGAGTCGCTGCAGCTCGACGCGGCCAGCGCGGCAGTCCTCGCCGCCGCCGAGGACCGCACGGCCGAGAAGAACCTGGTCGTGATGCGCGAGTGGGCCGAGCGCGAGCCCACCGGTGCGCCGATCCAGATCCACTTCCATTTCCTCACATCGCCGGTGGCCCTCCTCGGCGAGCACCGTCTCGAGGGAATGGTGGTCGAACGGAATCGACTCGAGGCCGATGGGCAGGGCGGCGTTCGCGCGGTGCCGACCGGCGAACGGCGGACCCTCGACGTCGGGTTGGTCTTCCGTTCGGTGGGATATCGCGGGGTGGCCCTCGAGGGCTTCCCGTTCGACGACCGGCGCGGGATCATCCCGAACCAGGGTGGCCGCGTCACGGCGGGCGCCGGTCTGAGCCAGGTCGTGCCCGGGCTCTACGTCGCGGGGTGGATCAAGCGCGGCCCGCAGGGCGTGATCGGCACCAACAAGTCCTGTGCAGCGGAAACCGTCGCGTTGCTGGTCGCCGACCTCGAGAGCGGCGTGGTTCCCTGCCGGGGCGGCGGCAGTGAGGCGGTCGATGCCCTCCTCGCCAGCCGTGGTGTGCGCGTCACCGACTGGGCGGACTGGCAACGACTCGACGCCGAAGAGCAGGCTCGTGGGGCGCCGGCCGGGCGCCCGCGAGAGAAGATCGTCTCGGTCGAGGAAATGTTGGACGTCATCGGGGTATAATCCGCCATGACTCTCAAGATCTACACCCGCACGGGTGACTCTGGCGAAACAGGACTCTTCGGTGGCGGGCGTGTCCTCAAGGACCACCCTCGCGTCTGTGCCTACGGCGACGTCGATGAACTCAATTCGGCGATCGGCATCGTGCGCTGCACCGCACCGGTGGAATTCCACGACGCGCTCCTCGAGACGGTGCAACGCGACCTCTTCGCGATCGGCGGCCACCTGGCCACGCCCGACCCGGAACGCGTGCGGAAGGCGCTCGAGAAGGCCGAGCTGGCACCCTCGCGCGTCGATCTCTTCGAGCAGGCGATGGACGCGGCCGACAAGGAACTGCCCCCGCTCACGGCGTTCGTGCTCCCGGCGGGTACACCGAAGGCTGCCGCACTTCACTTGGCGCGCACCATCTGTCGTCGTGCCGAGCGCAGCGTCGTCCACCTCGGCACCACCGCGGACGTTCCTGAACTCTTCGTGATCTACCTCAATCGCCTCTCCGATCTCCTCTTCACCATGGCGAGGCTGGCGAACCATCAGGCAGGCATCGGAGATGTAACCTGGTAAAGGTCACCACGGTCGAGCACGCCGCGGGGAGTTACCCGGTGCTGGTGGGCGCGGGCGCCTTCGGACAGGTCCGCGCGCTGCTCGACGCGACCCATCCCGGGCACCACGCCGTCGTCATCGCCGATGCCACCGTGGCTGGCCTGCTCCCGTCGCCACTCCCCGGGGCGCTGCAACTCACCTTCCCGAGCGGTGAAGGATCGAAGAGCCGCGCGGAGTGGTCGCGGCTCACGGATGACTTGCTGTCGCGCCACCTCGGCCGAGACACCGTCCTGGTCTCCTTCGGTGGCGGCGTCACCTCCGATCTCGTCGGCTTCGTCGCGGCCACCTACCTCCGGGGCGTCCCGTGGCTGGCCGTGGCAACCAGCACGCTGGCGATGATCGATGCTTCGGTCGGTGGCAAAACCGGCGTCGATACGCCTGCAGGGAAGAACCTCGTCGGTGCCTTCCATCCGCCGCTCGCCGTCTGCTGCGATCCGACCCTGTTGCGCACGCTGCCGGACCGGCCGTTCCGCGAGGGACTCGCCGAGGCAGTCAAACATGCGTTGATCACCGATGCGACCTACGGCCAGTGGATCGAGGCGCACCGCGACGCGATCGCGCGCCGCGACCTCGAGGCCCTGACGACGCTGATCGACCGCAGTGTCGCGATCAAGGCCGCCGTCGTGATGGAGGACGAGCACGAGCGCGGCCGCCGCGCCTCGCTCAATGCCGGGCACACCATTGCGCACGCGCTGGAGCAGGTGAGCCACTACGCCCTGCCCCACGGCGAAGCCGTCGCGATCGGCCTGGTGCTCGAGAGCCGCCTCGGCGAGGCGATGGGCGTCACGGCCCCCGGCACGTCGGACCGGGCCGCTGCCTGGTTGCGCGCCGTGGGACTGCCGGTCGCCCCGCCGCCGGGGCTCTCCCGCGAGGCGATCATGACGGCGATGCAAGGCGACAAGAAGAACCGTCGCGGCAGCGTGCACGCCGCGCTGCTGGCAGAGCCCGGCCGGATGGCGGTGGTGGGCGGCGAATGGACGCAGGCGCTGGATCTGCGGTTGTTGGCGGAGTTGCTGCATTAAAGGGTGAGCGGTGAACGGTGAACGGGACGAACTTGGTGAGGGGTGAGGGGGTCAATCCGCCCATCCCCCTCACTCCTCACCAAGCGCGGCCAGCGGCCAGCGGCCAGCGGCCGCGCCCCCGTTCCCCGTTCCCCGTTCCCCGTTCACCGTTTACCCACAATTCCCCCACCCCACCGTCCGACGCATTCACTTGCATCGCAATGACTTCCCCCGTTCCTGCACACGCGTGTGGAAGACTCCGCTGTGGACATTGTGCACGAAACGGCTAACTGCAACCTGCATAAGTTGTTGCAATGTATATATTTACAGGCTCTTGACACGGCCCCGGAACTCCCCATCTTGCCTGCGTAGCTTTCGAACACCTCCCTAGAAAACTTGATAGTTCGTCCCTCGCCGATTGGGTCTCCCATGCCGCGTCGTGCCGCCCCTGCGCCATCCCGTGCCCGCGTTCCGCTCAGCGCGGCCGAGTCCTTCGAGCAGTATCTGCGGGACATCAAGGACCTCCCGATGATCACCGACATCCAGGAGGAGCGGGCATTGGCGCGGAAGGCACGCGAGGGCGACGACATCGCCATTGAGCGGTTGGTCACGGCGAACCTTCGCTTCGTGATCGCCTTCGTGAAGCGCTATCAGGGGCATGGTCTCGAGCTCGGCGACCTGGTGGCAATCGGCAACGAGGGGTTGCTCCGCGCCGTCCGCAAGTTCGATCCGGATCGTGGCGTGAAGTTCATCTCGTACGCGGTGTGGTGGGTGCGGCAGGCGGTACTGAAGGCGCTGGCCGAACAGACGCGCTCGGTGCGCTTCCCGCTCAACCAGAATACCGCCGTCGTGCGCTTCGCCAAGGCACAGGGGTTGCTCGCCCAGGAACTCGGGCGGACTCCGACCGACGAGGAGTTGGCAACCGCCCTCATCATGCCGCTCGATGACGTGCGCGACGCCCGTCGGCTCTTTGTGACCGAAGTCTCGCTCGATGCGCCGGTCGAGAGCGGGGACTCCCGCGCCGCCACGCTGGGTGAGCGACTTCCGCTGGGAGAAAACGGCGAAATCGAGACGCGGACCGACGAGATCCTCCGGCGCGACTTCATCGACCGGATCTTCCGCCGTTACCTCACCCCCCGCGAACGCCGCATCCTCTCGCTCTACTACGGCCTCGACCCCAGCGAAGAAGCCCGCACACTCGAAGAAATCGGCGCCGCCCTTGGCGTCACCCGGGAACGGATCCGCCAGTTGCGCGAGCGCGCGTTCGCGAAGTTGCGGGAGTGCCCGGAGGTGCGGCATCTGGGAGAATTTCGCGCCGCCTGAGCAGCGCCCCGCCCCGTCTATCTTCCGGGGATGACGTTCAGCCCCGACCACCCTCCCGCCGAACCACGCCGGGCGCCCGCATGAGTAGCACCCGCCAGGACCGGATCGCCGCCACCATCGGCGCCGAAGCCGTGCGCGCCACCGGCGACGGGCGGCTCATCGTCACGCCCACCTCGACCGAGGCCATGGCCGGCGTGCTCGGCTTGGCCCATGACGAGCAGTGGCAGGTCGCCATCGAGGGCGGGGGGTCATGGCGCGTTGACGCCCCTCCCGCCGACTTGACCCTCTCCACCCGCGGCCTCGACGACCGACTCGGCATCGAACACACCGACGAGAGCGTCACCGCCCCCGCAGGCGTTTCCCTCGATCTGCTTCGTCACACCCTGCGCGACGAACACGGCTGGGTGGCACTCGACCCACCAGGACGTACCGACCGGACCGTCGGCTCCGTGCTGGCGACCGCGACCGCCGGACCGCTCCGTGCCGGCTTCGGTCCGGTGCGCGATCAGGTGCTGGCAATGACCATTGCCACCGGGGACGGTCGCGTGGTCCGCCTCGCGCGCGACGAGGGCAGCCCGACCGTGACGCCGGCGATGCGACTCCACCTCGGCGGCTTCGGCGGATTCGGCGTGATCACCGAGGCCACCCTCCGGGTCCGCCCGCTCCCCGACGCGGATCTGACCTGGGTCGCCCTCGGGAGTCGGGATCGGCTCAGCGCCGCCGCCCGCGGACTCGGCGAGCATCACATCGCCGCCGCGGCCGCGGAGCTCATCTCCCCCGCCCTGGCCTCCGAACCGGAATGGCTGCTCGCCGTTCGGCTCATGGGGAGTCGTGACGAGGTCCTGCAGGAAGGCCAACGGTTGAGCCGAGTGGCGCACCTGCACTGGCACGAGTTGCCACCGGAGCGGCGCGTGCTGCTCTGGAATGGCTCCTCACGCGGGATCTCGAGTGTCCCGGTCACCTTCCGCCTCGGCGTCCTCCCGGAAGGGATCGATGAGGCGATCGACGCGGTGGTCTCGCTGCTCGGCGAAGGAATGCTGAGTGCCGGTGCCCTCGCCGGCAGCATCCGCTGGAGCGGACACACCACCGCAGAGCAGCTGCGAGCGGTGCGCAACCAATTCGCGGCCCGCGAAGTGCCGCTGACGCTCGAGCGCGCGTCGTGGGCGCTGCGCCGCACCGTCGGGCACTTCGGCGCTTACCGCGAGGGCATCGGCGGCCCGATCGATCGCCTGCGGGAGCGCCACGATCCGAGGCACATTTTCGTGACCGGCATCACCGGCGAGGCGACGTCGTGAAGGGCGTCTGCTTCGACTTCAATGGCGTCATTGTCGATGATGAGCGGCACCACTGCGCCGCACTCCTGGAAGTGCTCGCCGAATGGGGTCTCGACGTCGACGAGGCCACTTACTATCGCGAGTACCTTGGCTACGATGACCGCGGCTGTTTTGTGCACGCGTGGCGAGCCGCCAATCGGACGCTCGACACCAGGATGCTGGACCACCTTGTGGCCGCCAAGGGCGTGATCTACCAGCGCCTCATCAGCGCGGATCTCACGCTCGTGCCCGGCGTCTCCCCCTTCGTGCGGGCGCTGCACGCCGCCGGCGTCCGCCTGGTGGTGGTGTCGGCCGCGCGCCGCGATGAAATCACCCACGTGCTGCGGGTGGCCGACCTCGACGCCTGCTTTGTCGGGATCGTCGCAGCCGAAGACGTGGCCACGACCAAGCCGAACCCCGAGGGATATCGCAAGGGCGTGGCGCTGCTGGGGCTTCCCGCGAGTGCGTGCGTGGTCATCGAAGACTCGATTCCCGGCCTCCGCGCCGGACGCGCTGCGGGGATGCCCGTGGCCATGCTGACCACGTCGCATCCGCGCGAGGCGCTCGAGCCAGAACATCCCGCGTGTATCTGGACGGATTTTGTGGCACACCACCCGATGGAGCTGCCATGGTCTGCGACGTCGAACTGAGCACCGAGGAAGCCCGCGCCCTGGTCGAGGGGCATCACGCCATCGATGTCCCCCACGCCGTGTTCCGTCTGGAGGGCGCCGGCGCCATCAGCTGCCTGCAGGGGTTGGTGACCAATGACGTCGCCAAGATGGCACCCGATGGATTGCTCTGGTGCGCGTTTCTCACCCCGAAGGGGATGATCATCACCGACGCGTGGATTCGGCGGGACGGTGCGGCGGCCTGGGTGCTCGTGCCCGCGCGGATGGCGGAGGAGATGCGCGGCCTCTTGGCGCGCACCATTCCGCCTCGGCTCGCGAAGGTGACCGAGGTCACCGACGCCATCACGCTGCGGTGGCTGGTCGGCGCGGAGTCGGCCATTCCCGAGGGACTCGGCCTCGTGCGGCCCACGGGCGTCGCTCCATTTCGGGCCCTCGTCATGAGCCCCGAGCCGGCGGCGACGATCGATGCCCGCCTCGAGGGATCCGGATGGCACGCGGCCCCCCCGGCCTGGAGCGCGGCGGCAAGGCTCCTCGTCGGCTGGCCGGCCGTGGGCCGCGAGATCGACGACAAGACGCTGCCGCAGGAGGTCCGCTTCGACGAACTCGCCGGCGTGCGCTACGACAAGGGGTGCTACACCGGTCAGGAGACGGTCGCCCGCCTCCACTTTCGTGGCCACGCGAACCGCGTCCTCCGTGGGCTCCTCTGGCAGAACGATGCGGAACCCACCACGGCCGACGTCGCCACCGAGGAGCGTGCGGTCGGGACGATCCGGACCGTGGTGCGCTTTGGGCAACGGGCGCTCGCCCTGGCGGTCATTCGGCGGGAAGTGGAGCCGGGCAGCGTGGTGAGTGGAGGGGGGGCACCGGCGTCGGTGATCGAGCTCCCTGAATGGGGGTCGGCACTCCGGGCAGGCTAGCAAGCACAACGCCCCGGGCAGCAGCCCGGGGCGTCGTGGGTGCATCGGTCGGAGACCAGCTTACTTGCCGCCCTTCTTCATGGCAGCAGCCGTGCTGTCCGCAACGCGGACGCTGTCGGCCACACGAACGCTGTCCGCAACCCGAGCCGCCTCAGCCGCAGCCGCAGCCGCCGTGCTGTCCGCCACGCGGACGCTGTCGGCCACGCGCGCCGAATCCGCCGCCGCCTGCTCCGCCGCCTTGTCGCCGCACGCCACCAAAGCGATCACCGCAGCCGCCATCACGAACTTCCGCATTGCTTCTCCTTGTGAGTTGAAAGTGGTCACCGAGGCCGGTACCGCGTATCGGCCGCTTCCCCCGATGCACCGTGCAACAAGTTAGGGGCCGTCCGGCAAGTGTCAAGACAGCCTAACTTCCGGCAGGGTAGAAACTTCCCCATATTCCGCCCCCCCGAGGGGGCTCCTCCCCCCCGGGCCAAGGGATCCTTCCACCCCGGCCGCCGTACTACAGACAGATTGGTTCCCTCCCCGCTTCCGGAGCTTTGATGACCCCGCTGCCGACCACCCTGGGCGAGTTGTACTCGAGCCAGTGGGCCGAGGCGCCGCTCCGCGGCCGCTCGGTGCGCGACGAATTGCGCACCAACCTGCTCGCGGCCCTCGCGCGGGGTGGTCCCCTCTTTCCGGGCATCGTCGGCTACGATGACACCATCGTGCCGCAGCTGGTGAACGCCCTCCTCGCACGCCACGACTTCATC
This sequence comes from Gemmatimonadota bacterium, assembly GCA_016720805.1. Lineage (NCBI taxonomy): Bacteria > Pseudomonadati > Gemmatimonadota > Gemmatimonadota bacterium. Next base: position 431,101 of record JADKJZ010000014.1, on the reverse strand, counting down.
CTGCTGGGGACCCGCGGCCAGGCGAAGACGCGGCTGTTGCGCGCACTGGTCCAGTTCCTCGACGAGGTGGTGCCGGTCGTCGCGGGCAGCGAGGTGAATGACGATCCGTTCGCGCCGATCTCCAAGTACGCGCGCGAGCTGATCGCCGAACGCGGTGACGCGACGCCGATCGCGTGGCTGCCGCGCGACCAGCGCTACGTCGAAAAGCTGGCCACCCCCGACGTGACGATCGCCGACATCATCGGCGACCTCGATCCGATCAAAGCCGCGCGGGGCGGGCATTTGCTGGGCGATGAAATCACGATGCACTTCGGCTTGCTGCCGCGCGCCAATCGCGGACTCTTCGCGATCAACGAACTGCCGGACCTCTCGGGGAAGATCCAGGTCGGCCTCTTCAACATCATGCAGGAAGGCGACGTCCAGATCAAAGGGTATCCGGTGCGCCTCTCGCTCGACGTGGTGATGGCGTTCACCGCCAACCCGGAGGACTACACCGCGCGCGGCAAGATCATCACACCGCTCAAGGACCGGATCGGGTCGGAAATCCGCACGCACTATCCCCGCGCCGTCGAGCAGGGGATGGCCATCACCGCACAGGAAGCCTGGCTCGCGCGCGCCGACGGACGCGTGACCGTGCCCTCGTTCATCGCCGAAGCGGTCGAACAGGTCGCCTTCGCCGCCCGCGAAGATCCGCGCGTCGACCGCCGCTCCGGCGTGTCGCAGCGGCTCCCGATCTCGTTGCTGGAAGTGGTGGTCAGCAACGCGGAGCGCCGCGCGATTGCCACCGGCGCGGCACGGGCCGTGACCCGGATGAGCGACATCTACGCCGGCATTCCGGCGATTTCGGGGAAGGTCGAGCTGGAGTACGAGGGGGAAATGCAGGGAGCGGAGTCGGTGGCACGAGAGCTGATTCGGCGCGCCGCCGGTCTGGTCTTCACCGAACATGCCTTCGAGGCCGATGTCGAGCCGATTGTCGCCTGGTTCGAGCAGGGGGGCGCGCTCAAGATCGGCGTCGACGAGCCCACGGCGACCTGCTTTGCCGCCTTCGGGCTGGTCGAGGGGCTCCTCCCGTTGGTCTACGAGACCGGATTCGCCTCCCCGGCCGACCAGGAAACCGCCGTCGCCGCCTGCGAGTTGGTGCTGGAAGCGCTCGCCGCGCACCAGCGCATCGCCCGCAGCGAGGAACATGGCTGGCAGCGGGTGCGGCCGAGTCGGCGGAAGGGGCACGATCAAGGATGATGGATGATGGATGATGGATGATGGATGGGGATCCGACCGAGGCCGCGATCTGACTTCGGCGCCGGACTCATCCATCATCCATCATCCATCATCCATCATCCATCTCTCGCTTCACTGCCGCAACGATTAACGCCGCACTCCCCTCAATCCCCAGCAGCTCGGTATTGAGGGTGAGGTGGTAGTGGTGCGGGTCGGCCCAGTCGCGGTTGTAGTACTGCTTGTGGTACCGGGCCCGATGGGCGTCGACGTCGCGCACCCGTTTCTGGGCCTCGTCGAGGGGAATGTCGAGCCGCTGGGCGATCACCGTGGCGCGATAGCCGGCCGAGGCGACCAGGCGGACGTGGAGCGCCTTCTCCTTCTGGCCGATCACCGCACCCGCCGCACGTCCCACCAGGACCGCATGATCCTGGGCCGCTTCTGCCACCACCTGTTCGGTCAGTCGCACCAGCCGCGCCTCCTCTTGCTCCGGCAGCTCGGCAGTCGACGGCCCGAGCACCTCCGGCGTGGCGACGGTGAGCACACGGGCCAGTCGCTCCACGAAGGTCGGGCCGCGCTCCTCCTTCTCGCTGACTTCATCCGGACTCATGCCGGCGCGCGCAGCCACTTCCTCGACGAGTTGGTTGTCCACCAACCGCCAGTCGAGCTCGACCGCGACGCGTTGCGCCACGAACGACCCCCCGGCACCGTATTCCCGCGAGATGGTGATCAGCATGCTTCCTCCGTGCCGTCCCAGAGACGGCGTGACAGCCATGCGGTGCCGAGCAGCGCCGCACCTCCACTCAATCCGATGCTCCAAGCGGCGCCCAGGTGCTCCGCGACCCATCCTGCCTGAAAGGCGCCGAGCGGAGCCAGCCCGAGCACCACAAAGGAATACACCGCCATCACCCGCCCCCGCAGTTCGTTCGGGGCCGCCAGCTGCAGCGAGGTCGCCGTGGCGATCCCCTGTGTGGCCATCGCCGCCCCGGCGAACGCGAGCAGGGTGAGCGAGAGGAAGGCTTCGCGGCTCAAGGCCAGCAGGATCACCGCGACGCTCAGCGTCGCCGCACCGATCACCGCGGCACGCGGCCGGGGAAGCCGGGTACCGATGCCACCGATCAGCACCGCGCCCGCCACCGCCCCGACGCCGACGGCCGCGGTCAGCGCCCCATACCCGCGGGCGCCGACGTGCAGCACCTCCCGGGCATACACGGCGAGGATCGGAATGAACGACCCACTCAGGACCGTCAGCAACACCATCTGCCAGGAGAGCGCTGCCAGCACCGGACGCGACTGGATGAAGCGAACCCCGGTGAAGACCGAGGGGCGGCTGAGCGTCTCCTTGGGGATATGCGGGGTGCGGATGCGCGAGAGCCCGATCAGCACGGCGATATAGCTCAAGGCGTTGAGCGAGAACGCCGCGCCGGGCCCCGCGATCGCCACCACGATGCCGGCGATCGCCGGACCGATCACGCGGGCCAGGTTGTACGTCGTGGAATTGACGGCCGCCGCCGAGACCAGATCCTCGGCGGGGACAAGCTCCACCAGAAACGCCTGGCGCGCCGGGACTTCGAACGCCGTGGCCAGACCGAAGAGCACCGCGAGCGCCCAGATCCATTCGACCGTGACGTGGTGGGTCAGGGTGAGCACCGCCAGGGCCGCCGCCTCGACCAGCATCACTGCCTGCAATGCCATGATGAAACGGCGCTTGTCGACCCGGTCGGCGACCACACCGCCATAGAGCGTGAAGAAGAGAATCGGCAACGTGGCGAGGGTGGCGGTCAGTCCGACGGCAAACGCCGAGCGGGTCAATTCGAGGACGAGCCAGCCCTGGGCGATCGACTGCATCCAGGTGCCGACCAGCGAGATCCCCTGGCCCGTCAGGAAGCGGCGGAAATCGGGATGCCGCACCGCACGGAACGGCCCCGTGAAGAGGACGGCGCCGAGGTCCCGGAGACGGGTGCGAAGAGCGAGGGGCATGCGACGGAAAGTAACGCCCGTGCTTATCGCTCCACGCCCGTCCAGGTCACCGTGACGCTGCCGGGGGAAATCGCCGCGTAACCCCCGCTCGCCCCTGCCGATGCCTCCAGGACCGTCACGGTCGGTGGCACGCCGGGGGTCGCCGCCCGCACCTCGAGCAGGTCGGCGCCCCCAAGCGGCCCCACCAGCAGCACACGGGACGGCGAGGCGCCATCGGACATGCTTGCGGTCACCGGCGCGGCCGCGAGGAGGACCGGCGTGCCGCTGCCGCCATCGACCGAGAGGAGCAACGCACCGACGGCCCCTCCCGTTGACTGCACCCGCATCCGGTACTGCTCGGGGGGCAGCTTCGGCGCCGTCGGCTCGCCACCGCACGACGAGAGCAGCAGCGTTGTGGCGACGACGACCCAGGCATGGGCAGCGCTACGGACGAATCGCACTGGCACCTCCTCGTCGTTGCAGGACCCGCATCACCACCGCGGAGAATCGCGCCTCCGGCGAGTGATCCATCAACGCCACCAGATCTCCCAAATCGCGGAGGCCGTTCCGATTGCCGGCCGCATCGAGTTGCGCCGCGATCTCCGGGGCGATCGATCCCTCGCCGAGCAACGCCCGCGCAAAGGTGTCGATCAGCAACTGCGGCGCAAGGAAGTCCGCCGTGATCGCGCGCGCCTGGCTAACCACGATCTGGCACGGGCCAAAGCCGGAGCACGCTCCGCTCCAGCCGCCGAATGCTCCGGCCGTCGCCGTCGGCGTGAGCGTCACGATCGTTCCCTCGATATACGTTGCGCTGCACGCGCCGTTGACGCTCCCCGCGGTGCTGAGGCAGGCGAGCGCCGGCGAGAGCCCGGCCTGACTGGTGATCGCGCCACTCCCGCCACCCGAGGCCGAGACCGTCACCGCGAAGCTGGGCGGATCGAATCGGGCGGTCACGGTGCGGGCCTCCGAGAGCGCTACCAGACAGGTGCCCACCCCGCTGCACGCGCCGCTCCAGCCGGCGAAGCTCCCACCGCTCGCCACCGCCTCAAGGGTGACCACCGTCCCCTCGGCATATTCGGCGGCACAACTCCCGGCAACCGCACCGTGCGTGCTGGCGCAGGCGATCCCCGCTGGCGTGCTCGTCACACTGCCGCTCCCGGCTCCAGTGACCTCGGTGGTCAGCAGTCGATTGGCCACGACGAAGGTGGCGCCGACGTTGCGGACCTGGGTCAGGGCCAGCGTGCAGCTCGCCGTCCCGCTGCAGGCCCCACTCCATCCCGTGAACGCTCCGATCGTCGCATCCGCCGTCAAGGTGACCATCGTGCCCTGCGGGTACGCCGCCACGCACGAACCACTCAAGGTGCCGGCGGTGCTCACGCAATGGACCCCCTCGAGACTCGAACGCACCACGCCACTGCCGCTGCCATCAGCGGTGACGGTGAGGGTCTGATTGCCCAGCTGAAAGTTGGCCGTCACACTGCGCGCCTGATCCATGGTGACCTGGCAACTCCCGACGCCGCCGCATGCCCCACTCCAACCGAGGAAACTTCCGGAGGTCACCGTCGGGGTGAGGGTGACGACGGTTCCGCCGGCGAAGGGAGCGCTGCAACTGCCGCTGCTGCCGCCGGCGGTACTGGTGCAAGCGATCCCGCCGGGCGTCGACGTCACCACGCCATTGCCACTCCCCGCCCCAGCCACGCTCAGCATCACATCGGGCAACGGCATCGTCACCGTGACACTCCATCCTTCGGCCGTGCGCGCATCGATCCGGACGCGAATTCCGTTGGCGCCCTGGAAGGTCTCGCCGGGGAGCCACATCGCCCCGGCATCATTGGGATCGCCGTTGTTGTCGGCGTCGACAACCTTGGCCGGAACACCCGTGCCCGGCGTGATCAGGTGGATCACCACCGCCTCGCCAGGCAACGGCGCATCGTACCCGAGGAAGCGGCGCGCCTCCACGGTGTAGAATTGCGACGTCCCCTCGATCGGGATGACGATCTCCAGTGGCGTGGTGCCACCCGTCGGAAACTCGGCCTGTTCCAGCAGGACGGTCTGCGTCCCTGCGGTTGGCGTCACCTTGCGCGCTGCCGGGATCCAGCCGAGCAGATCCTTGTGGTAGATGATGGTGTGACCGGCGACATAGCTGCCGGTGGCACCGTTGAACGTGAGATACGAATTGCTCATCACGTCCCAGCGCGAGTCATAGGTGGCCGAGTACGGCCCCGAGGAGTGCGGCAACCCGAGCGAGTGTCCCACTTCGTGCGCATACGCGCCATGCATCGACGACTGCGTCGCCCACAGCGGCATCCAGGTCATCGGCCACGACCGTGTCACGCCGTCGAGCGACAGAAAACTGGAACCACCCCACGCGTAGCCGTCGAGGTCTGCGTTGACCTGGATCAGGATCCCGGAAAAGTTGGCGAAATTCACGCTCGCATCCGCCGCCGCCGTGCAGTCGGCGGCCAGCGCCGAGAACGCCAATTGACCACCGGGCAGATACGCGGCTCTCGGCTGCGGCAGCGTGAACCAGCCGACGGCCTGGCTGCCGCCCAGGTTCATCTGCCCCGAGGAGAGCTCACGGTAGTAGTGATCGAGATTCGGGGAACCGTTGGACAGGAGCGCGGTGAAGTCGGCGCGCGGCCGAGGTTCGGTCGCCACGTCGGCGAACTTGCAGAGCAGGAGGGCGTACGGCTTGGCACCGCTCTGCGGAGGCTGGGCCATCAGGGAGGCCGTCCGGCCACCCTCGGTGGAGGCAATCGAGCCGGCACGCAGCCGGGGGGCGAGCGGCGCGCCGCGTGCCCTGGGGGTGGCCGGGGTGGCGGTTCCGACCACCGTCACTCGGCTGCGATTCAGGGCGCGCACTCCGCCCGCGAGGCGGACCTGTGCCTCGGTCAGCTCGACGTCCCAGACCTCCCCGCGATCGCCAGTCAACGTCCAGGCCATCCGGGGTGGCCGCGCCCCGCGGTCCGCATCACCCCACTGGACCATCAGCGTCCCGCTCGCGGTGGCGCTCTGGGCCGCAAGCGGCCCCTGCCACGCGAGTGACAGCAACCCGGCAACCAGCAGGAGACGGCGCGAACGGAGCATGATTCTCGGCGCGAGGGACGGCAGGGAAGCCAGACGTCTGAGGACGCCCTGATGGAAGTGTCGGACCGTGGGGGGGACAGCTGAAAGGTAGCGGTCGCCACCCCCGCCGCGGGACGGCTCCCCGTCGGCACCCACGGCCGATCCCCGGGTATACTCCGAGATGCGCTACACCACCTACACCAAGTACGTCGCCGGTCTCGCCGAGCAGGTGAATCTGCAGGCGCTCCTGGACCAACTCGGGGATTTCCTCCTCGAATCCGGCTTCGCCGGCACCCCGTGGTGGGGGGAGCCGGGCGACGACGAGGGGGAGCGCACCCTCGACGACCTCCGCAATGCGATCCTCAAGGCGCTGATCGAATCGGGCCAGCTCACCCCCGACATGCTGAAGCTGCTCAAGGACGGCACCACCGGCGACGCGGCCAAGGACCAGGAGGTGCAGGCCGAGCTGGCGACGCTCCTCGATCGGATCGTGCAGCGCCTCGCCGAGGAGGGATACCTCAACCTGACCAATCAGGCCGGGCAAGCGATCCCGCCCGACCAGCTCCCCGGCGGCGAAGCGCGCGCCGCCGCGCGCACCGTCAAGTTCGACCTCAAGGAGAAGGGCGCGGATTTCCTCGGCTACCGCACCCTGCGCGCCCTGCTCGGCGCGCTCGGTCGCTCAGCCATCGGTGCCCACGAGACCCCCCACCTCGCCACCTCGGTGGAGAGCGAATCGGCGAGCAAGGTCTACGAGTTCGGCGACGTGATGAATCTCGACGCCGCAGCCACGCTCACATCGGCCATCGCACGCCACGGCCTGACGATGCCGCTCGAGCTCGACTACGCCGACCTGCACGTGACGCAGGCCGAGTATCGCTCGTCGGCCGCCACGGTGCTGATGCTCGACTGTTCGCACTCGATGGTGCTCTACGGCGAGGACCGCTTCACGCCAGCAAAAAAGGTGGCGCTCGCGCTGACGCACCTGATCCGACACCAGTTTCCGGGTGACGTGATCAAGGTCGTGCTCTTTCATGACACGGCCGAGGAAATTCCGCCGGGCGCACTCGCCAGCGTGAAGGTCGGGCCGTATCACACCAACACCGCAGCCGGCCTGCAGCTCGCGCGCCGCATCCTCGCCGGGCAGCGGCAGGAGATGAAGCAGATCGTGATGATCACCGACGGGAAGCCGTCAGCGATGACGCTTCCCGACGGGCGGGTCTACGTCAACTCCGGCGGCCTCGATCCGTCCATCCTGAAGGCGACCTACGCGGAGGTCTCCGCGTGTCGCCGCAGCAACATCATGATCAACACGTTCATGCTTGCCCGCGACCACTATCTGGTCGAGTTCGTCAAGCAGGTGTCGCGGATCTGCCGCGGCAAGGCCTACTTCGCCTCGCCGATGACGCTGGGCCAGTTCCTGCTGATGGACTTCCTCAAGGGAAAGACCCGCCGCGTCGGCTGAGCCTCAGCGGAAGCGCACCGTCTTCAGCTTCTTCCCCTGCGGCTGCATCGCGCCTTCCTCGACGCTGTTGAGCAACGCCAACTCCGCCGCCGTCGTCGCCCCACCACTCTCTGCCGCCAGCGCCGACATCGTCATGGCCCGCGGCAGGGTGATGACGCGCAGTTCGCGCACCCGCGTGAAGACCTGGTTGGCGGGCGTCGCCGCAAACGAGCCGATCGAATTCTTGATCGCGCCGCCCAGCTGCGGCCACGACGCCGCGACCGACATGCCGACGAACTGCCAGACGGCGTTGCGGTAGTTGATGTAGGCGACTCGCCCGAGCAACTGCTGACCGTCCTGGGTCACCGCCGAGAAGTCGGCCCACTGGGCCGGCGAGCCGCCGATCTGCCCCTGCTGCACCGCGGTCGTGGTGACGCCCTGCTGCGCCTGCCACGCCTGCATCGCGGCAGCGATCGTTGCCTGCGACGCCTGACTCAGTTGCAGCTGTCCCGCACCATTCGGTTCGGCACCGATCACCTGGGTGGCCTGGTTGATTCCTTGCCACCCCGTCGGCAGGTCGAACTGGAAGAGCAGGCCGGGATGGAGAAAGCGGACGCCCTGGAAATAGCCCTGACGTGGGTCCTGCCCGTAGACCAGATGATCGAGGTGGTCGAGGAAGCGGTCGCGCCCTGTCACCAGCTTGGAGTAGTTGCTGACGGTGTCGGCCCACCCCTGCGTCGCCGCGACGCGATTGCCCGGATCGGGGTGCGTGGAGAGGAAGCCGGGAATCCGGCCCGCGTTGCCGCTCGCCTCACCGACCCGCTGCAGCGTCATGAAGGTCTTCGGCATCTCGCGCACATCGTACCCCTGTGTCAGCGCGTAGCGATGGCCGAGTCCGTCGGACTGGCTTTCCTGGTCGCGACCAAACTTGAGGAAGAGGATCCCCAGTCCGGTGCTGCCGGCCTGCGCGATCCGCTCGTCCTTGGCGAGGATCGCGGCGCCGAGAATGCCGATGGTGCCAACCTGTTGCCGCGAGATGGCGGCGACGGTGTGCTTGGCGGTCACGTGGCCGATCTCGTGGCCCACCACCCCGGCAAGTTCGGCCTCGCTGTTCAGATAGGCGAGGATGCCGCGGGTGATGAAGATGAAGCCTCCCGGGGCGGCGAAGGCGTTCACCATCGGGTCATCGATCAGGTGGAACTCCCACGGCAGGGCGGGTCGTTCGCTCGCGGCCGCCATCGCCTTTCCCACCCGGGCGACGTAGGCCTCGAGCGCCGTGTCCGGATAGAAACCCGTCTCGGCCCGGGCGCGCGCCAACTCGCCCTTCCCCATTTCGATCTCCTGGGACTCCGAGACGAGGGAGAGTTGGCGCTTCCCGGTGACGGGATTCGTGGCACATCCGGCGACCAGCAGGACGGCGAGGATCTGGGGGAATCGCGGCATTCGCTCCTCGGGGAGTCGGGGACGTATCATTCAGCGCAGATGACGACGACCAACAAGGATATCACACGCACCGCATGGACCGGCTGGACCCCGGCGCAGGGCTTCCCCCTGCCGAGCGGCCCCGGCCCGGATGATCGCGTGTCGTTCGTGCTGCGATTGGGCCGGTCGCTGCACACCTCAGGCTACGCCGCCAATCGGCTCGAAGAGGCCCTCGAACTGACCTGCGATCGACTCGGGCTGCAGGCGCAGATCTTTTCGATGCCGACCTCGATCATGGTCTCGTTCGGGCCGCAGGACGACCAACGGACCTTCCTGATCCGCGTCGAGCCGGGAGAGTCCAACCTCGGCAAGCTCGCCCAAACGGACGAGGTCACCCGCGAGGTCCTCAGTGGGCAGTTGACGCCGCTCGAGGGATCGCGTCGCCTCGAGGCGATCGAACTCGCCCCGCCGCCCTATCCCGTCTGGTTGACGACCGCCGCCTTCGCGATTGCATCAGGCAGTTCGGCGCGCTTCCTCGGCGGTGGCTGGCATGAGATGGTCGCCGGCTTCGGCATCGGACTCGCGATCGGCCTGCTCTCCCTCGTCACCACGCGCATCGCCGGCCTCAATCGAGTCTTCGAGCCGGTCGCTGCACTCACCGCCTCGCTCCTGGCGGCGGGCGTGGCGTGGGCCGGATTCCCGATCTCGGTGTTCATCGCCACGCTCGCCGGCGTGATCGTCCTGATTCCGGGACTCACCCTCACCACCGCCATGACCGAAATCTCGACTCGTCATCTGGCGGCGGGCACCGCCCGCCTGATGGGGGCGATCGTGCTGCTCCTCGGCATCACCTTCGGCATCGCGCTCGGCAGCAAGGTCGGCGTACTGGTGCTCGGGAAGATCGTGTCGACCCGTATTGTGCCGTTGCCGGAGTGGACCCTCTTCGTTGCGGTGTTCGTCTCCGCGCTCGCCTTCATCGTCCTGCTCAAGGCCGAGGGACGCGACGCCCCGTGGATCATCCCCGCCGGCGCCCTCGCCATCATCGGGTCACGCTTCGGCGGCGATACCCTCGGCCCGGAGCTCGGGGCCTTCGTCGGCGCGCTCGCGGTCGGCATCGGCGCCAACTGGTACGCCCGCATCACGAACCGTTCCTCGCAGATCGTCCTCGTCCCGGGCCTGCTCATGCTGGTTCCCGGCAGCATCGGCCTCCGGTCGCTGACCTCCCTGCTCGACAAGGATGTCATCGTCGGCGTCGAAGGCGCCTTCCGGATGATCCTGATCGCCGTGTCGCTCGTCTCCGGCATCTTGATCGCGCAGATCGTGAGTCCGAAGCGGAAGTTGTTGGGGTAGGGGTCAGTAGTCGTTAGTCGTTAGTCGTTAGTCGTTAGGGTGTGCGTTGTCATCCCGAGCGCAGCGAGGGATCTGCGTGACGGCGATCACGCAGATCCCTCACGTTGTTCGGGATGACCCCGGTCGAGCCCAACGACTAACGACTAACGACTCACGACTACTTCGGCTCCACCGCCCTGTACGCCGCCACCACCGCCAGTTCCCCCTCCTTCCCCGCCTTGGCATTCCCGTGCTCCATGCCGAGCACCCCGGTGTACCCCTTCGCCTTCAGGTGCGAGAAGATCCGTGCATAGTTGATCTCCCCCGTGCCGGGTTCGCGCCGGCCGGGGTTGTCGCCGATCTGCACGTAGGCCACCTCCGACCAGGCGCGATCGAAGTTGGGAATCAGGTTTCCCTCGGTGATCTGCTGATGGTAGATGTCGAAGAGGATCTTGCACGACGGCGAGTTCACCGCCCGGCAGATCTGGTACGCCTGCGGAACCCGCGTCAGGAAGAGCGAGGGATGGTCGCGCCGATTGAGCGGCTCGAGCACCATGACGAGGCCATGCGGCTCGAGCAACGCCGCCGCCTTCCGAAGCACCTCGACGCCATTGGCCGTCTGGTACTCAAACTCCAGTCGCGGGGCGACCTCGCCCATCACCACCGTGATCCACTTGGCGTTGACGCGCTTCGCGACCTCGATCGAGGCCCGCACATCGGCGAGGAAGGATTCGGTGAATCCCTCATCGCCGCCCGCGAAGGTGATCTTGCCGAACGCAGTGCCCGGGTTGAGGACAAAGACGCCCATCGTCATCCCGAGTCTGGCCATCTCGCGACCGATCCGCTCCTGCTCCTCGACCGGGCGACCGCGCATCCCGTTGTCTTCCAGCGCGCGGAAGCCACGCTCATGCATCCACCGCAACTGGTCGACCACGTCGTCGCCGGCATTGCCGGCGAACATGCCGAAGTGCGGCGCGAACTTCACCGAGAACACCGGATCGGCGCCCCGAATGCTCGCCGCCAGCGGCTGTCCCGCGGTCAGCGCCGCGGCCCCTGCCGCGACGCCGGCGGCGACGAAGTGTCGCCGTTCCATCTCACCATCCCTCGTTGAAGGTCCGCGAGAGCGTGGTCTGCCCCGGCATCGGCACCGGCGGCACCACCAACGAGCCGAGCGCGAACGGCTTCGGCATCAGGTCGAGCTTCGCGGCCATCAACTGGGCCCAGGTGACATCCTTGCCGGTGTAGGCCGCCTCGCGCCCCATGATGGCCGTCAGCGTGCTCTCGGCGATGCGGCGCCCCTCGTTGAGCGGCGTGCCGGCGCGGATCGAGGCCACCAGGTCGCGGTGTTCCTCGACGTACGGGTTCAGCCCTTCCGCGACCGCGGGATGCGACCAGGTGCTCCCGCCCGCGGTGATCTTGTTGTAGGCGTTGGAATTGCCCTTGGTGCCGAGGACGCGCTCGCCAACCTGCGACGAGGTCCCGTCCTGCTGCCGACACATCGACATCAGGCGGACGCCGTTCGGATACTCGTATTCCACGGCGAAGTGGTCGTAGATGTGGCCATACTCCGCCCCGGTGCGCGCCTGACGGCCGCCCATCGCGGTGGCCTTGATCGGCAACGCGCCGATGACCCAGTTGGCGACGTCGAGATTGTGCACGTGCTGCTCGACGATGTGGTCCCCCGAGAGCCAGGTGAAGTAGAGCCAGTTGCGCAGCTGCCACTCGGTGTCACTCCACTCCGGCTTGCGGGCGAAGTTCCAGAGCGAGCCCTGGTTCCAGTACACCTGCGCCGCGACGATCTCGCCGATCGCGCCATCGTGAATCCGCTTGATCGTCTCGATGTAGCGGGGGTCGTGGCGACGCTGCGTGCCGCAGACGATCGCCAGATGCTTCGACGCCGCCGCCTCCGAGGACTTGATCACCGACATCGCGCCGGTCACGTCGACGCAGACCGGCTTCTCCATGAAGACGTGCTTGCCGGCGTTGATTGCCGCCTCGAGGTGCATCGGGCGGAACGCCGGCGGCGTCGCGAGAATCACCAGGTCGACATCGGCCGCCAGCACCTTCTGGTAGGCATCGATCCCGGTGAAGGTCTTCTCCGGCGTGACCTTGTACTTCGCGGCGAAGCCGGGGTTCTCGGCGGCCACCTTCGCGAACTGCTCGCGCGCGGAGGCGAGGCGATCCGGAAAGATGTCGCCCATCGCCACGAGGGTGACGTTCTCGCTCGCGGTCAGGGCGTCGCGGACGGCGCCGGTGCCCCGGCCGCCGCAGCCGATCACGCCAATGCGGATGGGGTCGGCGTCGGGGACGCCAATGGCGAAGCTGCGGCGCGGCAGGGCAAGCGCCCCCGCGGCGGCCGCGGCGGCAGAAGCAACGAAGTGACGACGGTCAATGCTCACGGGATCCTCACGATGCGGAAGCCTACGAAGGTGCCATCGGACAACCACCAACGACTCTTGGGAATCTGCGGGTCGGTCGAGTTCCAGCTGGGGGCCTGCAGGTCGCGCGGCCGGCCGAGCACCACGCTCGCCGGTTGACGCCAGGTGCCGCCGCGCAACACCGGGGTGCCATCCGCACCCGTGACCCATTCACCGGCGTTGCCGAGCAGGTCGAAGAGGCCGAGCGCGTCGGCGGCGCGCGTGGCCACCGGATGCGCACCGGCCTCGGCGTTCTCGGCGACCCACGCGAGTTGCTGTACCTTGGCCGGGGTCAATGGCCCCTTGCCGAGTGCGAGCTCCGCGGCACGCAGCCACTGCGCATCGGTCGCCAGTGCGTAGCGGTGGCCGGTCTTCTGGCTCAACCACTCGGTGTAGCGAACCGCGGTGTAGTAGGTCATCGAGAGGGCGGCGTAGCCGGCATGGCCGAAGCCATGATCCGGCGCGCCGTAGGGCCGCGACGGCCGCGTGGTGGCATCGATGTTGTTTCGTTCGGCGCGCGCGATGTCGAGCCGAAAGGCGAAGATGTCGAACGCGTCCCACGTCACTTCCGTGCGGCCAATCCAGAACGCGGGGACCGTCACCTTCTGCGGACCCTTCGGGCCCGGCACCAGCACCTCACCGCCACTCACCGGCACCATCTCGAAGGTGACCAGCGAACCGGGAATCGAATCGGTGTACGGACGGAGTGGCGCTTGGGCGGCCGCAGGCCATGCAACCAGCAGGGCGCACGCGCCGCGTGCCACGAACGATGGTAGCTTCATCAGATATGCACGCGAGGATGCGAGGGAGAGTCGGGATGGCGATCATCCTGACCGCGATCTTGAAATTGCACGGGGCGCCCGTCGTTGCACAGGGGGGAGGCCACGAGTATCGCCAATTGCACCTCGGGATGGAGGTCCGCCTGGTCCTCCATGCCGACCAGGCCACGGCCGATGCCGCGGCCCGCGCTGCCTTCGGCCGGATCGCGGCCCTGGAGCAGCTCCTCAGCGACTGGCGCCCGACCAGCGAAGTCCGCCAGCTGACCGACCACCCGGGAGCGTGGCAGCCAGTCTCGGCCGAACTGTTCGAGGTGCTCGCCCGCGCCGTCGCCATGAGCCGAACCAGCGGCGGCGCCTTCGACCCGACCGTCGGGCCGCTGGTCGCACTCTGGCGCGAAGCCCGCCGGACCGGCGTGGCTCCACCAGACTCCGCCATCCGCCGCGCACGACGTGTCACCGGCTGGCGCCTGATCGGGCTCGACTCGCTCCACCGTCGTGTCCGCATCGATCGCCCCGGCATGCGCATCGACCTCGGCGGCATCGCCAAGGGATGGATCCTCGGCGAGGCGCGCACCACCCTCCGTGCGCACGGCGTCACGGCCATGCTCCTCGAAGCCGGCGGCGACCTCCTGCTCGGCGACGCCCCGCCGGGCCGGCCAGGGTGGGAGGTGTCGGTCCCCACGCCGCATGGCGATTCGACGCTCGTACTCCACGATGTCGCGGTCTCGACGTCGGGCCCCTCCGCCCAGCATGTCGTGATCAGTGGCGTCGCCTACTCGCACGTCATCGATCCGCGCAGCGGACGACCACTCACCACCGCTTTCGAGACGACGGTGTTGCATCGCGATCCCGCGACCGCCGATGCACTGTCGACGACGATCACGGTGCTCGGCCCCACCCGCGGCCTCGCACTGGCCCGTCGCCTCGGCGGCATCGTGGTGACGCGCCGCTAGCGCCGACCCTCGGCGATCAACGCGAGTTCCCCGACGGCAACCAACGGCCGGCCACTGCCGCCGGCGATATCGATGAGCAGCCCGGGGATGCCAACCGAGAAGGTGCTCCACTGCTGGCCGTCCCAACGCCACGCCCCGCCCGCTTCACCGACGACCCAGATGTCGGTCCCGTCACCGATGATGGCGCGCAACGCCCCTGACGTCGGTGACGGCAACTGCGCCCAGCGCGCGCCATTCCAATGGAGGACCACTCCCTCTTCGCCCGCCACCCAGACGTCGCGTGACGAACGCCCCCACACGCCGCGCAACAAGGCGCGCACCGGCGTTTCGAGACGACGCCATTGCGCGCCATTCCAGCGCAGCACCGTGCCACTGTCGCCGACGGCCCAGAGGTCGACCCACTCGTGACCCCAGACATGGCGCAGGAATCCGGTCGTCCCCGTCGAGGTGGACCGCCATCCCGCGCCATCGGACACCAACGCGGTGCCCTCCGCGCCGACGATCATCGCGCGCCCACCAGGTCCCCACCAGACACTTCGCAGCAAGCCGCCGAACGGCGACGACTCGTGCTGCCAACTGTCGCCCTCGCGACGGAGAATCGTGCCACTGTCACCGACCACCAGCAGCTGCGACGCGTTCGGTCCATCGAGGCCATAGAGCGACGTCTTCGTGGGGAGCGTGATGCGCCGCCAGGCGCCCGCCTCGCGGGCATAGGCCAGCCCACCGAGGCCAACCGCCAGGCCGCGTCCGTCCGCCGCGACATGGGCGCCGAAGAGGACGGCGCCGGTGTGTTGCACCTGCCAGCCATCGCGATCGTCGAGTACTTCCCCAAACCATCCCGCCGCGAATTGCCGTCCGCCCGCGGTCGCGACGGCGCGCAGATTCTCGCCCGGTCCGCTGACCGACGCGAGCGACCACTGCTCCCCGTTGCCGCGGAGGATGCGGCCGCCGTCTCCGACGATGGTGAAGTCGCCGTTTCCGACCGCCACCACCCTGAAGAGGGTCACCGGCGTCGGCGAGGCCACCTGCCGCCAGACGCCCGATCCATCGCGCAAGAGAATCGTCCCCGATGCGCCCACCGCGACCACTCGCCCCGCCCCATCACCGGCGACACCGAACAGCGGCTGCGCCGTCGGTGTCGACACCCGCTGCCACGCGCCATTGGTGCAGCACTCGACGACGGTGCCGTTGTTGCCCACCGCAACCAGCGACTCGTCCGACCGTCCCCACAGGCTCCAGAGCTCGGTGCTGGTCGGCACCGACATCTGCCGCCACCCGGTCGCCGAGTGCTGCGCGATGTATCCCCCCGTCCCCACCACCCAATAGCGCGATCGATCGAGGCCCCACAGGCCCAACAACTGGACGCCCGCGATGGTGGTATCGACGGACCACGCGCCGTCCTCCCGGCGAAGCACCGAGCCACCATCACCGACGGCGAGGAGGTGATCGGCGTCGGCCCCCCAGAGACCGGAGATTGTCTCGGTAACCCCTGCAGTCTCTGCCTGATAACGTTGGCCGTCCCACCCGAGAACGACCCCGCCCTGCCCGCCGAACCAGGCACGACTTGAGGACGCGGCCCACGCGGAGAGGAAGCTCGTGTTGGTCTCGCCACGCGCGACGACATCCATGGCAACGGTCGGTCCGGCACCGCCCGTCGGCAGGGTCGGCTCCGCGAGGCAACCGCCAAGGGCAACCAGTACTGTGACGAGCGCCACGCCCCGTGGAACGCGCATTCAGCGGAGTCCGAGCAAGGTGAGGATGTGGGCACGTTGGGCGTCATAGAGCGTTGCCCCGACGGCCGTGGCGGCCAGCGCCGCGCCGACGCGGAGCACCGAATGCCAGGGCGTTACGGCAAACTCCAGCACCACCGCCATGATGACGGCGGCGACGAGCGGCCACGTGATCAAGCGCCGCAGCGGCTCCTGGCGACGACCGCGGGATTCCGCCACGAGATAGCCGAGCAGCGTGAACGCTGCTGCTTGGGCGATCACACGCAGAAGCGACTCGCGGGCAGCTTCACCACCGCCGGTGACGGCCAACGATCCGGCATGCAACGAGACGCCGACGAGCAGCACGGCGAGCAGCGGCAGGAGGGCGCGCACGACTTGCGGCTCGAGGCGCCGCTCCCGTCGGAGTGCCGCATGCCAGAGCGGCCCACCGAGCACGGCGGCGGCGAGCGCGACCCCGATGCCGATCCCGGCGAGGCGCGGGGCGACGCGCACGGCGGGGATGGTGGCAATCATCATCCAGACGGTCGTCATGAAGACCGGCAGCGCGGCGCTGGTGTGCTCGTCTCGGCCCACGGTGGACACGGCGGTGATGGCAAGCGCGCCGGCCACCCCGATCGGCGCCAACATCCAGAGTCGCTCGGGTGCGCTGCCGCTGCTCAGGCCGATCAGCCAGGCCAGCGGCCAGAGCAGATAGACCAACCCGATCATCGGCTGATCGAGCCAGAGCCTGGTCACCAGCGTCGTGGTGGCGACTCGGCGCGAGAGCGCAGTCGAGATCGCGGCACCGATCCCGGCACCCACGCCATTGGCAAGCAGGTCGCTGAGGGTGGTGTAACGGGGCGCGAGGAAGAGCTGGGCCGTCTCGATGGCGGCCCCGAGCAGGAGGCCAAAGGCGAGGGAGGCGCGGACCGATCCACCGCGGGACCGATGCCAGAGAACGCCGAGTGGGACGAAGAGGACGATGTTGAGGAGGACGTCGGTGGCCCAGCCGCCATCGGTCACGATCAGGGCGGCGGTGAAGCGGGCCGGGACCGCGAACTGGAACGGAGCCAGCGTGATGACGGCCACGACGACGGCGAGGTAACCGAGAAAGAGTCCGCCGAGGCGGCGGCCGGTGGCGACGGAGGGGTGCGACAAGCCGGGAATATCGGCGGGTGGGGAGGGGGGAGCAACGCGTCCCCTTGCGGAACGAGGAATCAATGTGATATCATATCGGTGTCACCCTAACTGGATGGCTCCATGATGATTCGTGAAATTCCGCGCAAGGCCCTGAACGGCATTCTCGCTCTCCTCCTTCTGGCTGTCGGCACCATCGGCGCCATCGGCATCGTGATCACCGGCGCCCAGCAGGAGGACCCCGCGCGCGCCCTCCTCGGGGCGGGAGCGGTGATCGTCATGGTGACCCTCTGGGCAGGGCTCCTCTCGGTGCAGCCGAACCAGGCGCGGGTGCTCACCCTCTTCGGCGACTACAAGGGGACCCTGAAGACCCCCGGCCTCTGGTGGGTGAACCCCTTCATGGGGAAGAAGGCGATCTCGTTGCGGATCCACAATTTCGAGACCGCGAAGCTCAAGGTGAACGACCTGGACTCGAATCCGATCGAGATCGGCGCCGTCGTGGTCTGGCAGGTCGTCGACTCCGCGGAGGCGCTCTTCGAAGTCGAGAACTACGAGGACTACGTGCGCGTGCAGAGCGAGTCGGCCGTGCGGACGCTGGCGACGCAGTACCCCTATGACGCTCACAAGCCGGACACGATCTCGCTGAGCCACAACGCGGCCGACATCGCCGAACAGCTGGCGGCGGAGGTCCAGAATCGGCTCGCCAAGGCGGGGATGAAGGTGCTGGAGGCGCGGATCACTCACCTCGCCTACGCGCCGGAGATTGCCGGCGCGATGCTCCGCCGGCAGCAGGCAAGCGCCATCATCGCGGCGCGCGAGAAGATCGTCGAGGGCGCCGTCTCGATGGTGGACATGGCGCTGCGCCTCCTCGAGGAGCGGTCGGTCGTGACGCTCGACCAGGAGCGCAAGGCGGCGATGGTGTCGAACCTGCTCGTGACGCTCTGTGCCGAGCAGCCGATGCAGCCCGTGGTCAACACCGGCTCGATCTACTAGGTCTGGCGACATGAGTGAGCGCAAGACGTTCCTGGTCCGGCTCGACCCGAGCCTGCATGCCGCCCTCCAGCGGTGGGCCGCGGACGACCTGCGCTCGCTCAATGGGCAGATCGAATTTCTTCTCCGTCGGGCGCTCGCGGCATCGGGGCGCCCCATCCCCGTAGTTTCCCCGATTTCCGAGGAAAACAATCGTGGTTAGCATGGGGCGTTCTCTCAGACGCTGACCGACCCGCACATTCAGGACGACGATCATGACGCCCCCTCACGCCACGACCGCCGCCGCGCCTGCCCCCGACGCAGTCGCCTCTCCCCCACCCCATCCGAATTGGCTCAAGGACGACCTCGGCGCCGCCGTCGTCGTCTTCCTGGTGGCCCTCCCGCTCTGCCTCGGCGTCGCCCTGGCCTCAGGCGCCCCGCTCTTCGCCGGCATCATCGCCGGCGTCCTCGGCGGCCTGATCGTGGCCCCACTCTCCGGGTCCCAGCTGATGGTGAGTGGACCAGCCGCCGGCCTGACGGCGATCGTCCTCTCCGCGATCGGCACCCTCGGGGGATTCGAGCCTTTCCTGCTCGCGGTCGTGATCGCCGGTGCCATTCAGGTCGGCCTCGGCCTCATCGGCGCCGGCGTGATTTCGTACTACTTCCCCTCCTCGGTCATCAAGGGGATGCTGGCAGCGATCGGCATCATCCTGATCCTGAAGCAGGTGCCCCACGCCGTCGGCTACGATGCCGATGCGATGGGTGACGAAAGCTTCCGCCAGGCCAATGAGCAGACCACGCTGAGCGCGCTGCTGGAAATCCCCCAGCTGCTGGAATGGGGCGCGGTGCTGATCGCCGTCGTCTCGCTCGCGCTGCTGCTGCTCTGGGAGCGGCCCGCGCTGAAGGCACTGACCTTCTTCCCCGGTCCGTTGGCGGTCGTCCTCGCGGGCCTCGGCATCAACAGCCTGCTCGGCATGCTCGGCTCGCCCCTCGTGTTGGGGGCGTCGCACCTGGTGCAGTTGCCGTCCTTCGGTGAGCTCGCGGGACAATTCAGCTTTCCGCAGTGGGCCGCGATCAGCAATCCGGCGATCTGGCGCGTGGCAGTGACCATCGCCATCGTGGCGTCGCTCGAGACACTGCTCTCGATGGAAGCCACCGA
This sequence comes from Gemmatimonadota bacterium, assembly GCA_016720805.1. Classification (NCBI taxonomy): domain Bacteria; kingdom Pseudomonadati; phylum Gemmatimonadota; species Gemmatimonadota bacterium. The sequence goes on along the minus strand of JADKJZ010000014.1, from coordinate 411,546 downwards.
CAAGATCGACCCGCTGAAGCGACAGTCCCCACCGAACAAGGAGCTGATCGCCCAAGGCGTCGGCAATACGCTCAGCGGGTTGCTCGGTGGTCTGCCGGTCACCGGAGTCATCGTGCGTTCCTCGGCGAACATCGATGCGGGCGGCAAGACCAAGCGGTCGGCGATCGCCCACTCGATCCTCCTGCTGATCGCCGTGATGGCGATCCCGGGGCTGCTGAGCCGCATTCCGTTGGCGGCGCTCGCGACCATCCTCGTGTACACCGGCTACAAGCTGGCGCATCCGCGGCTCTTCCGCGCGGCATGGGCGACCGGCCTCGAGCACTTCATTCCGCTGGCGGTCACGGTGATCGCGATCCTCTTCACCGACTTGCTGGTGGGGATCGCCATCGGACTGGCGGTGGGTGCCTTCTTCATCCTGCGGGCGCACGCCAAGGCGCCGGCGCTTCGCCAGATCTCGATCGACGGCGCGGTGCTGACGCGGTATGTGCTCCCGGATCAGGTGACCTTCCTCGCGAAGGCCAGCCTCTCGGAATTCCTCCAGCGCGTGCCGCCGGGGAGTCGTCTGGAGATCGACGGTCGACGGGCCCAGCGCGTTGACTACGACATCGCCGAGTTGTTGCAGGACTTCCACGCGACCGCAGCAGCCCAGGGCATCGACTATCGCCTGGTCGGCCTGCCGGAAGTCCGCAGCACACCCGCCCACTCGCACTGACCTCAGGAGCAGCAGCCATGGAAGCGTTCGACAAGATGCTGGAGTTCAACCGTCACTGGGCGGCGGAGATGGTGGCGAAGGACAGCGGCTATTTCACCCGCCATGCCTCGGGGCAGACGCCGCACACCCTGTTCATCGGCTGTTCGGATTCGCGCGTGCAGACCAACACGCTGACGGGCACCGAGCAGGGCGAGATGTTCGTCCACCGCAACATCGCCAATCAGGTCTACGGGTCGGACCTGAATGTGTTGTCGGCGGTGGACTACGCCGTCGACGTCCTGGATGTGAAGCACATCATCGTCTGCGGCCACTATGGCTGCGGCGGCGTGCGCGCGGCCGCGGCGGCGGAGTCGCCGACCCACGGGCTGACGGACCACTGGCTGTCGCAACTCCGGACCATCAAGCGTCTCCACAAGGATGAGCTCGACGCGTGCGGCGAGGGCGAGGCGCGCCTCGACCGGCTGGCCGAGCTCAACGTGCTCGAGCAGGTGCACAACCTGGCCGCGACGCCGGTGATCCGGGACGCCTGGGCTCGGGGGCGCCGCCCGATCCTCCACGGCGTGGTCTACGACATCCGCACCGGGCTGCTCAAGGAGCTGGCCACCCGGATCGACGGGGTGGACCGGATCCGGAGCATCTTCGGCGACGCCGGCTGACCCGCGGGTGGGCCGGGCGATTGGCCCGGTCGCCGTCGGGCACTAGTTTGCAGGAGGCGCCGCCCATCTGGGGCGTGCGGGACCATCACCTTCTCGACCGAGCCTGAACCATGCGATCGATCCTCGCCCTTCCGCTCCTTGCCGTGGCCCTGGTGGCCTGTGGTGACAAGTCGCCGGAACCGTCATCCGAGACCAACGACTCGACCACCGCCGCGGCGCCCGAAATCAAGATGCCGCACGTGATGGCGTTCGACGCGGGGCACGCGCTCGACTCGACCGGCGCGATCGTCGGCGGCGTCACGTCGCGCTTCAATAGCGGCGACACCATCTTCGTCTCGGTGCGCACGCAGTATGTCGCCCCAGGGGCCAAGCTTGAGGCCATCCTGATGCAGGGGACGACCAAGGTGGCCAGCGACAACGGAATCGTCGGTGACCCCGACACGACCAGCGGTATCGCCACGCTGCCGATCCGCTTCCAGAGCGGCAAGCCCTGGCCGAAGGGGAAGTACCAGATCGAGGTCCTGCTCGATGGCATCTCGCAGGGCCTCAAGCCCCTCGAGATCGAATAGTCTTGCACGTGCAGCATCCGGCAACGCAGCGGGCCGCCCCATGGGGCGGCCCGCTGTGCATTCGAGCCCAGCCGGCCGCTCAGTCCGGCGCGATCGGCGGCACGGCAGGATGCACGGAGGTGATCAGGTGCGCCTGCAGGGCCCCCGAGGGACACTTGGCCACCGCGGCGATGACTTCGTGGGCGCCGGCGGCGTCCGGATGCACCCACCGCGGGCGCGACACGTCGAACACCGCCGGCAGCGTGCGCAGACAGACGCCCGAGTGCTGACAGACCTGGGGGTTGAAGGTCACGCGGACGTCACCGCTCTCGTACACCTGCAGTCGGTCACGACTCATACCGCCTCCGGTGGATCGGGGATGCCATGGAATGTAGCGCGCGACGCCGCGCCGGAGGCAAGGTGTCCCGAAATTGACCGTCCAATTTCCGGTGGCGCCCGCCGGGGGATGGCGGTAAACTGGCAGCCATGACGCGCCTCTCCCCATTGCCCGCCCGTCGCACCATGATGCGTGCCGTGACCAGCCGCGACCCGGCGTGGGACGGCCTCTTCATCGTCGCGGTCCGCACCACCCGAATCGCCTGCCGGCCGGTCTGCCCGTCGCGCCCGGCACTGCCGGAAAATCGCGAGTTCTTCGCGACGCTCGCCGCGGCGGAAGCCGCGGGCTATCGCGCCTGCCGTCGCTGCCACCCCGGCCGCCCGGCGCCCCTGCCGACCTGGTGGGGACGGCTCGAATCGGCACTCGCCACGGCGGGAGCGGAGCGGCTCTCCGACCAGGCGCTGCAGCAACTCGATCTCGACCCCGTGGTGATCCGACGTCATTTTCGGCGCACCCACGGCATGACCTTCCAGGCATGGGCCCGCGCTCAGCGCGTTGCCAAGGCACAGCACCGACTCCGCGAGGGCGACATGCTCGATCACGTGATCCTGACCTCAGGCTACGCCTCGCACAGCGGCTTTCGCGATGCCTTCGCGCGGATCGTCGGCATGCCACCTGGCCGGGCACGAGGTGGCGAGGCGATGGTCGCGACGACCTTCGATTCGCCGGTCGGTCCGCTGGTCGCCGCCGCGACGGAGGAGGGAGTGATGTTGCTCGAATTCGGCGACCTCGCCCGCCTCGAAGAGCAGGCTACCCGACTCCGGCGCCGCTTCGTGGGGCCCCTGGTCGTTGGCGAACACCCGCACCTCAGCCAACTCGGCGCGGAACTCACCGAATACTTCGCCGGCACGCGGCGCGACTTCACCGTGCCGCTGGTGGTGCGCGGCACGCCCTTCGAAGAGCGCGTCTGGGCCGCGCTCCGGCAGATCCCCTACGGCGTCACCTGCTCCTATGCCGATGTCGCCGAGCGGATCGGTTCACCCAACGCCAGCCGCGCCGTCGGTAGCGCCAACGGCCGCAACCGCCTCGCCATCGTGATCCCCTGCCACCGCGTCGTCAATGCCGACGGGAAACTCGGCGGCTACGGCGGCGGGCTGTGGCGGAAGAAGCGGTTGCTGGAACTGGAAGCAGGATGATCGATCATCGATGATCGATCATCGATGATCGATCATCCTGTCTTGAACGTCACGAAAGTCCTTCAATCCGCCCATCCGCCGCCACCCGCATCCCCTCCGCGGCCGGCACCTTCGACAATCCCGGCATCGTCATGATGTCGCCCGTCTTGCAGACCACGAAGCCTGCTCCGGCCGATCCCCACACCTCGTTGACCGTGATCCGGAATCCCTTCGGCGTGCCGAGGCGGGTGGCATCGTCGGTGAGCGAGTACTGCGTCTTCGCCATGCACACCGGTGTGTCAGCCATGCCGATCGATTCGAGATAGTCGATCTGCCGCGCCGCCGCAGGCGTGAAGTCGACGCCATCCGCGCCGTAGACCTTCTGCGCAATCGTCTCCGCCTTGGCGCGGATCGGCAAGGCCGTGTCGTAGATCGGCTGGAAGTTCGCGGTGCCGCCATCGAGGAGCTTCTGCACCTCGCGCGCGAGCGCCTCGCCGCCTGCGCCGCCACTTGCCCAGACATCGCAGAGCGCCACCGGCACGCCCAGTCCCTCGGCGTACTTCGTGACCATGGCCATCTCGGCCGCCGTGTCGCTGAGGTGGCGGTTGATGGCGACCACCACCGGCACCCCGAACTGCCGGACGTTGCGGACGTGATGGGCCAGGTGTGGCAGCCCGCGCTCCAGGGCCTCGAGGTTCTCGACCCCCAGTGACGTCTTCGGCACACCGCCCTGCATCTTCAACGACCGGATGGTCGCCACCATCACCGCCGCCTCCGGCTTCAGTCCACCGGCGCGACACTTGATGTCGAAGAACTTCTCCGCACCGAGGTCCGAGCCGAAGCCCGCCTCGGTGACCACGATGTCGCCGAGCGCCAGCGCCGAGCGCGTCGCCACGAGGCTGTTGCAACCGTGCGCGATGTTGCCGAACGGCCCGGCATGCACCAGCGCGGGCCCACCTTCCAGCGTCTGCACCAGATTCGGGCGCATGGCATCCTTGAGCAGCAGCGTCATCGCACCAATGGCCTTGAGATCGCGGGCGCGCACCGGCGTGCGGGCAGTGCCGGCGGTCGAGCCCACGATGATGCGCCCGAGCCGCTCCTGCAGATCCTCGAGTCCGCTCGCGAGGGCAACGATCGCCATGATCTCGCTGGCCGGAATGATGACCCAGCGCTCTTCGCGTACGACGCCTTCGGCCGGACCGCCGAGGCCGATGATGGTCCGTCGCAGGGCGCGGTCGTTCATGTCGATGGTGCGCGGCCAGGTGATGCGGCGCGGATCGAGCCCGGTCGGATTCCCCTGCTGCAGCGAGTTGTCCATCATCGCCGAGAGCAGCGCGTGCGCGCTCGAGATCGCGTGGAAGTCGCCGGTGAAGTGGAGGTTGATGTCCTCCATCGGCAGCACCTGCGAGTACCCGCCGCCGGCCGCACCACCCTTCACGCCGAACACCGGACCGAGGCTCGGTTCCCGGATGGCCAGCACCGCGTTGGTCCCGAGGCGCCGGAACGCCTGCGCCAGCCCGACGCTCACCGTGCTCTTCCCTTCGCCACTGGGGGTCGGCGAGATGGCGGTCACCAGCACCAACTTCCCGCGCGGGGGCCGACTGGCCAGCTCGAGCGGGAGCTTCGCCTTGTACTTGCCGTACTGATCGATGTCGTCGGGGGAGAGGCCGAGGTCGGCCGCGATGGCGGTGATGGGGCGGAGCGTGGCGCTCTGGGCAATCTCGATGTCGGACGGCACGACCTGGGCGGTCACGGGCGATCTCTCGGCGATGTGGGATTGGGAAAGGTCTCCGCGCCATGATCCTCGGCACGGGGATGGAGACAGGCAAAGTCCTTCTCGATCAACAGGTGACACGACCCGCTGGGGGTCGGTTGGATCGACTCGATCGACACCGCATCACCCATGGCCCACGGCGTCGCCTCCGTCAACGGCACCACGACTTCCAGGCAGCCATTCAGGAACGTCGCCGTCACGGGACCACCGATGGCCACCACCAGGGCATAGCGAAGGGCACTGCCATCCGGGAGTTCGGTGCGCGCCTCGAGCCGCTGGCCCTGCCCGATGGCCTGCACCTCCGTGCGCGTGAGCCGAAGCCGGATCGACGAATCCCGCAGTCGCAGCTTCATGGCGCCACCGCGATCGGGGTCAGCAACCGATCGGCCCGCTGCAGGTTGTCCTGCGTGTTGATGTTGAGAAAGGCATCGGGATGCTGCGCGCAGTCCACGATCACGCTGTTCAGGCCGTCGGTCCAGCCGTGCACCGACCGACCCCCTTCGGACAGATAGCGGCGCAACGAGCCGCGCAGGCTCGTGGGGAACAGGAGAAAGAGGTGTTGCAGCTGGTGCCCGTCGTGGGGGAACGCGATGTCCGCCGAGGCGCGCCGCAACGCGAGCCCCAGCCGCGAGACGAGGGTCGGGTCCAACAGCGGCGCGTCACCCGGGCAACAGAACGCATAGGGGGTCGCGACGTGTTCGAGGATGGAGAGCAGCCCGCCGAGCGGCCCCATCCCGGGCACGTGATCGGCCATGACGACATCACCCCAGGCGCCGTGGGCGGTTGGGTCGACGTTGGCGCTGATCATCACGGTGCCGACCTGCGGGGCCAGGCGGGCCCGGACGTGCGCAATCAGCGGCGCGCCAGCCGCGACCAGCAGCGACTTGGTGACGCCTCCCATGCGCTGCCCATCGCCGCCTGCCACGATGATTCCCGTGATTTCTTCCGCCGGAATCACGCCGGGCGACCAGCCGTCAATCGCCTGGCCGCTTCCACCACGAGCGGATGCAGCGGCGGCGTTCCGGTCGCGAGGATCGCAAGCAACTCGAGCCGCATCGACGGTGTCCAGAATCCCGTCAGGTGCTCGGCCACGCCGGTGATCGCCTCCTCGGTCGTATACGGCTCGAAGAACTGGGCGATCTGCGTGGACATGCGGACCAGGTCAGTCGACTTCATCGGGAGACTCCCTCGGAAAGCGGACGACCTGCTGGCCGGGACCGGCGCAGGCCAGCGGGACGCCGAGCGCCGCCGAGGCCGCCAACGCCAGCGTGGTCGGCGCGGAGATCGTGGCCAGGAGCAACGCCCGGGCAACCGTCGCCTTGGCGACCAGCTCCACGCTGCAGCGCGACGTCATCGCGACGAATCCGGGTTCACCGAGCCGGCCTTGGCGTGCCAGCGCGCCCACCAGCTTGTCGAGCGCATTGTGGCGACCGACATCCTCGCGCACCAGAAGGACGGCGCCATCCGGCGCGCACCATGCCGCCGCGTGGACCGACCTGGTGACCGCGTTCACCGGTTGCAAGTCGGGCAGTGCCGCCCACGCCGCGAGGACGGCAGCATCGGTGACCACCTGCGTTGCCACCACCGGCACGACGCCGGCGAGTCCGCTGCGGAAGTCACCCAGCGACTCCAGGCCGCAGATGCCGCAGCCGGTCGCGCCCGCGACGCTGCGGGCGCGCGTCGGGCGCAGCGGCACCGGTACGTCGAGGTCGACCGTCCAGTCGCCTTCCTGCTGCGCGATGCGCAACCCGGTGACTCCCGCGGCGTCGGCAACCAGCCGTTCCGTCAGCGCGAGGCCGACGGCGAAATCGTCCAGGTCGGTCGGCGACGCGAGCATCACGGTCCACGGAGTTCCGTTGAGCTGCAGTTCGACCGGCACCTCGACGGCGATGCCCCAGGGCTCCGCCGCCGGCACACCGGCCACATGGATCGGCCGGAGTTCGAAGGCGGGCACCAGCGTTTCGCTCACGTCAGCGCCTCGGTCGCCTGCCGGGCCAGCGATTGGACGCCGATCGGATGCACCTCGACCGCCGTGACCTTGTACTCGGGGCAGTTCGTGGCCCAATCGGAGTACTCGGTCGTGATGACGTTTGCGGCGAGCTCGGGGTAGTGAAAGGTGGTGTACACCACGCCCGGTGGCACCCGGTCGGTCACATGCGCCTGCAGCATGATCTCGCCCATCCGGCTGGACAGCTCAACGGTGTCGTGATCGAGGATGCCGCGCATCTCCGCATCAGCCGGATGGATCTCCAGGACATCGCGCGGGTGCCAGACGACGTTGCTGGTTCGCCGGGTCGCGGTCCCCACATTGTATTGCGAGAGGATGCGGCCGGTGGTGAGCAGCAGGGGGAAGCGCCGAGTGGTGCGCTCCTCCGTCGGTACGAACTGGGTGATGAGGAAACGGCCACTCCCGCGCACGAAGCGGTCGGCGTGCATCACCGGCGTGCCCATCGGCGTCGCCGCCGTGCAGGGCCACTGCACGCTGCCGACCTCATCGAGATAGGCAAAGGACACCCCGGCGAAGGCGGGGGTCAGGGCGGCAATTTCATCCATGATCTGGGCCGCCGACTCGTAGTGCATCGGGTACCCCATTGCCGTCGCGAGCCGGCAGACGACCTCCCACTCGAACAATCCCGGCTTCGGCGGCATCGCCGGTCGGACACGGTTGATGCGCCGCTCGGCATTCGTGAAGGTGCCGTCCTTCTCGAGGAACGCCGTGCCCGGCAGGAAGACGTGCGCGAACTTGGCCGTTTCGTTGAGGAAGAGGTCCTGCACGACCAGGCAGTCGAGCGCGCCGAGTGCGGCGGTGACGTGGGTCATGTCGGGATCGGACTGGGCGATGTCCTCCCCTTGCACGAAGAGCCCGCGGAACTGGCCGCTGGTCGCGGCCGCCAGCATGTTCGGAATGCGGAAACCCGGTTCGGGGTCGAGGGACACGTCCCACGCCGCCTCGAAGCTGCCCCGGACGGTGGAATCGGAGATGTGGCGATACCCGGGCAACTCGTGCGGGAACGACCCCATGTCACAGGCGCCCTGGACATTGTTCTGGCCCCGCAGCGGATTCACGCCGACGCCCTCGCGACCGATCTGTCCGCACGCCATCGCGAGGTTGGCGATCCCCATGACCATCGTGCTGCCCTGGCTGTGCTCGGTGACGCCGAGCCCATAGTAGATCGCGCCGTTCGGCGCCGTCGCGTAGAGGCGGGCGGCGGCACGCACCTCGGCGGCGGGCACGCCGGTGATCGATTCGGTTGCCTCCGGCGACTGCGCATCCCGGGCGATGAAGTCGCGCCACTGCCCGAACGACGCCGCATCGCATCGCTCGGCGACGAACGCCTCGTTGACGAGTCCTTCCGTCACCACCACGTGCGCCAGCGCATTGATGAGCGCGACGTTCGTCCCGGGGCGCAGCTGGAGGTGGTGGGTGGCCGCGACGTGCGGACTGCGAACCAGGTCGATGCGCCGCGGATCGGCGACGATCAGCTTTGCCCCCTCGCGCAGGCGCTTCTTCATTCGCGAGCCGAAGACCGGGTGGGCGTCGGTCGGGTTGGCGCCGATCACCAGGATCACGTCGGCCGATTCGACCGATCGGAAGTCCTGGGTCCCTGCCGAGGTGCCGAAGGTCTGCTTCAGGCCGTAGCCAGTCGGCGAATGGCAGACGCGCGCGCAGGTGTCAATGTTGTTGTTGGCGAACGCGGCGCGCACCATCTTCTGCACCACGTAGACTTCCTCATTCGTGCAACGCGACGACGAAATGCCGCCGATGGCCCCGCGCCCATGCTCGGCCTGGATCGCCCTGAAGCGCGACGCCGCGAAGGCGATCGCCTCGTCGAACGACGCGACCCGCCACGGGTCGCTGGTCCGCTCGCGGATCAGCGGCGTGGTGACCCGGTCGCTGTGGGTGGCATAGCCCCAGGCAAAGCGTCCCTTGACGCAGGAGTGCCCCTCGTTGGCCCCGCCGTCCATGTCGGGGACCATCCGCACCACGTCGTTCCCCTTCATTTCCGCATTGAACGAGCAGCCGACGCCGCAGTAGGCGCAGGTGGTCTTCACCGTGCGCTCCGGCTGGCCATGCTCGATCACCGTCTTCTCGATCAGGGTCGCCGTCGGGCACGCCTGCACGCAGGCGCCGCACGACACGCACTCCGAGGCGAGGAACGACTCGTTCATGCCGGCGCTCACCGTCGAGCCGAAGCCGCGGCCGTCGATGGTCAGCGCGAACGTCCCCTGGATCTCCTCGCACGCGCGCACGCAGCGCGAGCAGACGATGCACTTCGCCGGATCGAACGAGAAGTAGGGATTGGAGTTGTCGGGGGTCGCGCCGAGGTGGTTCGCACCCTGGGTCCCGTAGCGCACCTCGCGCAGGCCCACCGCCCCCGCCATGTCCTGCAGCTCGCAGTCGCCGTTCGCCGCACAGGTCAGGCAGTCCAGCGGGTGATCGGAGATGTAGAGCTCCATCACGCTGCGTCGCACCCGGGCCACCTGCTCCGTCTGCGTGTGCACCACCATCCCCTCGGCCACCGGCGTGGTACACGAGGCGGGGAGACCGCGCCGGCCCTCCACGTGCACCAGACAGAGCCGGCAGGAGCCGAAGGCCTCCAGCGAGTCGGTGGCGCAGAGTTTGGGCACCGCCACGCCGGCCTCACGGGCGGCGCGCATGATCGACGTGCCGACGGCTGCCTCGACCGCGATGCCATCGATGGTGAGTTGGACGCGCGCCGTGCCATCCACGGGCGGCGTCCCGAGATCCACCCGGGCAGGAGTTGATGCGATCATCGGGGAAGCGCCTCGGCCGCGAGCGGGAAGTCACTGGCGAAGTGCGTGAGCGCACTGCGAACCGGCATGGGGGTGAGACCACCAAGGGCACAAAGTGAGCCGAGTTCAAGTGCCTCGCAGAGGTCCTGCAACACGGCCAACTGGCGCTCGGGCTGCTCCCCTCGGCGCAGGCGCTGGATCACCTCGACGCCGCGGGTCGACCCGATCCGGCAGGGCGTGCACTTGCCGCACGACTCGTCGGCGCAGAACTGCATCGCGAATTCGGCCTGCTCGGCCATGTCCACCGAGTCGTCGAAGGCGACGATGCCACCGTGGCCGAGCATGGCCCCGATCGCGGCGTACGATTCGTAGGCGAGCGGTGCATCCCACTGGGCCGCAGGGAGGTAGGCACCGAGCGGTCCACCGACCTGCACCGCCTTCAGCGGACGCCCGCTCCGCGAGCCGCCACCAAAGTGATCGAGTATCGTCGTGAGAGTCGCGCCGAAGGGCAGTTCCACGATCCCACCGCGGGCGATGTTGCCGCCGAGCTGGAATGGCATGGTCCCGCGTGACCGATCGACGCCGAAGCCGGCGTAGTGGTCCGCACCCTTGGCCAGAATCGTCGTCGCGGCGGCCAGCGAGAGCACGTTGTGCACCAACGTCGGATCCGCATGCAACCCGCGGATTGCCGGCAGTGGTGGCTTGGGCCGCACCGTCCCGCGCTTCCCCTCGAGGCTCTCCAGCAGCGCGGTCTCTTCGCCGCAGATGTAGGCGCCCGCCCCCAGAAACAGCTGGATGTCGAATGACCGCCCCGGCCCGAAGGCATTGGGCCCGAGCATGCCATCCTCGCGCGCCAGCTGCAGCACTTCGTCAAGCAAGCCCTGGGTGCGCGGATATTCCGACCGCAGGTAGATCACGCCATCGGTGGCGCCGACGGCCAGGGCGGCGATCGCCATCCCCTCGATCAGCTGGAACGGATCGGCCTCCATCAGCAGGCGGTCGGCGAAAGTCCCGCTGTCGCCTTCATCCGCATTGCAGACAATGTGCTTCTGCGCCCCCGGCGCATCGTGCACCGTCTGCCACTTGATCCCCGCCGGAAACGCGGCACCGCCGCGGCCCCGCAGCCCGGAGGCGGTGATCGCCTCGATGATCTGTCGCGGAGTCATCGTCAGCGCCGCATTGAGCCCGACCCCACCGCCGTGCGCCCGGTACTCGGCCAATGACCGTGGATCGATCACGCCGGCGCGGGCGAAGGTCAGTCGTTGTTGCTCGGCCAGGAACGGAATCGACTCGACCAGACCGACCGATCGGGGATGCGCCGTGCTCGGCAGCCCGCCCGCGGCAAAGAGCGACGCAACGTCGTCGATGTCGATCGGTCCGAATCCGTGGCGACCCGCCGGCGTCTCGATCTCGATCAGCGGCTCGAGCCAGTACAGCCCGCGTGAGCCCGTCCGCACCACCGTGGCATAGAGTCCGCGCGTCGCGACCTCGGCGGCGATGGCATCGGCCACCTCGTCGGCACCCAGGGACCACGCGGTCGTGTCGCCCGGGACGAAGATGCGTGTCGTCACGAGGACGCCTCCGCCCGAAGTACCGCGGTCAGCGCATCGAAACGCGCGGCCGTGACCCGACCATAGACCCGGTCGTCAACGCGGATCGTCGGGCCCGCGGCACAATTGCCAAAACAATAGGCCGGCTCCAACTGGAGCCGGCCATCAGGGGTCGCTTCATGAAAACCGACACCGCACTGCGACTTCGCATGATCCGCCAGCGCTCGGCATCCCACCGCCTGACAGGCCTCGGCCATGCAGAGCTGGACCACATGGTCCGCCGTTGGCTCCTCATGGAAGTCATGATAGAACGACACCACACCCTGCACCTCGGCGCGCGACAGATTGAGCGCGTGCGCGATCAGGCGAATGGCATCCTTGGGGATGTAGCCGAGGCACCCTTGCACCTCATGCAGAAGCGGGAGCAGGGCACCGGGCGCTGGCGTCACCTGAATGAGCAGGTCACGCACGGTCTCGAGGTCGCGTCCGGCATCCCGCGGGCTTCCACTGCGGTCGTCCATCGCTGGCTCCTGTTGGGCTGGCAAGCCGATGAAGTCTAATCCTCCGCGTGCCCGCCCGTCAGTTGCGGGGTGGCGCCAGCCGGGCGGCGTCCCTGCCAGGCGACCACCGCCCCAACCGCCATCCCGACCACGCCGACGAGCCGCACCGCCCTCGCGATCGCGTCGGCCCGGTGCAGCAGATTCCACTCGGCGAGCAGGAACGCCCAATCGTGCTCGCCACCACCGACCAAAGGCAGTTCCTGGACCGGTGCATCGGCGAGGTACCGCGCGATGTACAGGCAATTCTGGCCGACCCACCAGATCCCGGCGCCAGTCCCCGCCGGATCGCCACGCCGGTGGAACGAGAATGCGAAGAGGGCCGGCACGATCAGCTGGAACAACGTTCCACCGAGCGCCGTCAACACCTCGCCGCCCCAGGCAAAAACCAGGTGCCCCGTCTCGTGGACCGGCAGGTTCACGTTGTCAAGGAAATGCCATTGCTCCGCGGTGGCGACCATGTAGAGAGTGGCGATGGCGAGCACCCCGCCGACCATGTGACGCTTCCTGGTCGACACCTCGGCCGCGCCGCCGGTCATCGGCCGAGGGCTCCAACCAGCATCTTGCCCCCTGCGACTACCAGCACGAGTGCGAGCACCATCCGCAGGATCGGCACCGGCAATTTCCGACTGCCGAGGGTCGCGCCGACCCCGCCGCCGACCACGACCGCGAGAATCCAGAGTGGTAAGGCCGGGGGAAAGACATCGCCGAGCGGCATCCGCCCGAGCAACCCTGCGGCCGAGTTCACGAAGATGAAGGCAACCGACGTCGCGGCGGTGGTGCGGAGATCCGCCCAGCCGCAGAGCAGCAGCAGTGGCGAAAGAAAAATGCCGCCACCGACCCCGGTCAGGCCGGAGAGGAGACCGAGCCCTGCGCCAGCCAGCATCGCGACCCACGTTCGCGGCGGCGTGATGGCCTGCGTGGACGCGGCGCGCGTCAGCACGAGCCGGAGCGCCGAGAGGAGCAGGACGCCGCCGACAATGAGTCCGTACACCGATTCCGGCAGCGTCAGGCGGCCGCCCAGCCAGGCGGCGGGAATCGAGGTGATGGCGAACGGCCAGAACAGCGACCAGCGGAAGTAGCCGGCCCGGGTGAACTGGACGGTGCCGATCGTGGCGACCACGAGATTGAGCAGGAGGGCCGTCGGCCGCATCGTCGCGGCCGGCGTCCCCAGCAGTGCCATGACGGCGAGGTATCCCGAGGCCCCCGCATGCCGACCGCGCTGTAGGCCCGCGCGGCCAGGGCAAGGAGGAGCGCCGCGATCACGGCGCTGGCGGGCGCGGCGCCGGTGGCGCCGGCTTGCCGCCTTCATGCCAGGCCGGCGTGGCGCCATCCGCGAGATGCCGCACCGCCTGCGCACCGGCCTGGATGACCGCCGTCATGTGGTCGAAGTCGAACTTGTCGGCCTCGTCCGAGGGGCGGTGATAGTCGGTGTGCAGGTTGAAGGTCGAGAGCGTGTGCGCCACGATTCCCATCCGCGCGAAGGCGTAGTTGTCGCTGCGCCGGAAGAAGTTCTGGCTCGGCCGCGGGTCGGGGACGATCGCGATCCCATTGGCCTTGAGCATGTCACCCATCGTCGACCGCTCATAGCCCGTGAGCCACGCCTTCCCCGGTCCGCCGGCCAGCGAGTCGGGCCGACCGATCATTTCGATCTCGAAACCGGCGACCATCGTCTTGAGCGGGAACGGAGGATTGGCGATGAAGTAGTTGGTGCCAAGCAACCCCATCTCCTCGCCGGTCATGGTGGCAAAGACGACGGTCCGCTTGGGCGCCTTTCCCTTCTTCAGGGCCCGGGCGATCTCGAGCACGGCGGTGGTACCCGACGCGTCATCATCCGCGCCGTTGTAGATCGAGTCGCCATTGACGCCCGGCCCGCGGACGCCCAGATGGTCGAAGTGCGCCATCACCAGGATCACTTCGTTCTTGAGCTTCGGATCCCTGCCCGGGATCACGCCGACGACGTTGTGCCCAGTGCGCCGCGTCGCGGCCGGCATCGTGTCCCACACCGCCATCGAGGGGAGCATGGTGAGCCGCGGCACCGCGGCACCGGGATTGGTGGGCACGCGATAGGTAGTGACCTGAGTGCCCGCCGCCGGGGCCGGCGCACCGGGCGCAGGGGCCGCGGCACCGACGCACTTCCAGAGCGGGGTCGCGACCGAATCGCCGTTGAGCTTGAAGGTCCCGGCCTGGCAGCCGGTCGGCGGACGCACCCCACCAGGACGATTCGCCGCCAGCATCGCCATCGGCACCCGCTGGAAGAAGCCGTCATCGCCCATCGGCTTGAGGCCGATCTTCTTCATCTCCGCGGCGATGAAGCGGGCCGCGCGCTCCTCACCCGGCGTTGCCGTCCCGCGCCCTTCCATCGAGTCGTGCGCCAGCGTGCGCAGGATGCGCTCGACGTTGACTCGATCCGCGCGACTTGCCTTCGCTTGCGCGGAGAGCGAGGTCGCCGAAAGAAGCAGTAGCACCGCCAACATCATACGTCGCATAACACTTCTCCCAGAATTCGATGATCGATCATCGATGATCGATGAGGCCTCGTTAAACCCCTCACCCCTCACCCCTCACCCCACACCAATCGATTCGACCATCGACCATCGATCATCGATCATCGTGCACTGATCATCCCGACGGCGGTGATCTCGATCCGGCACCCCGGCTTCAAATCCGCCCCACCGACGATCGCGCGCGCGGGACGATGCGCACCGAACATCCTCGCGCAGACCGCGTTCACCGCGGGCCAGTCCTCGCGCGAGGTGACGAAGACCGTGAGCATGAGCACGCGGTCCAGCCCGCTGCCAGCCGCCTCGAGCACGGCGGCGACATTCTGCAGCGTCCGTTCCGCCTGCACTGTCATGTCGCCGTCGATCACGACGCCCGTCGCTGGATCGATCGGCAGCTGTCCTGAGACGTAGACCACGCCGCCATGCACCATCCCCTGCACGTAGTGCCCCGCCGGCGTCGGTGCGCCGCTCGTCTCAACCGGACGCATCATCGTTCCGTCGCCCGGAAGCGTGCGAGAATGGCGCGCACGGAGTCGACCGGGATCGCCTCGACCGTGCGCCCCTTCGACGTGACCGACGTGGCGCGGAGGAGCGAATTGTAGATCGCCTCTTCGGTCGCCTCGATGACCGCCTCGAAGAGCGGCGAGACGGCGTCGTCCTGCAGGGCGCGCAGGCTCCGCGGCGCCGACTCGGTGGGGTGGCGTCGCACGTCGGCCGAAGTCGAGAAGGCGATGGCGTAGTCACCGGAGCCGTTCGAGGCATCGGAGCCCGTCCGCGCCAGCCCGAACATCGCGCGCGCCGCCAGCCGCTCGAGCTGCCGCTCCGACAGCGGCGCGTCGGTCGCGACCACGATGATGATCGAGCCATCGCCGCGCTCCGCCATCGTCTGCGTCCGATAGGAGTAGCGCCCGAGCGCCTTGCCGACTGGCGCGCCAAGGATCTGCAACACGCCACCGAAGTTGGTCTGCACCAGCACGCCAACCGTGAAGCCACCGAGCGACGCCGGCAACTTGCGCGACGAAGTCCCGATGCCACCCTTCCAGCCGAACGCGACCGTTCCCGTCCCCGCACCGACGCTCCCCTCGGCGACCGCCCCGGCGGACGCCCCCTCAAGCGCCGACACCACGTGGGCCGGGCGGATCGGTCGACTGCGGATCGCGTTGAGGCCGCCATCATTGGTCTCGGCCACCACCGGATTGATCGAGCGCACCGACGCCATCCCGGGCCGCGCGAGCTGCCACGCCACCATCGCATCGGCGGCCTGCCAGACGCAGAGCGTGCAGGTGAGCAGGATGGGCGTTTCCAGTTCGCCGAGCTCGCGGAGCTGGGTCACGCCAAGCAGTTTGCCGAAGCCGTTGCCGACATGCAGCCCGGCGGGGACACGGTCGCGGAAGAGATCGCCGCCATGCGGAAGAATCGCGGTCACGCCGGTGCGGATCGAATCACCCTCGCGCACCGTGGTCTGTCCGACGAGCACGCCTGCCACATCGGTGATGGCGTTCAGCGGACCGGGTCGAAAAATCCCCGGCGCGATGCCAAGATCTCTGGCCCTCGGTCGGGCGGGCTCCTGCGCAGCGAGCACCGCGGGGAGCAGCGCCAGCAGGAGCAGTGTCCTCATTCCAGCGCCCCACCACCGGCGCCAACCAGCACCCCGATGCCCACGCTGACGAGCGCGGTGACGCCCAGAATTGGGGTGGCGGTCGACATCAGCACCAGCGGGGCGGCGATGCAGAGGCCGACCAGGCCGCCGATCGTGCCGCCGCGACGTCGCTCCTCCATGAACCAGTGGCGATCAATGAGAAAGGACATCGCGTAGAGCAACGACAGCGTGCCCACCACCGTGGCCGCGAAGAACGCGACCTTGCGGTCGGCGAGGCCACCGAGAAACCACCCCGCCGCCGCGCCGAGGGAGGTGATGAACCAGGCGATGAAGATCACACGAAGATGTCGCATCGAGCCGTCGATACCGGGAGGAAGGGGATGCCGACAAAAATGCACCCCGTCGGCACGTAAAACGAGGGCGGCCCCGCAAAGGGCCGCCCTCTGATCCTCCCGACGGCCTGCTCAGCTGCGGCCGCTGCCAGCCCCGAGTGCGAAGAGCGGCGTTGCGCCGGCCCCACCGATCCACATCCAGGTCGGGCTCGGCACCACCAGCAGGTTCATCACGATCCCGACCGTGAAGAGCACGGCGAAGGTCATCACGACCCACTCCTGCTTGCCAATGGAGATGGCGACCCGGCCGCCGGCATACGCCCCGAGCAACCAGCCCCCGAGCACCAGCAGCATCCCCAGGAGCGGGAGTTCCCCGGCCTCGAGTCCCAACTTCAGTTGCGCTGGGTCGGTGGCGTCGAGCCCCGAGGCGTAGGGCATGACCTGATGCGAGAGCGTTCCAACCAGATACACAATCGCGCCGGCGACCACGATCGAGCAGATGATCGCGCTCACGGGGCTTCCGGACTTGGGGGACATGCGGACTCCAAAAGAGGCGAGACTCTGAGGTATCGGCAGTTGTCCGTTCTGCCTGAAGCCCCAAGGCCTAGCGGAGCAGCGGGCCCAACAGCGAGACCACCCCGATGACCACCACGATCCCGACCAGATCGAGGATGAGCCCCGCCCGCATCATGCGCGACAGGGGGATCATCCCGCTGCCGTAGACGATGGCGTTGCACGGGGTGGACACCGGCAACATGAAGCCGAGGGAGGAACCCAACGTCGCCCCCAGCGCTGGGAGGAGGGGGTCGACGCCTGAGGCCTTTGCGATGGCGATGATCACCGGCACGACCATGTTCGCCGCGGCCGTGTTCGACGTCGTCTCCGAAAGCAGCACCGCGACGATGGTCCCCATCACCAGCAGCCCCATCTCGCCCGCGTTCGGGATCCACCCAGTCACGCCGCGCCCGAGCGCCTCGGCGAGCCCCGACTGGAAGGCGAGTGTGCCGAGCGCGAAGCCCCCGCCGTACAGCAGCACAACACCCCAGTCGATCTTGGCCGCCTCTGGCCAGCTGAGCGCACGCTGCCCCGGCTCGCCCGGGAGGAGGAAGAGCAGCGTGGCGCCGAGCAGCGCGGCCACCCCCTCGGGGAGCGCGGTCTGCACCGCGAGCGTGAGGGGGGCGCGTTCTCCCAACACGATGGCCAAGACGCCAGGGGTGATCCAGAGCACGACCGTGACGAGAAAGGCCCAGAGCACGGATCGTTCGCCACGGCGCCAGCGCCCAAGCCCCGCGAGTCCATCGCGCGCCACGCTCGCGCCACCGGGAAGCACCGCCACACCAGCCGGCGACAGTGCGCGGAGCGTGAAGAACAGCACCACAAAGAGGATCGCCACCGTCGGCACGCCGAGGAGCATCCAGGAGAAGAAGGGGATCTGCACGCCCAATTCGCTGCGGATGAAGCCGAGCCCGATCACGTTCGGCGGCGTGCCGACCGGCGTCATCAGACCGCCGATCGATGCGGCGAAGGAGGTCATCAACATCAGGCCACTGGCCCAGCGGGGATCGAGCGCGAGTTCACCAGACTGCTGCCGGAGGTAGAGCACCCGAAGGATCGACATCCCGATGCCGAACATCATCGCCGTGGTGGCAGTGTTCGAGATCCATCCCGAGATGAGCGCGGTGATCAGGCCGAACGCGAGGAGAAGCCGCGACGGGCTCGCGCCGACCCAGGGCCGCGAGAGCACCGTGAATGCCACGCGGCGATCCAACCCGTGATGAAAGATCCCCTGCGAGAGGATGAACGACCCGATGAAGAGGAACATCAGCGGGTCGGCAAAGGGGGCGAACACCGCCTTTGCCGGTGCCACCCCGAGGATGACGCAGGCGGACGCGCCCAGCAGCGCAGTCACCGGCATCGGTAGCGACTCGGTGATCCAGAGCACGACGACCGCAACCATCACCGAGGCAAGGCGATGCGACTCCGGGGTGAGCGAGGGAAGGTCCAGCAGGGCGATCGCCAGCGCCGCCGCCGGAGCCAGCACGAACCCTGCCCTCCCCCGCCACGCCTCGAATCGCTCCTCGGCAGGCGAGAGCATCCCGAGCAGCGGGGGGGAGTCGGACATGGGGGCTCCTGCGACGGGATGATGGATGATGGATGATGGATTCGGCAGGAGAATTCCCAGCGCTCGAATATCGACCCCACCCGCAGGGACCGCCAATCCATCATCCATCATCCATCATCCTGCCTTGAAACAATCTGCAACGTCCCCCCGTCAACGTTCCAAAAGGGATCACCACCAACCCCAACTGGAGCCTTCGATGCGTACCCTCCCCCTGACCCTCGCCGCGGCCATGGCCGTCACCCTCGCCGTCCCTGGCCACGCCCAGCTGGGGGGCCTGATAAAGAAGGCCAAGGCCGCTGCCGGAGTCGACAAGCCTGCCGCCGTCGCCAAGGTCGAGTCGGCGCCGGTCGGACCGGTCAAGGTCAAGCCGGCCGACCGGATCGACGAGCCGTCCCTCGACCTGTTCGCCAGGGCATTGACGGCAGAGAAGCAGTGGCTGGAGGAGCGGGCCCGGATTCGGACCACGCTCAAGTCCCCTGAGGAGTATCGCCGTTGTTCCGAAGTGGCTCTGGCACCGACGTCGCCAGAGGCCAAGAAGATGATGCAGGACTACCTCGACGCGATGGCCTCGAAGGACAACGATGGCAGCGCCGAGTACATGACGAAGATCGCCACGGGGATGAAGGCCCAGCAGGACCGCATCGTTCAGGGGAAGTGCGGCTACGATCCGAGCCTGTATCCGCCCGAGCCGGGGCCGTCGGCGCTCTACCACCCCTCCGAGCATGAGGCGGCGAAGCTGGTGGGCATGGACCAGAAGCGGTACGCGCTGCTGAAGGAACGGATCACGCCATTCTGCGCCTTCGACGCGGCCGCGCGCGGAACCGGCGATGTGCGCGTGCCGGGGATCGGCAACGGGATCTACTATGTCTACGAGGCGAGCGAGGCGGCATTGCTCACGCCACGGTGCGGCCAGTTGCTCGCCGGGATGAAGGCCGTTTCCTGATGCAGGTCGGCACGCTGCGTCTCGCCCTCACCCTGCTCGCGCTGCCGCTCGGCCCGCGCGCGGCGTCGCCCAACATCACGTGGGCCACCGCGCGCGACGGCATCGAGCGCAGCGAGTTCGTGATGGCGGAACGTGGCGTGCTGCAGGCGGTTCAGGTCATCGCGTTGCGCATCGACCCCGCGCGCATTCACCTCGACCTGATGGCGCGTACGCGCTACGCCGGATTGCGTGGAGCCTGGACGGTCGACTCGATGCCGGCCGAGGCGGTCCTTGCCCTTAACGCGGGACAATTCCGCGAGGGGACGCCGTGGGGATGGCTGGTGCAGGATGGCGTGGAGCGGCAGGCGCCGGGCAGCGGCAGCGTGGCGATGGCGGTGGTCTTCGATGCGGGTGCGGTGCGGTTGCTCACGCCGGAGGAGATCCCGGCGGCGCGAGGCACCGTGCGCGCCGCGATTCAATCGTATCCGATGCTGCTGGTCGACGGCGTCATGCCGGCGCCGCTGCGCGCCCCCGGGCGCGGCGTTGACCTGGAGCATCGTGACACGCGGCTCGCCATCGGCACCGACGCCGAGGGGCGCGTGCTCCTGGTGCTGACGCGATTCCGCGGTGCGGGCTCGGCCGGCGCCACCCTCCCCTTCGGCCCCACCATCCCGGAGCTCGCCACCCTCATGCGTCGCCTCGGGGCCACCCGTGCCGTCGGCCTCGATGGCGGCCTCTCAAGTCAACTCGCGCTTCGCGAGAGCAGCAGTGCGCTCCGACAGTGGAGCAACTGGCGGATGGTGCCGTTGGGGATCGTGGGGACACCGATGATCGATGATCGATCATCGACCATCGATCATCGAAACGTCTCGCACATTTTCGGATCCCCACTCTCAAATCCGCGCTTGAACCACGTCATCCGCTGCTCTGACGAGCCGTGGGTCCAGCTCTCCTGATTCACGCTCCCGCCGCCCATCCGCTGGATCCGGTCGTCGCCGACCGCGGCGGCGGCGCCGAGTCCTTCCTCGACGTCGCCGCGCTCGAGGCGCCCCTGTTGCGCCGCCGTATGCGCCCAGACGCCCGCGTAACAATCGGCCTGCAGCTCCAGCTTCACGGAGAGCGCGTTTGCCTGCGCCGGGCGCTGCTCCTGCGCGCGACGCATCGCCTCCTCGGTGCCGAGGAGTTTTTGCACATGGTGGCCGATCTCGTGCGCAAGCACATACACCTCGGCGAAATCGCCCGGGGCACCGAAGCGCGTGGCCAGTTCCTGATAGAAGCCGAGGTCGATGTAGACCTTCTCATCGCCGGGGCAGTAGAAGGGACCGGTCGCCGATTGCGCGGCGCCGCAGGGCGAGGTGGTCCGATCGCGAAAGAGCACCAGCTTGGCGTCGCGATACTCGGCGCCCATCGTCGGCAGCAACCGCGCCCAGAGCGCCTGGGTGCTGTCGAGCGCCGCGCCGATGAAGAGCACCTTCTCCTCCTCCGCCGGGTCGGTGATCGGCGCCTCGACGCCGGGCGCGGCGGTGCCGCCATCAAGGGCCCCGATGACGGCGAGCGGATTCTGCTTGGTGATGAGCGAAAAGATCACCACCAGCACCACGCCGCCAATACCCAGGCCGCCAATGCCGCCAGGGATCATGCCGCCGCCACCACCGCCGCGGCGATCTTCGAGATTCTGCGAACGACCGGAGGCGGACCAGCGCATGAGAAACCTCGAGCAGGGGAGTTTGGGGAAAGTAATTCAGTGACTGGTGACCTGTGACCTGTGACCTGTAACCTGGTCCTTGGTTACCGGTCACTGGTTACCGCTCCCCCTCCAGCCCCATCAATCTCCGATACCGCGCATCCCCCGCCATCGATGCGAAGTCCTGCCGCACCGCATGCTGCACCCAATGGAAATTGGTGACACCGACGCGCAGCGCGGTGCTCAGCTTGGCGATGGCTTCCTCCGTGTCACCGCGGAGCGCGGCCAGCCGGGCCTCGTAGACCAGGAACTCGCCATCGACGTGACCCGCCGTCGGGCCTGGACCGAGGAGCTTTACTGCGAGGGTCGAGTCACCCCGTCGGGCGGCCAGCGCGGCGAGCTGGCCGCGGATGTAGAGCCGGGGCGGCCCCTTGGCGTCAACGATCGAGAGCCAATGCTCGGCGGCCTTCCAGTCGCCCAGCCCGACATACGCCTGCGCCAGCCACAATTGGTGCGCGCGATTGGTCGAGTCGTTGCGCAGCCGCTCTTCGAGCCACGTCACGGCCTGTCGAAAGCGCGCGGTCGAATCGCCGCGCTGATGCGCCGCGAGTTCCTCGCCCGCCACGACGTACATCGCGCCTTGCGACCAGTACACGTCGGGGTCAAGCGTCGCCGCCGCCACGAGGAGGGAATCGAGCGCCGCCTCGCGCCCCATCGCGGCGAGGGCGCGCGCCTCGATCACCCAGCTCACGCGCTGGTCCGGGTGCCGTGCACGCATCGTCTGCGCATACTCGCGTTCGCGTGCGTGGTCGCCGAGGAGATGGGCCGCGTAGGCGCGCTGGCTCCAGAAGGTCGGCCAGTCTCGCATCGGCCCACGATCCGGATTGAGCGAGCCGAGCACTGAATCGGCTTCCCGCGGGCGATTCAACTGCAGCAGCACGAACGCGGCGTTGTACCCGGCGCGGGAAGAGGGCGCCAGTTGGGCCGCCAACACGATCTTCGGCAGCGCCTGGCTCCGGTCGCCGGTGAGGTAGGCACTCAGGTAGTCCGCGAGGGCCGCGTGATAGCTGCTGAGGCTGCTCCGCCGGAGCAGCACCTGCTTGAGCAACGAATCGCCCCGCGCGCCGGCACCATCGTTGACCGCGGCAAACGTGGCGTAGAGCAGCGCCGGCACGAACGTGGTGTCGAGCGCCCACGCCTCGCGCAACGAGGTGTCCGCCCTCGCGTAATCGTAGCGATTGAACTCCGCCATCCCTTGGTCGAAGGCGCGATAGGCCTCCCAGCTCGACTTCCGGCGGCATCCGCTCATCGAGCGCCACGGCCAGCGCGCCCATCACCCGATCGCGCAGCTCACGCACCGCCGAGGCGGCGGAGTCCTTCACGACGACCACCGGCGGAATCGCGGCCACGAGGCGGCCATCACGCATGTCGGTGATGCTGACCTGAAAGCGCAACGAGTCGCCGGTGCGGTAGTAGCTCCCGCTCACGACCAGCGCAGCACCGGTCTCCTCGCGAACGGTGGCCGCCAGATCGGGTGCGCCACTCTTGGCGTGTTGTTCCGCGGCCAGCAGAATGCTGGGCCACGGCACCACCGCCAGCAGACTCGCCTCGTGAAGCCCCTGCGTCACCCAGTCGCCGGCAAGCCGCCCCCAGCCGCTCAGCGTGCTGTCGCCCGTTTCATTGACCAGCGGCGTCACCGCGATCGGGCCGACGAGCGCGGCCGAGGACGGCGGCTCGCGGCGCGCCATGACCGCAGCGAACACCACCGCACCCACCGCCGCGAATGGCACCAGCCGCCGAGTCCACGAGCGCTCGCGAACCGGTGCCACGAGCCCGTCGAGCGCGGCCACAAGTGAGCTCGCCGTCGCCGGACGCTCCGCCGGGTCGATCGCAAGGCACGCCTCGACCAATGCCACCAGGGAGCGCGGCAGGTCGGGACGCTGTTCGCCGAGGGGTGCCGCCGAGCGTCCCCCAGTGAGAATCTCGCGGGCGAGCAACCCCCAGGCGTAGAGGTCGGCGCGGTGATCGACCGCCTGCCCCGCCGCCTGCTCGGGGGCCATGTAGCCCGGAGTGCCGATCGCGAAGCCGGGATGCGTCACGCTGACACTCTCGACATCGGCCTCGAGCTTGGCGATGCCGAAGTCGAGCAGGTACGCATGCGCCCCCACCGAGAGGACATTCTCCGGCTTGAGATCACGGTGAATGACGCCAGCCGAGTGCGCATGGGCGAGCGCGGCCGCGATGTCGCGCAACAGCCCCACCGCCTCGGTCAGCGGCAGCGCCCCATCCCGCGCGAGCCGCTCCCGCAACGTCTCGCCGCCGAGATAGGGCATCGCGTAGAAGAGGAGTCCGTCGACCTCCCCCGAATCGAGCAGCGGCAGGATGTGCGGATGCGAGAGCCGCGCCGTGATGCGCACTTCTTCGAGGAAGCGCGTCGGTCCGATCGCCGCTGCCAGCCCGGGCTGCAGCACCTTGAGGACCACGCGGCGGTCGTGCTTGCTCTCGTGCGCCAGAAAGACCGCGGCGGTGCCACCGACGCCGAGGGTCTCCCCGAGCGTATACCGATCGCCGAGCGCCGCATCAAGTCGGCCGTGAAACTCAGCCTCTGCCAGCGGGGCCAGGTTGCGATCGAGCGGGCCGGTCCGCGCATGGGCACCCAGCATGCGCGTGAGCTCGTGGCGGAGCGCCGGGTCGTCCGGCGCGGCGGCGGCGAGCCAATCGGCGCGTGCCGCGTCGGGCAGTTCCAGCGCCTCGTCGAACAATGCCGAGAGTCGCAGCCAGCGGTCGTTCGGGGTGGTCACTCGGAGGAACCGCCATCGGCGAGTTGCAGGTGGAGCCATGCCCGCGCCTTCAGCCAATCACGCTGCACCGTCCGCGTCGTGACGCCCAGCGCGCTGGCGACCTCGGCCTCACCAAGGCCGGCGAAGAACCGCAGCTCGACGACCCGCGCGAGTCGTTCGTCCTTCCCGGCCAGTCGCGTGAGGGCCTCGTCGACCGCGATGAGGTCGTCGAGAGGGAGGGCGAAGCCGAGACGGTCGTCGGCGATCGTGATGTCGACCGGTGCCACCGCACGCTTCGCGGCCCGCCGACGACGCGCATGATCGACGAGGACCTGGCGCATCGCCCGGGCCGCGAGCGCGAGGTAGTGGGCACGATCAACGACCACCGGGGCGGCGGAGCCAGCCAACTTGAACCACGCCTCATGGACCAGCGCGGTGGGCTGGAGCGTGTGACCCGGTGCCTCGCGGCGCAGCAAGCGATCCGCCACCACGCGGAGTTCCGCGTAGAGTCGCAAGAAGAGATCGCTATCGCCGGTGGGGGGGCCGGTCATCGCGGGTACTCCGCCAAAGGATCGAGTCGCGGAAATATATCGCCCGAACTCCGGCGCGGCGTCAGCGCGCATTTCCCTCCCCCAGAAACTCCGCCACGTCGGCCCAGATCGACGGCATCACGCCCGCCCGAAAGAAAGCCCAGTGGCCCAAGGCGGCGACCCCGAACTCCTCGGGACGGACCTGCCGGTGGCGGACCCTCGCCCCGGCATAGGCCCGGATCAAGGCATCGACCGCCCGTGGTGGTGCGATCCGGTCGTCACTGACCGAGTAGACCAGCAGGGGCGCGCGGAGGGCGGCATGTCCCGCCCAGGTGCCGAGGTGTTCGCGCCGACGCCCCCACGCGGCCCAGTCGTGCGCCACACCGCGCGGCAGGTCCTCGCCCAACCCGAACCACGACGATGGGAAGCGGCCGAGCACCGTGGCCAGGAACGGCATGACCAGTTGCCAGAGCGGTCGCAAGAGCAATTGGTCGCGCGTGGGCCAATGGCCCACCCAGCCGTGTTGCGCCGAGACCAGCACCGCCCGGGCGACCCGATCGGCGTTCGCGGCAAGCCCGAGCGCCTGGCCACCGAACGAGTGCCCGACCACGCCCACCGGCGCACCGTGGTCGCGGCGCGCGGCCCAGCAGATCGCGGCGGCGAGGTCCCGTTCGCCCCAGGCGCGCATGGTGAGCCGACGGTCACGCCAGCGTGCCTCGTGGCGCGAATCGCCGATGCCGCGCCAATCCCAGGTCAGCACCTCAAATCCCTGCGTCGCAAGGAACTCGGCGAAGGCCGAGTAGTACCGCATCCGCACCCCGGTGGCCGGGGCGATCACCACCACCCCGCGGAGCGCGGCGCGCGCCCGATACCGCGTGGCCGCGAGCGGATAGCCATCCTCCGTCACCAACGTGAGCGGCGCGACGGCGGCTCCGAGCGATGACCCCGAATCGGCGGCCATCGGCTACAGCGCCCGTGCGGTGGCGTAGAGTACGTCGCTGCGAACGCAGCGAACCCCCTGTTCGGCGAGCCGCGAGAGCATGTCGCGCCGGACGCGCTCCCGGGCTGCCGGATCAAGGCGATCGATCGCCCAGCGATAGTCTGAACCGAGGACCAGCATCCACCACGCCTCTGGCGTCGGGATCGGATGGGTTCCCGCTTCGACCTGGACCTCCGGCTCCGGAAGTCCGGCGCTCGCAAAGACGCGATGCAACGACGCGGCATCGGCGAGCCGATCCCACGGCCAGCGCGGGTCTGACACGACCCCTTCGCGGTGCAAGGCGTCCATCAGCAGCTGATGCGCGGGGGCAAACGGGTCGCGCCCCAGCACGGCGATCGTGAGCGTGCCCCCGGGACGGAGCGTCTCCCAGAGCGCCAGGAGTCCCTCGGCCAGATTCGGCACCAGATGCAGGGCGAGCCCACAGAGCACCACATCCTGCGAGGCGTGGGGCACCGGTGGCGTCCGCATGTCGTCGCGCAGGAAATGCAGGTGGCGGAGCCGATGGGCCTGCGCCCGAGCCCTGCCGATCGCCAGCAGCCGCGACGAAAGATCGATCGCCACCACCGCCCCTTCCGCCCCGACGCGCTGGGCGGCCGGAATCGCGGAGGCGCCGCTGCCGCACCCAGCGTCCAGCACGGCCATCCCCGGCCGGACGCCGGCGCGCACGACCAGCTGGCGTCCGACTCGCGACCAGAGCGTGTTGGCCGGATGGTCATGATGATCCGCCGCGTGGTCAAACGACCGGGCCACGCGAATGATGGATTCCAAGGACTGCACGGTGCGCTCCCCAATGGTGTCTGGAGGAGATGCGCAGAGGCGGGGCGGGGGGCGACATCGGGGGGAGAGACGGTGAACGGTGAACGGTGAACGGTGAACGGGGCGCGGCCGATGGCCGCGCGGGGTGAAACGTCAGAGGTGAAACGGGGGCCAATTTCGGCTCCGTTTCACCTTTCACGTTTCACGTCTCACGTCTCACCCTCTTCACCGTTCACCGTTCACCGTTCACCGTTCATTAACTATCTCGGCACCCGAAAGATCCGCCCCCACCTGGTCGCCGTGAAGAACGGGAACGGCCGGTAGCTCGTGCCATCCCACGAGTAGTAGATGATGACCGGCGTGCCACGGACGTTCTTGCGGGGAACGAAGCCCCAGAAGCGCGAGTCACGCGAACCGTCCCGATTGTCGCCCATCATCCAGAGCGAATCCTTCGGCACCAGGAGCGGCCCCCAGTCGTGGATGTCGGGGAGGTACTTGTCCGGTTCGGGGCCGATATAGTGCGAGAGCTGCAAGTCGCGCATTTCCTGCCGTGTGCGCGGATCGAGCGTCCAGGTCGGGTTGGTCTGCTGGATGTAAGGCTCCTCCAGCGCCTGACCGTTGCGGTAGAGGACGCCCTGCTTCATCTGCAGCGTGTCGCCCCCCACGCCGATCAACCGTTTCACGAGGATCGAGTCCTCGATCGGCGACATGAACACCACGATATTGCCGGCCTTCGGTTCGCGGACCGCCGGCGTCCGGACATCGACCAGCGGGATTTTGGCGCCGAAGAGGAACTTGTTGACGAAGAGCACGTCGCCGACCATCAGCGTCGTCTCCATGCTCGGCGACGGAATGAAATAGGCCTGCACCACGAAGGTGCTGAGCACCAACCAGATGCCGAACGCCCAGGCCGCCGCCTTGAGCCAATCCAGCAGTGACTTCCCCGCCCCACCTTTCGCCACGACCCCTCCCCCGTGCCTGATCTGCCACGGGCGCATCCGCGCCTCGTATGGTGGAGGATGCCCCGGTCGTGCGTCAGGCTCAAGGGGCGGAGGTCATCTCGCCCGAGGCGTTTCGCAGCCGAGACGCCCACTTGGCCCGAAGTTTCGCCACCTTCGGGGCAATGACCGCGGCGCAGTATGCCTGAGCCGGATGCCGCCGGAAGTACTGCTGGTGGTACGCCTCCGCGGGCCAGAAGGTGTCGAGCGGGATCACCTCGGTCACCACCGGATGCGGAAAGACCGCGTCGGCCTCGAACTCCGCAATCAGCGCCGTGGCGACCGCCTGTTGCTCCGCATCGTGCGTGTAGATCGCCGAGCGATACTGGGTCCCGCTGTCCGGCCCCTGCCGGTTCAGCGTCGTGGGGTCATGGATCGTGAAGAAGATCTCGAGCAGTTCCCGGTAGCCGATGATCGTCGGGTCGAAGTCCAGCTGCACCACCTCGGCGTGGCCGGTGATCCCCGCGCATACCGCTTCGTAGGACGGCGACGGCACGTGGCCGCCCGCATAGCCGGAGACGACCGACCGCACGCCCGCGACGCGCTCGTACACCGCCTCGAGACACCAGAAACAACCGCCACCCAACGTCGCCAACGCCATCTGCCACTCCTCGCCGTGCATCACGGCAAATCAAAATCCCAGGCCGCCACCCGCCCCGGTCCGAACCGCAACCGCGAGTGCTGCCCCAACCGATAGATCGGATTGGCCGGCACCGCGCGCGTCAGGTAGAACTCCAGTCGGCGCAGCCCCGGCTGATTCCACGCCGGCACGAATCGCAACCGCACTCCGTCGGTGAACAACACCACCAACCCCTCGCCCTCATCGACGACCTGCACCCCGCCACCGCGCAGCGCGTTGCGCAGTCCTCGGATTTCCTCGACCGGAATCGCCAGCGTCGCGCCGGTGATCTCGGAGAAGAGGCGCTCCGGGGCGAAGTGGGGTCGCAAGGCGCGGACACGATCCTGCAGGTCGGGCGGCAACGAATCCCACTCCGCCAGGCGACGGAAGAGCAGCGGGTGGTAGGCATCGAGCTCCACGCCGAACATCGCGTTCGCGCCGCCACGCACTGCCCAGCGGAGGTACCACGGTGCGGCATGCTGCCCATCGGGACGTCCCACCGCACTGCTGTCGAACGCGATCCCATCGCGCCGCCACGCGGCGACGACCCGCGAGACGCTGCTGGCGTCGTCGTTCGTCAACCCCAACTCGATCGTGGCGGGACCGACTCCCCGCACCACTTCGAGCCAATTGCGACGGCCGGTGAAGAGCTGGCGCAGCGTGGTCGTCCCACCGCCTTCGACACGGACCGAGTCAAACGCGGAGAACTGCTCGCGCAGGAATGGTGAGTCGTGCACATCCTTCCAGGTGGCCGAATCGAGGCCGACCCGGAGGTGATGGAGCACCAGCGACGGGGTGCCCTGTGCCGCCGCCGTAATCGGCGCCAGCAGCAACGAGAGCAATACGCCGGCACGCGCCCGACGGTTCCCGCTCACGGGGCTTCGGCCAACAGCGCCTGCAGGTCAAAGGGATCGAGTGTCATCGCGAGTTCGCCCTGATCGTCCCGCGGCCATTCCGCCATCGGTCGATCGCGATACAGTTCCACGCCGTTGCCATCCGGATCACGGAGATAGATCGCCTCGCTCACCCCATGGTCGGAGGCCCCCTCAATCGGGACGCCGGCGGCCATGACGCGGCGGAGCGCATCGGCGAGGGTGGCCCGATCGGGATAGAGGATCGCCACGTGATAGAGCCCGGTGCTCCGCGGATTCGGCGGGGAGCCGCCTCGGCTCTCCCAGGTGTTGAGGCCGAGGTGGTGGTGGTAGCCGCCGGCCGAGAGGAAGACAGCCGATTGTCCCATCCGCTGCTGGACTTCAAAGCCGAGGATGTCGCGCCAGAAGCCAAGCGCACGCTCGATATCCGCCACCTTGAGGTGGACGTGGCCAATTGAGACACGGGGGTCGATGGGAGTCATGATGGAATGGTATATTGGGGGCAGGCAAGTCGTTAGTCGTTAGTCGTTAGTCGTTAGTCGTTGGTCGTGAAAGGTGAAAGGTGAGAGGTCCCTCAAAGCACGTTTCACCTTTCACGTCTCACGTCTCACCTCCAACAGGTCGAGCTCCCATGTCCGCCCTCATCATCCCTGCCGCCCTCCTCGCGTCGCTGCTTGCTGCACCGCTCGGCGCGCAGACCCCTGCCATGCCGGCCGGTCATCAGCATACGGCGGGGATGACCCATGCCGCGACCGTCCTTCCGACCGAGGCGGGGCAGGATGCCTTTGCCGCGATCGCCGAAATCGTCAAGCTGCTCGACGCCGACCCGATGACCGATTGGTCGAAGGTCGACCTCGAGGCGCTTCGCCGGCACCTGATCGACATGAATGTGGTGACGCTCAAGTCGTCGGTGCAGCGCACGCAGGTTGCCGGTGGGTTGAGCATGGAGGTGACCGGTGACGCCGCCACGGCGCAGTCGATCCAGCGGATGGTGGTGAACCACGCCAAGATGGTCGACGCGATGCCCGACCTCGTCGCCAGCACGACGGTGATCCCCGGTGGCGTCCGCTTCGTCGTGACCGCCGAGCGGAGCGACGACGCCCGCATGGTGGCGCGCATCCGCGGCCTCGGCTTCGCCGGCCTGCTCACCCTCGGCAATCACCACGTCGAGCATCACCTGCAGATTGCCAAGGGTGAGGGTGGCGCCCACACGCACTAGGCGCCGGCGGGTTCAGCGCCGTGTGATGCGATAGATGCCGACGATGCTGGTGCCATCGTCGGCATTGTCAATTGGAAAGAGGACCAGGTCCGGTCCGAGAAAGCCCAGCGGGAGCGGCTTGCCGATGATGGTGCCGAGGTAGTTCCCTGCCGCATCGAAGATATCGGTGGACGGCGTCTCCCCCTCGAAGGTGAAGCGTTGGACCCAGAGCGTGCCGTCCGGCGCGACCGCCACTCCCTTGACCAGCGGCAGCGTTGGCGCCACGCCGATCTTCTCGGCCACTTCACTGCTCGGCGTCACGCACTCGCGGCCACCGCCGAAACGGATCTTCATGCCGTCGGGGAAGAGGCGTGCCGCATCCGCCTTGGTGGCCGGCACAGGCGTGATCGCGCGACGCACGCTGCGCAGCAATCGGCGGCCGTCGCGCACGTTGACCACGTAGGCGGACTGCGGCGTCGTCGCGATCTGGCGGGATCCCATCCCCCACGCCAGCTGGCCGGTGAGCAGCGGCGGCAGCGAGAGGCCCACGCACGAGAGCATCACCATTTTCGGCGCAGGCTCGATGGTCGAATCGATCGCAACGACGCCGCCCGGCGCCCGGATCTCGAGTCGCGTCACCCGATGCAGCGAGTCGGTGGCCTGAACCAGCACCATCATCGTGTCCCCGAGCATGCTCGGCACGCCCCACGGAAAACCTTGGTCGGCGCTCCACTTCGTCTCGCCCGCCGGCGATCCATCCGCCGTCCAATGCACCAGTGCCATCTTCTGATAGTCGAAGGCGAGCAACTTGCCGTTGCGGTCCATCGTGATCCCCGAGGGCGACTGGATCTCGCCTGGCCCACCGCCCTTGGCCCCGACCGAGCGCAGCCAGGTGCCGCTTGAGTCGAAGAGCTGGATCCGGTTGGTGTTCTCCCAGTCGAGCACCGCAATCGTCGCGCGGCCGTCGGTCGCGACGACGCCACTCGACGCGCGCGTGAATGACGCGACGCCGCTGTCGGCACCGCCGATGCGATGGACTTCGGTGAAGGTCCACGGGAGGGCGCTGTCGGCCGCGGGACCGGTCACGATCGCGACGCCCGCGGAGTCGGTGGTCGTGGAGAGCGAGTGGGTGGCCTCCCGGCCATCGCAGGCGGCGAGAAGCAGCAGCGCGGCAAGCGCCGCGGGGCGACACAGGATCACGAGGGCTCCGAGAGGGGGGACGTGCCAGTGGATGCCCCGAACGCCGGAAACGTTGCGCTCAGCTCGCCTCGGCGCGTCCCCGCGCGAGAAAGGCGACCAGTGCCGCGGCGAGCCGCTCGAGCCGCGCATCGGTGAGGTCGCGATCGACCTCGAGCCGTTCACCGGCCACGGCCCACTCGATATCGATCCAGCGCGAGATCAACGAGGCGCCCGAGGCCCGCGCGCACTCGATGAAGAGCACCCGCTCCTCGCCCTCCCACACCAGGCGCAGGCGCACATCGCCCAGGCCGTACTCGGCCGAGGCGCTCGCCTCGCTCCCCTCGGAGTATTCGCGCGCCATGCAGCGGAAGCCGTGCGCCTCGAAGAGCGGGCCGAGGTAGAGCGAGGCGCGCGTGAACGGCTCCGACGGCGTGTGGGTGGGCCGCGGCGCCTGCGTGTCGGGCGACTCAGCCACGTTCAGCCTTCGGGAAGCGTCGCATCCAGCGCGCCACCGCCACCAGGTAGGTGCGCAGGAACTCCCGCGTCCCGTCGTCGGTCAACTTCCCCGCGGCGTCGAATTTCTTGTGCGCCAGCGCCACGAGCACTTGCGGCGAAGGCATCGTCGGAGCGTTGAGCGTGGCGAGCGTCTGGCGCAGGATCGCCTGGGCGCGTGTGGTGCCGATGGTGCCGTCGGAGGCACCGAGAATCGCCGTAGGCACCTCGAAGAGCGCATGCGGCATCGGCCCGCGCGAGAGCCAGTCGATCGCGTTCTTGAGCCCGCCCGGAATCGAGTGGTTGTATTCCGGCGTGCAGATCAGCAGGCCGTCGGCCGCGCGGATCCGCTGATGCAGCGCGCCCACCTCGGCCGGCGGCGCACCGTCGACTTCGAGATCGGTGTTGAGGACGGGGAGATGCGCCCACTCCAGCACCTCGATCGTCATCCCCTCCGGCGCGAGCGGCGGCAGCGTCGCGAGCAGCGAACGATTGAAGGACCCCTTGCGAAGGGAGCCACAGAGGGCGACCAGGCGCAGCGCATCAGCCATGGAAGAACTCGGCGAAGTGAGGAGTGGCCCGCGGTCAGCGGGCCATGTCGGGCAACGGCGTGAGGCGCGACTCGATCTCGGCGCGGCGCGTCTCGAAGAACGGCGGGAGAATCAGGTGATGCCCCAGCTCCTCGAGCGGGCCATCCACGGTGAAGCCCGGCCCCTTCGTAGCGAGTTCATACAAGACGCCGCTCGGCTCGCGGAAGTAGATCGACCGGAAGTAATGACGATCGATCACCGGCGTCGAGGACACTCCGCCCATCGCGAGACGCTCGACCCAGAGCTCGTGCTCCGCCGGTTCGGTCGACCACGCGACGTGGTGCACGGTGCCCGCGCCCGGCCGGCTCGCCTCCATCGGCGGATTCTCGAAGGTGATCCAGCCGGTGCGCGACGGCCCCGTGATGCGCCACTCCTGCTCGCCGACCGGCTCCGCCCCCATCACCGCCTCGAGGACGCGCCGGCTGCCGGCCACACGACCGCCGTAGGCACGCACGCCGTCGAAGCCCTGCAGTGCCATCGCCGCAGGAATCTCGGGGTGATTCGCAACGAGCGGCGCGTCGGGGACGCTGGTGACCACGAGCTGCAGGCGCAGCCCCTCCGGATCGGCGAAGTCGAGCACATCACCGTTGCGCGTGGTGGCGATCCCCTCGGCCCCGAGTCGTGCCACCCAGAAGTCGATCGCCGCGGTGGAGCCGACCCGGAAGACGATCTGGTACACCATCCCCGCGCCGGCACGACCCGGAAGCGCGCCCGGATACTCGAAGAACGTCAGGTCCGAACCCGGCGACCCGAAATGATCGGCGTAGAAGAGGTGATAGACGTACGGGTCGTCCTGGTTCACCGACTTGGCAACCAGGCGCATCCCCAGCACGCGCGTGTAGAAATCGAGATTGGTCGGTGCATCACCGGTGATGCACGAGATGTGATGGATGCCATCGAGTCGCATGTGCTACCTCCTTGCGATCCTGTACGCCGCCGCTCGGGGGGAAGGTTCCCCGGATGACTATTTCTTCTTCTTCGGAGCCCGTGCCGCCGCCTCGCGCGCGAGGTCGACCCACGGACGGAGCCCATCGAGATCCTCAAGCAGCTCGCCGGGGACGGCAAAGTAGTTCATCGCCGCGCCGTCCTCGCCAAAGGGGCGGAACGGCGGCCAGCCGGCCGCCGCGTACCGGGCCACCGAGAGCTTGTCCCCTTTGAGGTAGAGCTGCTCGTCGTCGAGCAGGGCGAAGGTCCCCTCGGCGGTCCGGAAGGAGAGCCCCCCGAACATCGCCAATGACCGGACCGACGGGGCGACTCGGCCCAGTTGTTCCAGAATGAACGCTCCGAAGCCGGGATCTACTGCCATGAGGGCCTCCGCGCGGGTAACCCGTGACCAGTGACCTGCAACCGGGGCGCGGCCGCTCGCTGGAGGTAGGGCTGGCACCGGCCCCTACTCCTCACCCCTCACCGGTTTAAGGTACATACTTCACCCATCAAGCATCTCCCCTTCCCCACCCCGAACCGCTCCCCCTATTGCGCAAATGGCTCCCGAGCAGTTCATTTCCTCCGTTGGCCTCCGTTCCCGCTGGGAATGGGCAGGTCTCGCGGGGTCAAATGACCCCGGGCCACACGGATCGGACGGCGAGTGCCGCTCTTTCCGGAGACCGACCCCGCCGCGAGGGGATGATCGCGAACCTGTAGTCGGTCAGCACGGCATAGCCCGGACTCCGATTACACCATCCAGGAGTAGGGCAATGCGTGTCACCGGCACCGTGAAGTGGTTCAACGACGCGAAGGGCTTCGGGTTCATCACCCCCGAGAATGGCGAAAAGGATTGCTTCGTCCATCACTCGGCCATCCAGGCCCAGGGCTTCAAGTCGCTCGCCGAAGGCGAGCGCGTCGAGTTCGACATCGTGCAGGGCCAGAAGGGCCCGGCGGCTGAGAACGTCGTGAAGCTCGGCCGCTAAGGCCAAGCGTCGGGGCTTTCGAGCCACGACACCGGAAGGCCCCCAGCATCTGATGCTGGGGGCCTTCTTGTATCCATCACCCGCGGTTGCTCAGCTCGCGACCATGTAACTGCACCCCGCCTGCTGCGCCCGCATCACCGCAAAGACGCCCGACGGCTGGAGGATCACGCCCGGGATGAGCCCCTCGAGCGCCTTGGCGCGCGCTTCGTCCTGCTTCAGCTTGTGCTTCTCCGCGACCATCCCGACCATCTGCCCGAACGCCATGTTGCAGCCGAGGATGATCCCGCCGCTCTTGAGGAAGGCCTCGAGCGTGTAGCCCGCCCACTGCGGCGGCGTGTCCGCCGGCGCCACGCGGAACGGATTGACCTCGGTCCACTTCTTGGTCTTCTGATCCTTGATCTTCTCGACCTTGCCGAGCTTGTACTCCGCCCAGAAGGCGTCGTTCATCACCATCGCGATGGCGGCGTGGCGGATCACCAGCACCGACGACAACTCCTCGATCGGCGTGCCGTAGATCGTCTTGTAGTTCTCGCGCCAGATGATCGCGCGGAACATCCCTGCCCCGTCATGGATGTCCGGGGAGTCGAAGACGGCCTTTGCCTTTCCCTTCACGCGGTCCACCCAGGAGACATCCCAGTCCCCCGCGATGGGCACGAGATGCTCCGGCGGGGTCGCCGTGGCGTGCAGCGGGACGCCGTTCGCCGCCGCGACCGCGCCGACGCCGAGGGTGGAGAGGAAGTCGCGACGGGAGAAGGCCATGGGGAGCTCCGTGTGGCGTTGAGTTGTTGATGCTTTAGTCGTTAGTCGTTGGTCGAGCGTGAAGGTCCTTCGACTCGCGCCCTTCGGCGCTTCGCTCAGGATGACACACCTCTAACGACCAACGACTAACGACCAACGGCTGAGAAATACATTCCGACCTACCGAGGTAGTCTCCCCGGCGTCGCCGGCGCGCCAATCCTGTCCAGCTCCGCATCCACTGCCGGCAGTTCCGTGACCAGTATCGGCTTCAGCTTGGCATACTCGATCGCAAACGCCGCCGAGGCGATGTCGTACTGCTGGATGTTGCTTCCCGTCGGCGGCTGCGACCCGC
The DNA here is from genome assembly GCA_016720805.1 of Gemmatimonadota bacterium. Lineage (NCBI taxonomy): Bacteria > Pseudomonadati > Gemmatimonadota > Gemmatimonadota bacterium. The sequence goes on along the minus strand of JADKJZ010000014.1, from coordinate 376,307 downwards.
TGGGGAAGGCACCACCCGCGTGGGTGCGAATCGAGACCGGCACCTGCTCGCCGCGCGCCGAGTTGACGTCGTCGCCGTTGATCTCGCGCAGGATCTTCTGCAGCTGATCGTCGAGCGACTTGACCCGGGTGCGGAGCGCGGCCGGGGCCGCCGGCATCTGGTCGAGCACCCGGATGATCGCCGCGAGCTTGGTGCGCGCCGTGGTCGCGGCATCCGAGGCCTGCCCGATGTCGCTCGAAAGCTTCGACGCCTTGCTCCGGAAGGCGAGGTTCGCGTCGCGATCGGCCAACGTCAGCGTCGACGTCGGATCGGCAAGGACGTTGAAGGTGACCGGTGTCGAGCTCGGCGCAAAGACGCCGCGCTCCCGCTTCCCGATCACCACGGTGTACTGCCCGGGCGGCACCGTCGTGAGCCCCGCCGCGCCACCACCACCCCGGCCACCGCCGCCGCCCGCTGCGCCGCCACCAGCACCCGCCGGCGCGGGCGCCGGATCGGCCGGCGTCTCGAGCGAGCCTCGCAGGTCCCAGGTCCAGCGTTGCATCCCCTTCGCGCCGCCGATGTTCGCGAGGCGCCAGACCCGGCCCTTCGCATCGGTCACCTGCGCCGCCATGGTGATCGGCTCTTCCGCCGCCTCGGCGAGGAAGTCGGCAGGCGTCGGGTAAACGAACGGCTTGTTCGCCTTCTCGGCCGCCTTCTGCGCCTCGATGCGCTTCTCCTTGAGCGACTTCCAGACCTGCTCCTTCAACGTGTACACCACGGTCGCGCCGATCTCCGGATTGGCCGCCCCGTAGAACGACTCGCCGAGGGAGGCCTTCCCGCCACCGCCGAACTGGCCGCGCCGCTGGATGGCCACGGCATCGGCCACCGGGAAGACGTGCACCGGCTTGTCGAGCAGCGCCGGGTCGAGCGTGCGGAGCAGCGAGTAGTCATCGACCACATAGATCGAGCGGCCGAACGTCCCGAAGACCACGGCGTTGTCGCGCCGCTGGATCGCGATGTCGCGCACCATGATCGTCGGCAGCCCGGGGACCTTGAGCCACTTCTGCCCGCCGTCGAAGGTGACGTAGGCGCCGAACTCCGTCCCCGCGAAGAGGATCTTCGGGTTGACGTGATCCTCGGCAATCGCATAGACCCCGCCACGCTTCGGCAGGTCCCCGGCGATAGACGTCCACGTCTTCCCCGCGTCAGTCGTGCGCACCAGGTACGGCGCAAAGTCGCCGTTCTGGTGATTGTCGATCGCGGCGAAGGCGGTCCCGGCGTCGTGCACCGAGGCGATGAGCCGCTGCACATAGGCGTTGCTCGGCACGCCCGGAATCGAATCGACCTTCCGCCACGCGCCGCCGCCATTCTCCGACACCTGGATCAAGCCATCGTCGCTACCCACGTACAGCAGTCCTTCCTGCTTCGGCGACTCGGCCACCTGGGAGATGTTGCTGTAGAAGGCGGTGCTCTGGTGCTTCGCGACCGCCTCCGGCCCCCACACCTTCCCCATCACCGGGAGCGCGTCGCGGTTGACCTGGCGAGTGAGGTCGCCCGAGACCGGTGTCCAGCTGTCGCCGCGGTCGTCGCTCTTGTAGAGCCGCTGCGACGCGGTGTAGAGCCGGCTGCCCTTGAACGGCGAGATGATGATCGGCGTGTCCCAGTTCCAGCGCGACGGTGCCTCGCCCCGCAGCTCGCGCGGACGGATGCCGACGGCCTCGCCGGTCCGGTGGTCGTAGCGCACCATCCCGCCGTTCTGCGACTCGGAATAGATCGTGTTCGGATCGGTCGGGTCGATGCGCGAGACGAAGCCGTCGCCGCCGGTGGTGATGAACCAGTCCGAATGCATGATGCCGTGGTTGCTCTTCGTCGACGTCGGCGCGCAGAAGGAGGCGTTGTCCTGCGTCCCGCCGCAGACGCGGAACGGCGTCGAGTTGTCGACGTCGATGTCGTACATCTGGGCAATCGGCAGGTTGCCGAAGAAGGTCCAGTTCTCGCCGCCGTCGCGGCTCTCGTAGAGCCCGCCGTCGTTGCCGTTCAGCAGGTGCTCGCCGTTGGCCGGGTCGATCCAGAGCGCGTGGTTGTCGACGTGCTTCGACTTCTCGCCGACGCCGCGCCAGGTGGCGCCGCCATCATCTGACACCTGCGTGCCGACATCCATCGAATAGACGCGATCGACCTTGTGCGGATCGGCCACCAGCACGGCGTAGTACATCGGCTGCGCGGTGTACGTGCTCCGGCGCTCCCAGGTGATGCCGCCGTCCTGCGAGCGGAAGATGCCGTTGGCACCCTCGGCCGCCTCGACCGTGGCGTAGACCACGTCCGGGTTCACCGGCGAGACGGCGAGGCCGATCTTGCCGAGGTTACCGCTCGGGATGCCGCCCGAGATCTTGCGCCACGTCTTGCCGCCGTCGGTCGAGCGCTGAAGCGAGCTCTCGGGGCCGCCGTTGATCAGCGTCCAGTAGTGCCGCCGCCGCTGCCACGTCGCGGCAATCAAGACATCCGGGTTGCGCGGGTCGAGCACCACGTCGGTGACGCCGGTCTGCGGGCTCACCGTGATGATCGACGTCCACGTCTTCCCGCCGTCGGTGGTCTTGTAGAGACCACGGTCGCCGCCATCGGCCCAGAGCGGCCCCTGCGCCGCGACGTAGACCACATCCGAGTTGCGCGGGTCCACGACGATCTTGCCGATGTGCTCCGACTTCTCGAGCCCCATCCGTTTGAACGACTTCCCGCCGTCTTCCGAGCGGTAGACGCCGTCGCCGTAGCTCACGCTGCGCTGCGACTGGCTCTCGCCGGTGCCGACCCAGACGACTTCCGGGTTGCGCGGGTCGAGCACCACGGTGCCGATCGAGTAGGAGCCGTAGCGGTCGAAGATCGGCGAGAAGGTCGCGCCGCCGTTCTCGGTCTTCCAGACGCCGCCCGAGGAGGCGCCGATGTACCAGATCGCCGGGTTCTTCGGATGCACCACGATGCTGCTCACGCGGCCGCCGACGAACGCCGGGCCGATCAGCCGCGGCTTGAGGATCGACCCCAGCGCCGCCGCAAACGGATGCGGCTTGGTGGCGGCGGTATCGGCCTTCGCCCCCTTGGTGGTGGCGGGCTTGGCCGACTTGATGCTATCGGCCTTGGCCTTCGGTGCGGTAGGACGCTGGGCTGCCAGCGGTCCGGCAAGGAAGATCAGCAACAGGGCGGGAATGAACCTGGACAGACGCACTGCACACCTCGATCAAAGTGGTGACATCATTGTCAAACGGCGTTATCGATCATCGATCATCGATGATCGATCATCGATTTGCTATCTCCGCCTGCGCGGCGCCCCAAACAACGCCCCCATCAACGTCCGCGTGATCGTCCCGACCACCGTCCGGGTCAGCGGCGACTTGAGCACCTGCTCCGTCATGGTTGGCGGCTCCTTCGGGGCGCGGCCACTTCGTGTCGGCACCGGGATCGGCGCATTCGCTGCCGCTTCGGCCGCCTCGCGCGCCACATCGGCCGCCCGCTCGGCGAGCAACTCGCGAGCGCTCTCACGGTCAATCGCCTTGGCGTAGTGCCGCACCTGCTTCGACCCGGCCAGGCGCGCGGCCATCTCGTCGGGGGTGAGCGGCGCCATCCGGGCGGCGGGCGGGATCAGCCGCGTCGCGAACGGCGGCGTCGGGGCGCCGCGCGTCGTCAGCGTGGTGATCAGCGCCTCGCCGGTGCCGAGGGTGGTGAGCGTCGCCTGCACGTCGTAGAAGTCGGTCTTCGGGAAGGTGCGGGCCGCCGCGCGGAGCGCCTTCTCGTCGTCGGGAGTGAAGGCACGCAGCGCGTGCTGCACCCGGTTGCCGAGCTGCGCGAGGATGTCGGCGGGGACGTCCTTCGGGCTCTGCGTCACAAAGAAGACGCCGACGCCCTTGGAGCGCACCAGCCGCACCACCTGCTCCACCTGGTCGGTGAACGCCTTGCTCGCGCCATCGAAGAGCAGGTGCGCTTCGTCGAAGAAGAAGACCAGCTTCGGCTTGTCGAGGTCGCCCACTTCGGGGAGCGTGGCATAGAGGCGTGCCAGCATCCACATCATGAAGGTCGAGAAGAGCGCCGGCTTCTGCTGCACGTCCTGCAGCTCGAGGATGCTCACGAGGCCGCGGCCATCCGCTTCCACCGAGAGCAGGTCCTGCAGGTCGAATTCCGGCTCGCCGAAGAACGCCTCGGCCCCCTGCTGCTCGAGTTCGACCATCTCGCGGAGCAGCACGCCGACCGTCTGCTTCGACATCCCGCCGTAATCGGCGAGTTCCTTGGCGCCGTCGCCGGTCAGGTACTGGAGCACCGCGCGGAGGTCGGTGAAGTCGAGCAGCAGCAGCTGCTTGTCGTCGCAGTACTTGAACACCAGCGAGAGCACCGAGCTCTGGGTCTCGTTGAGGCCGAGCACCTTGGCGAGGAGCAGCGGGCCGAACGACGAGACGGTGGCGCGGAGCTGGGCGCCGTGGGCGCCGGTGAGCGAGAGGAACTCGACCGGGAAGCCGCTCGCCTTCCAGCCAAAGCCGGTGTCGGTGGCGCGCTGGGTGACGCGAGCGTTGGCCTCGCCCGGCATCGCGACGCCTGAGACGTCGCCCTTGATGTCGGCGAGGAAGACCGGGACGCCGGCCGCCGAGAGCTGCTCGGCCATCAGCTGGAGGGTCTTGGTCTTGCCGGTGCCGGTCGCGCCGGCGATCAGCCCGTGCCGATTCATCATCGGCAGCGGGACGGTCACCAGCGGTTCCGCGTGGCATTCCCCTTCGTGGAGGACGGCGCCGAGGGTGATGGTCGGGCCGGTCGTCGGGAAGGCGGCCCGGGCGGCGTCGAGAACCTTGGAATCCATGCGGGTGCTCCATCGGAAGGGCGAGCGGGACGCGCCAAAGGTCGCGCCGAACGCCGTACCGGGGCAACCGCCCGGGGGTCAGGGGACCAGGCCGATCCCGTCGGGGCCCGCCCCGGTCGCCATCCAGCGGGTCAGGGTGGCCGTCGCAATGTCGAGCTCGGCCACCTTGGCGACGCCGTTCATGGTGATCCAGGCCTTGCCGCCCTTGGGCGAGACGATCAGCCCGAATGGTGCGGCGTCGCCGCCGTCGGGGTCGGTCACCGCCACCTTCGCCTTCACCGCCCGCGTCTGGGCATCGAAGATCCAGATCTCGTTGCTCATCGGGTTGTTGACGATCGCGGTCCGCGAATCGGGAGTGAAGCCGATCCGGTACGGAAAGCCCGAGGTCTGCACCGAATCGACCACGGCGCGCTTGGCGAGGTCCACCACGAACACCTTGCCGGTGTTGTTGCTCCCCATCCAGACCATCTTGCCGTCGGGCGACGCGGCGATCGCCTCGGTCTGCGTGCCGACCTTCACCACGGCGGGCGGCGTGTCCCCGGCGAGGTCGACGATCGACAGCGTCCCCGGGGTGATGTTGGCCACATAGGCGGTCTTGCTGTCGGGCGAGAGCGCCACCATATGCCCCATCGTCTGCCCGGTCGGTTCCTCCCGTACCACGGTGCCGGCCACGACATCGACCAGCACCAGCGCGCCGCCCCGTTCGGCGGTCACCACCAGGGTGCGGTGGTCCGGCAGGAACGCCGCGCCGTGCGGCCGCACATGGGTGCCGAAGGTGATCGTCCGCGCCACCTTCCGCGCGGCCACGTCGATCACCGTCAGCGTCGTGCCGCCAGGCCCCGCGGCGCCATAGTCCGTCGCCACGGCCCACTTCCCGTCGCGCGACACCGCCACCTCATGCGGGGCGTTGCCGGTCGGCAGCGTCGCCACCGTCTTCCCGTCGGCCAGCGTGATGATCGAGGCGGTGCTCTCGTTCTTGTTGGTGATGACGAGAGACTGGGCCGATGCCCCGACGGCGGGGACGATCAGGAGCGCGAGGGCGAGGGGGAGGCGCATGGGGGGATCCGATGAAATGGATGATGGATGATGGATGATGGATCGCCTGCTTTCTCCTGAAACGAGCGCCACGGCGAGATCGTTTCATCGCGGCGCTTCCCGAGCAATCCTGTCGATCATCCATCATCCATCATCCATCATCCATCATCCGTTGGCTTCATCCTCGTAAACGGATACCCCCCGCACCCGTCTTCGGCGTGGCGCGGTTCGCGGCCGGCGTCGCCTCGGCGGCGGCGCGGGTCGGCGCGTCGTAGGCGGTCAGGCACCACGCCCAGGCGTAGGGCGGCATCCCCGTGAGCGGCATCCAGTCGATCCGGCTCCACCGCCCCTTCTCGGCGGAGTTGGACGAATCGTTCTGGGCAATCAAGTACTGCCCCACAGCATCCCACCGGACGATGTGATAGCGATTGCGGCTGCCGTGCTGCCAGAGCGAGTCGCCGATGACGTGGCGGGTGCCGTAGTCATCGACGAACGCGCCGATCAGCTGCGCAGGCGCGCGCGCCGGCGCCGGGGCGAGCGCGGGGGTGGCAGGCGGGGAGGAGTGGCGCGCGGTGAGGAGGAGGTGCGCTCGGGCCCGCGGCCCGGCTGGTGGTACTCCGCGTCTCTACCCTCGGTGCGGGCCCTTATTTCGAGCTTAAACAACGCGCACAATAGCACAATGTGCCGTTCTACGTCAAAGGCGACCCCGAGGCCGCTGTTGCCGCGGATTGACCATTGGTAGAACTGGACATTGGTCGGCCAGCGAACCACGGCTATCTGGCGGCCTGTCCGATCATACAAGTCTGCGACGTTGTCCTGTGCCTGCGTAGACGCGAGTTGGACCCAGAGGCGGCCCTCCAAGTCAAAGCCGATGTCCATGATGGGAGGCTTCGCCTGCGGTACCCGGAGGTCGATCGACGATCGGCGGACACCAAGCCTCCGTGCCTTAACAGCGATCCGGTTGTATTGCACGCCGCGTCATTGTGGCCTTTGGTTGTTTTGTTGTTTTGTTTTGTTTGTTTTTGTTTTTTTGTTTTGTGCTTTTTGTTGTTCACTCATTGGGTATGCCACGACGAACTCGCCTCCCTGACCCTCCTTGTTGTGGCACTTTGGTAGCGGCTCCACCAGTTTGGTTGATGTCCCCGGCCGCCGCCCTTTTTTGGGCTTCTCTCGGTGCTGGGTGTAGGACCCGGGGAGCTTTGCCTCTTTTCCCCCCCGCGCCCTGCCCGGCCTGGCCCGCGGCGCGCCACCGGTATGCCCGGATGCGACGACGCACTTCATTGTGCCCGGCCCGGCCCGAGGCAAAAACGACAACAGAACAACCCGGCTCGCAAACCCAAGAACCCCCCCGGCGAAGACAACAGAAAACAAAAACCCAGCCCCTCCCCAAACCTCCCAAATGGAAGCAGTCGGCCTGCGGCTCAAACACACGAACACGACGCCGTGGGCCAAGACCCCCCGGCGGGAGCAGAAACACAGACCAAGAAACCGACTGGAAAGATATTCATCGCGCGACTTTCCGACGCCCCGCCGATCGAAGGTCTAGTCGCGCGGGGTGCCCGCGGGGCGGGCGCCCCCCCGGCGCTCCGGGCGGCACTCCCCACTTCACCAGCACGCTCGCACCACTCTTCCCCCGCGCAATTCCCCACGCGGCGTCGCCGGCGAACGAGATGCGGCCGATGCCGAGTCGCTCGAACGCGAGCTCGCCCAAGTACGTGCCGTCGACACCGACCGCGCTGAACGCCAGCGGCTCGGCGTAGGAGAGCACCGGTGCACCGTCGCCGAGCGAGAGTCGCTGCTCCGGCGGTGCGGGCCTGCCCTGCACCGGCCGCTGCAGCCAGAGCAGTGTGCCGTTGGCGTCGACCTGGATGCGCGCGAAGACCGGCTTCGGTGGCCGGAAGGCGCGGCACAGAGAGGCTCATCTTCGTCGCCTCGAACTCGAGCAGCGCCTGCCACTCGGCGCGCTCGCGCGGCAGGAACGGCGTGCCGCGGACCGGCACCTCGATCCGGACCACGCGGCCCGCCTTCGCGTCGGTGAGGAACAGTGCCGCGCCATCGCTCGCGCGCGAGCTCATGCGTCCATCGCGCATCGGGTGCATCAGCCACTGCGGCCAGAACGGCGATGGCAGTGGCGGATTCCCGGCGATCATCGGCGTCGCGAGCGAATCGAGCAATTGTCCGGTCAGCGCGAACCGCAGATAGCCTTGCCACGACGACGTGCCATCGCCACCCGTGGCAGGGGCGAAGATCGACTGCGATTGACCGGCAAGCAGTGGTGCGTCGTTGCTCGGTTCGATCGAGACCGTCAACGCCACGGCTGGCAGGACCCCACCGTCACGCGCCCAGCGTACGATGCGCTGGCTCCGACGGTCCAACACCCAGATCTCCCCTTCCGGCCCCTCGGCAATCGAGCCCGGCGTGACGGACGGGCCGTATTCTCCGGGGCCCGTCCCCACACGGCCCAGCTGGCGCATCCGCTCACCCTCGGCGTTGAGGAGCAGCAGTTCAGGTCCGTTCACGCCTCGACCATCGAAGACGGCGACCCGCCCGTCCGAGAGCGCCAGCGCGTCCATCAGCTCGCCGAACTCGCGCCCAGGGGCGGTGCCTTCGACCACCAGCAGCTCCGGCGCCGTGCGCGGCGTGCGCCACGTGCCGCCGGCGCGTGGCCGGAGGATGGTGGTGTCGGGGCGCTGGGCGACCGCGTAGGTCCCGAGCGGAGCGACAGCGAGCGTCAGACCCAGCGCAAGCGCAGCAAGCCTCAATGCGACTCCATGAATGTCGTGGGTACTTCGAGCGTGGCGTTCACTCCAGCACCAACGGCGCGGAGCGGGTCAGCAGCACTCGGCCGTTCGGCGCCAGAATCTCGATCTCGATCCGATGCCGACCCTGGTCGAGTCGGCCGAAGTCGATTTCACGGAGCACGGGATTCAACCCGGCACTGAACGAAGAGCCGGAGGATACCTGAAGCACCGGTTTCCTGCCCGCGCCCTGCTTCTGGTCGCGATAGATCGAGATCCGTGTCGTGGTGCCGCTCATCGCCCTGTCGGACCGCACCTGGTAGAAGAGCGTCGCGGGGGCCGACCGGTTGACGGTGCCGAGCGGAGCGAGCGGAATCGTCTCGGGACCAGCGTCCCAGCGCAGTCCCTGCCTCGGACTACCGAGCACCAGGTCCGACACCGCCAACGCCCCGCCTCCTTGCGGGGTCACCTCGTCGTCCCAGGCGCGCCCGCTGCGGCGGTCCGATTGCTCGAGCACCACGCTCCACGCCGTGGCGTCTTCGACGCCCGGAAGCACGAAGGCACCCGTCAGGAAGCGCTTGCCGGAAGCGGTGTCGGGGAGGGTGAGCCGCCGGTCGAGTGTGGTGTCGTGCCACTCGCCGGTCGCACGCGCCCAGCGGCGGACCGTCACGGTGATCGCGGCAGTCCGTGACGTCCCCTCGGACTCGGAGGCGAGATCATCGAGCCGCGCAGCCCAGGTGACGAGCGAGATCGGTAGCCCGCTGCGTGGCTCCCAGAGTCGTCGCAAATCGGCAACGACGCGTATCGGCTTCGCGCCACGAACGGAATTGTCATCCTTCGTCGTCCCGATTTTCACGAGCTCTGCGTCGCTGACGATGACGCGCTGCAACTGCTCCTGTGGCAGCGGAGCCGCGCCACTCGCCGATCGCATGGTCAAGCCGCAGCGCCACGCATCGATTCCGCAGAGGTATGACCCCAACACGCCGGTGACCAGGCGCGTCGCCTCGGCGGAACCGTCGAATCGCTCGTTCTCGAACTGCAGCAGCATCTGGTTACCGTCGAGTCGGTAGACCCACGCTTCCCGGAGATTGGGGCTGGGTGGGCCACCCTGTGGACATTGCGGCGCGACGGCCACTCGCTCATCCGGGGCGCCAAAGCGCATCCAGATCACCCCACGATCATCGATAGCGCCCTGCCAGCGGGAATAAAACCGGTAGGGACGTGCCGGAATGGTCCCAGGCTCGCACGTCTGTCGGACTGCATCGGGCTCCTCACCGCCTCCAGTTTCCGGTGTCGCCCCGACGATTCCCCCTGCCTTCCAGGCCACGCGCGGCAACCGAAGTCGGAAGTGCGTCAGTACGTATTCGAGTCGACCGAAGTGCTCCTGCAGTCGCGTGCCAGGGGCCCGACCATCCCGGATGTCGCGCGATGCGAGGTGATCCCGCACCCACGCCCTCGCGTCCTTCACCGGCAGCTTGATCCACGCCGCGAGCTCGGTCGGCGACATGAACCATTGGAGATGCCAGCCAATCTCCTCCCGATCGCGCGGCGAGTCGAGTGTCTCCGCTGCGAGGAGGAAGGCATCGTAACCGGAGTGGGTGTCGCCTTCCCGATAGGCGAGCCTCGCCAAACGAAGGAGGTGAAAGGTGGAATCGTGTCCGCTGGCCAAGCCGAGGCGGAGGCACCGACGACTCAACGCACCGTCGCCGCGCTCGAGCGCGACCTGCGCACAGCCCGTCAGAAGGTTCGGTGAGGAACTGCCCGCCTCGACGGCATGACGCAGCGCCACGAGGACCTCCTCCTCGACATCATCCGGACGTTCCTCGAGTGCGAGCCAACCGAGCAGTTCAGAGGCTGGGGACCGCGCGTCGATCCGGATGGCGCGGACTGCGGCCTTGATCGCGCCGAAGTTCCAGGCGTCACCGGCGGTCATGACCGGGCCCTCGCGCCCGATGCCACCTGCCAGCTCCAGATTGGCGCGGACGCACGCCAACGCGTGCCACGCAGCGGCCGAGTCGGGATGGTCGCGGACGGCCCAACTGGCCCGTTCCTCTTCGCGGAGCAGCTTCGCACGGTCGTGCGCGGACGTCCCAACGCACGACGGCGGAGTGGGTAACGTCGTCGCCAACGTGCCCCACTCCCCATGAGCTTGACCGATGGGCAATAGCATTCCCGCAATCAGGACAATCCTCAGGACCATTCTGGACTCGGATCGGGGGCAGGAGGAAGGCAACTGATCGGAGTTTACCAGCGAATTCGATGCAACGGCGGGTGGCGGCGCCGACGTTCCTTTGGGGAACAGGGCGCAGACTCGGGGAGGAGACGACCAAAAAGCCGGCCCCCGCACTGCGGAGACCGGCTTCCTGTATTGCCCCTCCTGGGATCGAACCAGGACTCTTCTGATCCAGAGTCAGACGTGTTGCCAGTTACACCAAGGGGCAGTGGTCCGGACCGGCGAAATTAGCGGAACCGGCCCGGAGGCGCAATTCCCGGCCGGGGGTCAGGGCGTGCCCTCCCCCCTAGTACGACGCCGCGGTCAGCCGCACGTACTTGATCCAGAGCGGCGTCAGCCGGTCCAGCCGCCCCTTGAGCCCCGCCGCCGCCGTTGGCGTGAGGTGCCCGAACGGATCGGCCGTCAGCCGCGCCTTGAGCGGGGGCGACGCCAGCATCGTATCCATCTCCATCGGCCCGTCGATTTTTCCCTGGTAGTCGAGGTTCTCGAACGCCCGATTGATCGCACCGCGGACCTCGCGGTACCGCCCTTCGCTCAACCCGACCGCCTTCGCCGCGGCTGGGATGGTGGCCGTTTCCCACTTCGCCTGGGCTGCCGCCGCCCGCGCCTCAGGCGTCGTCGCACTCGCCGCCTTCCCCTCGGCCGCGACCGCCAGTTCCGTCTCGGCGATGATCCCCCTCTCGTACGCCTCCAGCTCCTCGTGCCCAACGTCGACCGGCGCCACGCGACCGGCGGGCGCCGCTGCTTCTGGCGGCACGGCGGCGGCGTCCTTGCCTGCATCGTCGGCGGGCTTGCTGCAGGCGGTGATCAACACGGAAAGCCCAACCAACATGATTTGGTTCGTCAGCATGGGGCCGAGCCCTCGCAACGGTGAACGACGATCAGGGGGGTCATGCAGGAAGGTGCTACCGCGCCGGCCCGGAGGCCAGCGCGTCGGGGCGGAATGGCCTAGGCGGCCATGGTCTCCTGCCGGGGGAGCGCCCCCGGGAGGCAGGTGAACCACCCCTTGAGCGCTTCGGTTGCGGCCGGGTCGAGGTGCTGCTTCGCCACCAGCGCGTCGAGCACGCCGATCGCCTGCGGCAGCGGCATCCCCGAGCGATACGGCCGGTCGGCCGAGATCGCTTCGGTCACATCGGCAACCGCGATGATCCGCGCCAGCTTGCCGATCTCGTCGCCCTTGAGGCCGAGGTGGTAGCCGGTGCCGTCGAGCCGCTCGTGGTGCGCCGCCGCCGTCGCGGCGAACTGGCGGAAGCGCGAGACCCGCTTGAGGATCTCGAGCGAGAAACGGGTGTGCTGCCGCATCGACTCGAACTCGATATCGTCGAGTGCCGCCGGCTTGTCGAGGATCGTGTTGCTCACGCCGAGCTTGCCGATGTCGTGCAGCAGTGCGGCGCGCTTGAGCGTGCGCAGCTCCCGCGCGTCGAGACCCATCGCCTCACCGGTTCGCACCGAGAGGATGGCGACGTTCTGCGAGTGCGTGGCGGTGAACGGCGACTTCGCGTCGATCACCCGCGCGAACGCCTCAGCCACGGTGTCAAGCTGTGCGTCGTCGAGCCGGATCACCTGATCCTCGGGCTCCTTGGCGTGCAACGCCGCGAGCGAATCAGCATGCTGCAGACCGCCCCAGAACTCGCTGTCCATCTGGAAGGCGTCGAGGCAATCGACGAGCACCGGGTCGAACCAACGACCACGCCGTGCATGCGCCATCTCGTACGCGGTGCGGACATCGAACGAGGAGACGAATACTTCCATCGTCTGCGCCAGACAGGCGATCCGTGACAGCATCGGGATCCCCGAGCCGCGCGTGCCGAACGGCTTGCCGTTGCCGTCCCAATGCTCATCCAGCGAGTGGATCCCCTCGGCGACGCCACGCGGCAGGTGCAGCATCCGCGCGATCTCGGCGCCGCGCTCGCAGCGCGTCTGCACCACCTCGGCCTCGGTCTCCTCCTTCCGGAGCCCGATCATCAGCGTGCGCCACGCCTTGGCGACCTTCGACTTCCCGGGCATCGAGTACTTGAAGACGTACTTGGCGGTGTCGGAGGTCGAGGTCCAGTCGGTCAGCTTGTAGGCATGCTTGACCAGGCGATCGTCCGCCCCGAAGAGGGAGGAGAGCCGGGCAGCATTCGACGAGCAGCCGAGGTCCTTGAGGAGGAGGGTATAGAAGAGGGCCGAACGCTGTTCATCGGCGAGGCCGAGGTGGTCCGCGATCCGCATCCCAATAAGGGTGGTACGGACCGCGTGCCCCAACGGCTGGCCCTCGGTGAGGTCCAGGGCAAAGGAGAGCGCCCCCACAACTTCCGACAGCCGGACCCCCTCAGGGGTCGGATCCTCGCGAAGCGCCCGAATGGACGTCCCCTTGGTCGCCCGGGAATTGGGCAGGACCTGAAGGGGGGTGGCACCCGCCTGCCCCCCGGCCACCCCGTCCAGAGACGAGGCAATCCGGGAGACAGCGGGCGCCGACGGCTCGACCGGTCGAGGCTCGACGGGTCGATTCAGGGCGGAGGCAGTTGTGGTCAGGGCGAGGAGCTTGGGCGACATGCCCAGCGAGGGGGCAAAAACAATGCCCGAACCGGCGGGCCGGATCGGGCAGATGGAGCTGAGGGGGTTCGAACCCCTGACCTCTGCAATGCGAATGCAGCGCTCTCCCAGCTGAGCTACAGCCCCCTGTTGGGGCCGACAAGATATGGCGGGCGGGGGGGTGGGAGCAAGGGTAACGGCCGGTCGAAGGGCGTGAGATGTGGGGCCGCGGGCCGGGGCGCCCCCCCGGGGCCCCAAAACAACGCGCCACCCCTCCACCGCCCCTCGGGGTAGAGTTCGTGACGGGTGGCCAGGAGGCTCGGCCGCTTTCGTCCCCTCCCGGACCTTTCACCCCCCGCCGCCCCCCCCGCACGCCGCTCCAGGGCAGCCCCCCCCCCCGCGGCCCCCTCCCTCGGCTCCGCCCCGCTCTCCGATGCCCGCCTCTGGCTCCCCGCCGGCGCCTCCCACCTCCGCCCCCGCGCGGGGGGCGAATTCGTCCTCTACTGGATCCAGGTCACCCAACGGGCGCACGACAACTTCGCCCTCGAGTATGCCATCGAGCAGGCGGATGAACTCGGCGTGCCGGTGCTCGCCTACTTCTCGTTGCGGCCGGATTATCCATGGGCGAGCGACCGCTTCCACACCTTCATGCTCGAAGGGGTGATCGACATGGCGGCGGGGTTCGCCAAGAAGGGAATCCAGTTCGCCCACTTCCTCGACCAGCGGGTGCAGGGCGATGGCGTCGACCATCATGCCAACCTGAAGGCGTTGTCCGCTCGTGCCTCGCTGGTGGTGACCGACTGGTTCCCGACCTTCATCATGCCGCGGCAGCTCAAGCAGTTGCGCGAGGCGATCGATGCGCCGGTGGTGGCGGTCGATTCAGCGACCGTGGTCCCGGCCCAGTCGCTGGAGAAGGCGTTCAGCGGCGCGCGGCACATTCGCCCGGTGCTGATGAAGGACCTCGATAGCTGGCTGCAGCCGGTGCCGAACAGCACGCCGCGCCACACCACCCCAGTGTCACTGCCGTTCGAGCCGACGATCGTGACCGAGGAGCGGATCGCCGAGCTCGTTGCGGGCTGCCCGATTGATCATTCGGTCGCCCCGGCACGTGGCTGGCGCGGTGGCAGCGTGGCCGCCCGCACCCGACTCGACTGGTTCGCGGAACACGGCCTGCCGCGCTACCTGGAGCGCAACGACCCGAATGTCGACGCCACTTCGAAGCTGTCGCCGTGGCTCCACTTCGGGCACGTCTCGGTGCACGAGATGCTCCTCACCGCCAAGTCAGAGGGGCCGTCGGAGCAGTACGACAAATTTCTCGACGAGACCCTCACTTGGCGCGAGCTCGCGTTCAACCTCTGCCGCTTCGAGCCGAGGCACCGCACCATGGCCGCCGTGCCGGAGTGGGCGCAAAAGGAACTCGCCGACCATAGCGATGACCCGCGCACCCTCTACCGCGACGACGAGCTCGAGTTTGCGCGGACCGACAACGAGCTCTGGAACGCCGCGCAGCGTTCCTACCTGCGCGATGGCTGGATGCACAACTACATGCGGATGTTGTGGGGGAAGAGCATCATCGGCTGGACCGAAAACCCGGAGCGCGCCCTCCGGCTCCTGGAACACCTCAACAACAAGTACTCGCTCGACGGCCGCGACCCGAACAGCTACGGCGGCATCCTCTGGTGCTTCGGGAAGTTCGACCGCCCCTTCTACCGTCGCCCGGTCTTCGGCACCGTGCGCTACATGTCCCTCAAGGCGGCATCCGGCAAGTTCGACGTGGAGCGGTACATCCAGAGCATGGCGTAACGGCTTTCGGCCGCGGCCGTCAGACCGCGGTGCCCCGCGGGCCCAGCCTGGGGGCTCCGGTCTCGCGTGTTCCAAGCGTCTTCGCCGCGGCGCCCCCTATGAAGCATGTCGGGGGCGCCGCAATCGGCACGTCCGGCGGAGGAGAGGGCTCGACGACACGGAACCCGCTCGCCCGGCCCCCCAGCGCCGGGCCCGCTTCACGCTTAAGGGGATGTTGAGGGGCGCGCGGAGTCGGGGTCGTTGACGCGAGGACCGCGTAGGGGCGAGGCATGCCTCGCCCCTCTTTCCCAGGCGCATTGGCCCGTCACCGCCGGCGTGCGACGTCGGACCGCAGCGTCAGCGAGCCCCGAGCCGCGCGCCACACAAGAGGTCCTTCGACTCCGCGCCGGCTACGCCGTCGCTTCGCTCAGGATGACACCTTCGTGTCGTCCCCGAACCCGACCTCGACGATCATCCCGTCCCGTGCAATCGTGGTATCGGGAAACACCGCGCGCGCCTGCGCCGCAAGCTCGGGGGCCTCGCGGCTGTAGCGCGCCGAGATGTGGGTGAGGTAGAGCTGGCGCACGCCCGCGTCGCGCGCCACCATCGCCGCCTCGCGCGCGAGGCTGTGCCGCGTCTCGAGGGCGCGCTCCTTCTCGTCCTCGCCGAACGTCGCCTCGTGAATCAGCAGGTCGGCACCCTGTGCCAGAACGCGCACGCTCTCGCACGGCACCGTGTCGCCGGTGTACACCACCTTGCGACCGCGACGCGCCGGGCCGACCAGCGCCTCCGACGTCACCATCCGGCCGCTGCCATCCGGCACCGCCTCGCCACGGTGCAACTTCCCCCAGAGCGGCCCCTCGGGGATGCCCAGCGATCGCGCCAGCTCGGGGTCGAAGCGCCCGAGCCGCTCGTGTTCGACCAGGGCGTACGAGAGGCACTCGCCGCGGTGCGACGCCTCGCCGACCATCAGGTCGTAGTCCCCGCGCGGCAACACATCACCCGGCTTCAATTCGACGATCTCGACCTCGAACTTCGTCCGGTCCATCCCCAGCGCCACCAACTGGCCGATCTGACGCTCGGCGCCACGCGGCCCGTGAAAGCGGAGCGGCGCGGTGCGCGCCTGCATCGACATCCCGCGCAGCAGTCCCGGGATGCCGAGGGTGTGATCGGTGTGATAGTGCGTCAGGAAGATGTCGTTCACCAGGAAGCCGGTGCCGTAGCGCATCATCTGCCGCTGCGTCCCTCGCCGCAATCGAACAGCAACGATTCGCCCGCCCGCTGGATCATCAGGCCGGAGACGTTGCGATCCACGGTCGGGACCGCCGCACTGGTGCCGAGAAGGTGACCTGAATCATCGTGAGCGGCTGTGGACCAGGCGGAGGAATTCCTCGCGCGTCGCGGGGTCGTCGAGGAAGGCGCCGCGCATCGCGGAGGTGATCGTGCTGCTGTCCTGCTTCTGCACCCCGCGCATCATCATGCAGAAGTGCTGCGCCTCGAGCACCACGCCGACGCCTCGCGGCTGCAGCTCCTTCCCGAGCGCATCCGCGATCTGGTCCGTCATCCGCTCCTGCACCTGCAGCCGCCGCGCGAAGACATCGACCACCCGCGCCATCTTCGACAGCCCGACGATCCTCCCGCCCGGGATGTAGGCGACGTGCGCCTTTCCGAAGAACGGCAGCATGTGGTGCTCGCACATCGAGTAGAACTCGATGTCGCGGACCAGCACCATGTTGTGGTGCGTCTCCTCGAAGAGGGCGTCGCCGATCACCCGCTCGGCGCTCTGCTGGTACCCCTGGGTGAGGAACTGCAGTGCCTTCTCGACCCGCTCGGGCGTCTTCTGGAGACCATCGCGGTCGGGGTCCTCGCCCAGGGCGAGGAGGATGCCGCGGATGTGCTGCTGCATGTCGGACACGGGAACTCCCGGGAATTGGCGCGCAACGAACGGGGCGACCGGATGAGCCGCCCCAAAGTCTAACCTCGGATACGCCACCCACCGGGGACAAGTTCCCTAGAAGACCCGGATCGTGATCCCCAGCTTGCCGGGGTTCTTCTTGATCTCGTCGATCAAGTCGGCCGTCGCCTTCATCGTGCGCCGCAAGTCGCTGTAGAGCAGGGTATCGCTGGCGAGCTTCCCGAGGGTGCCCTCGCCGCGCTCGATCCGGGCCAGCATGGCATCGACCCGCGTGCTGGTGGCGGCCAGGCGGTCGGAGAGGTTCCCCGCCGACCGCATGGTGGTGTCGAGCCGTGCCGTCAGCGCCGGAGCGTCGACACCAGCCAGCGTCGAGTCGAGCCGCGCCGAGGTCGTCCGCAGTGCCCGCATCGTCGCATTCACTTCCGCGGTCGGACCGTTCTTCGCGTCGCCATAGTAGCTCAGCAACCGCTGGCTCGCGGCCAACGTCTGCTTGAGCTCCACCACCAGGGCGGTGTCGAGCATCTTGTTCAGCGACGTCATCGCGACCGTGGCCTGATCGGCGAGGACGGCGCCCTTGTCGAACAGGCCCACCTCGGTCGTCCCCTGGATGGTGGCGCCGCGGGCGAGCGGGGCGCCCTGGCCCGGGTCGAGGTTGATCACCGCGTCGCCAAGCATCCCGATCGAGCCGATCGAGGCGCGCGCCGTCGCGGCGGGCGTGATGTTGTCCACCGAGAAGACCACGCCGACGCGCACCTTGCCGACGCCTTCGAACACGATCTCCTCGACGCGGCCCACCGGCGCCCCGGAGATGCGCACCGGCGCCCCCTCCTTGAGGTTGCCGATGTCGGCGAAGACCACGTTCAATTCGGGCTTGCCGATCGACTTCCCGCGCAGCCAGAGCGTTCCGCCAATGAACGCAGCGATGGCCACGATGACGACGGCGCCGACGGTGGCTTCCTTGTGATAGGAGTGCATCAGTTGCTCATGGTCAGAGAGGCTCGTTGTCGAAGTCGCGCTCCAGGAACGCGCGGACCTCGGGTACGGTCGATTCGCGGAACTCGGCCGGCGTTCCCACCGCCACGACCTTCCCCGCCGTGAGCAGGGCAATCCGGTCGGCGGTGCGGAACGCGCCGCGCACGTCGTGGGTCACCATGATCGAGGTGACGCCCAGCTCGGTGTCGAGGCGCTTGATCAGCGCGTCGATGATGTCGGAGTTCACCGGGTCGAGCCCCGACGTCGGCTCGTCGTACAACAGGTACTTCGGCCGTCCGGCGATCGCCCGGGCAATGCCGACCCGCTTCTTCATCCCGCCCGACAATTCGGCCGGCATCTTCTTGAGCGTCTCGGGCACCAGGTTCACCAGCCGCAGGCACTCGGCCACCCGTGCCTCGGCAATTTCCTTGTTGCCGAACTCTTCCGGCTTGGTGAGGCCGAGGCGGATGTTCTCGTACACATTCATCGAGTCGAACAGCGCCCCGTTCTGGAAGACATACCCGATGGTGCCGCGCAGGGCCGAGAGGTCCTTGCGCCCGAGCAGGGCGACGTTTTGCCCGTCGACGATCACTTCGCCGGCGTCTGGCCGGATCAGCCCGATGATGTGCTTGAGCAGGACGCTCTTGCCGGTCCCCGAGGGGCCGAGCAGCGCCATCGTCTCCCCTTCCTGCACCACGAGATCCACGCCGTCGAGGATCACCTGGGCGCCGAAGCGCTTCGCGAGGTTCTTGATCTCGATCATCTAGTTCAGCAACAGCTTGGCGAGGAGTGTGTCGAGCAGCAGGATCACCACCGAGATGGTGACCACCGCGCCCGTGGTGGCGCGACCGACGCCCTCCGCCCCTTGCTGGGTCGTGAAGCCCCGGTAGCAGGAGATGAGCCCGATGGCCCCCGCGAAGAAGAAGGCCTTGATGACCGAGTAGTAGGCATCGAACGGCCGCCAGTAGACGCGCGCGCCATAGATGAAGTCCTGGTCGGAGATCGGCAGCGCCTGCTTGGCCGCCACCCAGCCCGCGAGGACGCCCGTCACGTCGGCGATGATGACCAGCATCGGGATCATGATCAGGCACGCCATCACGCGCGGCACGAGCAGGTGCGACGATGGCGCGCGTCCCAGCGATTCGAGCGCGTCGATCTGCTCGGTGACCCGCATCGTCCCGAGTTCGGCGGCATACCGGGCGCCGATGCGTCCGGCCAGGACCAGTCCCACGAGCACCGGCCCGAGCTCCAGCACGATCGACTCCGTCACCAACGAGCCGACCACGTAGATCGGGATGTTGCCGGTGAACTGGTAGCCGGCCTGCAGGGCGGTCACCGCGCCGGCGAAGGAGGAGATCAGCAGCACGATGAAGAGCGAGCCGACGCCGATGCTCCAGCACTCGTCCCGAGTGCGGGGCAGCCAGATCCGCCACTCCGCCAGCCCGCGCCCCATCTCGGCGACCAGTTGCGCAAAGCGACCGACCGCGGAGAGCGTGTCAAGCACGATCCGCCCGGCACGGTGCTGGACCTGCGCGACGACTCCGCTCAACGGCTCCTCCCCTCATGCTGACTCGACATCGTCCCCCTTATCTTGTCCGTCGGTGAGCCCCAAGTCCATCCCCGATGCGCGGACGCACCGCCTCCGCTTCAAGCGCCGACTCGTGGCGTGGTTCCGCCAGCACGGCCGGGACCTGCCGTGGCGTCGGACCCGCGATCCGTACCAGGTGCTCGTCTCCGAAGTGATGCTGCAGCAGACCCAGGTCTCCCGCGTCGAAGGCTACTGGCACCGCTTCCTCGACCGCTTCCCGACCATCCAGCATCTGGCCGCCGCACGCCCCAATCGCGTTCGCGAAGCATGGGCCGGCCTCGGCTACTATCGGCGTGCTGCCAACCTGCATGCCCTCGCTCGCACCGTGGTGACGGACCACGACGGCAATCTGCCACAGGATGCCGATGCGTTGCGCGCCCTCCCCGGCGTCGGGCGCTACACCGCCGGCGCGGTGGCATCCTTCGCCTGGGAGTCGGCCGAGCCCGCCGTCGACACCAACGTGGCGCGCGTGCTGCGCCGCGTCTTCCATCCCGACCTGCCCAAGGGTGCCGCCGGCGAACACATCCTCTGGGACACCGCCAAGGCACTCGTCCCGCGCCGCGGCCCCTCCGCCTGGGCCACCAATCAGGCCCTGATGGAACTCGGCGCGCTCATTTGCACGGCCCGCGTTGCCCGATGCGCGATCTGCCCCGTTCGCAGCGCCTGCCTCACCGGCGCCGCTCAGCCGCGCGGCGCATCCTTGAGCAAGGCCACCGTCCGCTCGAGGTCGCGCGGGAAGGTGTAGATGTGCGTGCTCAGGCGGAGATACTCCAGGTTCGACTCCGCAATCCGCCGTGTCCTGATCCGCTGCGCCCCCAGATAGCCCTGCAGCGCCTGCGCCGTCGTCCCTGCCATCCGAAACGCCACCATCCCTGCCCGGAACTCCGGTCGTGTCGGTGACACGATCTCGACGCGCGGCAGCTTGGCGAGCATCGTGTGCAACTGCGTCGCGAGGCCACGGGCGCGGAGCTCGATGGCCCGCCGACCGATCGTCTGCTGGAACTGGACCGCGGCGCGCAGTCCGGCCAGCAGCGATTCATTGCTGGTCCCGACATGCTCGAATCGCTTGATGTCGGTCGCCGCCCAGTCGCCGGAGCCGATCAACGGCCAGGTCGTCGCCATCCGATCGGGCCTCACAATGAGCAGCCCGGTTCCCTTCGGGGCCAGCAGCCACTTGTGCGGCGACGACGCGTAGAAGTCGGCGTCGAGGTCGCGCAGGTTCAGCTCGAGCAGGCCGGGCGGGTGCGCCCCGTCGATCACCGTGATGATGCCGCGCTCGCGCGCCATCCGCACCAGTGCCCGCACCGGCTGCATCATCCCCGTCGAGAACAGCACGTGCGAGATGGAAAATACTCTGGTGCGCGGCGTCACCTGCGCCATCCACGCCGCCGCGAGTTCCGCCTCGCTCATAGGATTGAGTGGCGGAGTGAAGGTCTTGTAGACCACGCCACGGCGCTTCGCGAGCAGTTCCCAGCAACAGCGCCCGCCGATGTGCTCGTGCGTCGTCGACACGACTTCATCGCCCGCCTGCAGGTCGATCCCCGCCGCGACGATGCTCATCGCCTCGGTGGTGTTGCGCACCACCGCCACCGATCCCGGCCACGCGCCAAGGAAGGCCTCGAGCTCCGCGTGCAGCGCGACGCCGTCGACCGCCTCCTGGCCGATCATCCGCTCGAAGGCGCGGAGGTGGTGGATCGTCGCCTCGATCACCGGCAGCGGCGATGAGCCGACCGTGCCGGTGTTGAGGTGCGTCCCCTCGATCACGAACTGCTGGCCGATCCGCTCCCACGCCGCCTCGTCGTCGGGCGCCGCGTCGTGCGGCAGCGCACCCCGGGCACGCGTCGGCAACGGCGCGTTCGCCAGCCCGCGGAAGGCGGGCATCGCCGCCGCGAGCGCCAGCAGGTCGCGCCGGGTGATGGTCATCCGAGCTTGTAGAGTGCGCCGGCAACCAGCGCCAGGGCCGAGAGCGTGCCGCCGACCATGCCGGCGAGGACCATCCGCTTCCGCGCCGCGTCGAACGCCGCCGCCGTCTCACCGACCGCCTCGAGCCGAGTGAGCTTGCCGGCCGCCGGCATCGCGCCGAGCAGGGTCACCAGCGCGCCGAGGAGGCCGAAGCCCTGCATCATCCCGAGCCAGGGCCCGACCTGCACCGACATGCCGTTGTACATCCGGAGCGTGAGGATCAGCCCGGAGACCACGGCGATGATCGAGCCGGGCCCAATCAGGTAGCGGTAGATCCCTGCCTGCACGTCGGCGACGCCGCCCCAGAGCGTGCGCTCGAGCTTCTTCATCACTGCGCCCGCGACCATCACGCCCATCCCACCACCGATCCACATCACGAACGAGACGAAATGCGCCAGGCGCCAGAATCCAGTCATGACCACTCCATCAGCAGGTAGGGGGATGCTGCACCATCAGAGCGCGTCGAGCGCCTTGCGGGTCTCGACGTAGCCGAGGTCGGCGTACTTGGGGATCCGCTCCATCGCGAAGGTGGCGCCACGGTCCGAGGTCGGCCGAACCCAGAGCAACGGCGGCGCCCCCGGTCGGGCAAGCCACTGGTCGCGCATCAACTCGGTGTTGCTCGCCATCAGCCAGCCAATGGCAGTATCGGTCGCCGCGACGAACGGTGGCGGCACCGAGACCACCTCGCCCTGTTCGTCAAAGCCCGGGCCGGTGTGAATCGCGACCACGAGATCGCACTCGATCCCCGCGGCAAACGGCAAGGGCATCACCGCCCGAAGCCCGCCATCATAGTAGCCGCGGCCGTGCACCAACGCCGGAGGAAACCACGGCGGCAGCGCGCACGAGGCCACCACGGCGTCGACCAGCGGGGCATCGATCCCCCCGGTTCCGAACGCCACTTCCTTCCCTGTCTGCACATCCACCGCCGTGATGGTGCACGGCGTCACCAGCTCCGCGAACGTCTGCACCGGCATGAACTCGGCAATCGCCCGGCGAAACGGTTCCGGCTTGAGCAGCGCCTTGGCCCAGATGCCCCGGAAGAGTGCCACACGGTCCGGCGCGAGGACGTCCTCGCGCTTGACGGCCAGGAAGCGCTCGAGGATCACCTGGTGTGGCGTCCCCGACGCGAGCGCTGCCGCAATCACCGCCCCCATCGACGTCCCGATCCAGTGCACCACCTCGATGTCGTGCTCGGCCAGGGCCCGGGCTGCGCCGATGTGCGCCGCGCCTTTCGCGCCGCCGCCACTCAGCACCACCACCGCACGGCGCCGACTCACTTGGTGCCGTGCTCCCGGCGGTACGCGTCGGCCGCCGCGTAGCGCGTCTTCTCTTCCTCGGTCTCCGCTACGAGCCGCGGGACCCGACGAGGCCGGCCGTAGTCATCGATCGCCACAAAGACCACGTGCGCCGTGTGCGTGTTCCGCCGCTCGCCGGTGCTCGGCTTCTCCGACATCACTTCCACCGTGATGTCCATCGACGAGTTGCCGACGAAATCCACCGTGGCGTGACAGGTCACCAGCGACCCCATCGGGATCCGCTCGCGGAAGTCGACGCGGTGGATTGATGCCGTCACCGCTGCCCCCCCCGCGTGGCGGATCGCCGCGATCGCCGCCGCCTGGTCGACCATCGCCATCAGGTTCCCGCCGAAGAGGTCGCCGAGGATGTTGGCCATGTGCGGCATCACCAGCGTCGAGATTTCGCCGCGAGAGTGGGACATGGGTCGGAAGTCGGGGATCGTCACGTGGCGAGTCCTGAGTCGTTAGTCGTTAGTCGTTAGTCGTTCCGGACGCGTCGCGAAGTCGCTCTCGCCGGGCTGGTGGCGGAGCCTCTAACGACTAACGACCAACGACTAACGGCTCAATAATCCACCGGCCGCAAATAATACTCCCCAATCGCCGTCTGGCTCAGCATCGCCACGCTCGGCAGCTTCCGCTTCCAATGTGTGGCGTCGAGCCGCTTGCGCACCAGCCGGATCTCTTCGGCGCTGTAGC
The DNA here is from genome assembly GCA_016720805.1 of Gemmatimonadota bacterium. Lineage (NCBI taxonomy): Bacteria > Pseudomonadati > Gemmatimonadota > Gemmatimonadota bacterium. The sequence continues at coordinate 352,761 of JADKJZ010000014.1, read as the reverse complement.
CGGCGGCGATCACCGTCTCGTCGAGGTGGCCGTGGAGCAGCAGGTCGAGGATGCCGTCGGCACGGTCATACCGGATGCCGAAGTCGGCCTCGTCGGTCTGGCCGACGATCAAGTCGGCGGAGGCCGGCTTGTTCACGATCGCGTCGGGTACGCCAAGGTGACAGGCGAGCGCCCAGACCTGGGTCTTGAAGAGGTCGCCGATCGGGTTCACCGGCGGCGCATCGTCGGCGTGCCAGGTGAAGTAGCCGAGGAGGCGTTCGCTCTTGTTGCCGGTGCCGAGCGGGAGCGCGTTGAGTGCCGCCGAGAGGTCGAACAGCGCCAGCATCCGGGTGCGCGCCATCACGTTGCCGAGGCGCGCCGCGCTGGGCGTGTCGCCGCACGCGGCGGCGTAACCATCCACGGCGGCAGAGATGTCGACGGTCCGCGCGTTGAGGCCGAGCGCGTCGATCACCAACTGCGCATGATCGAGCGACTCACGACTCGAGCTTCGGTACGGCATCCGGACGGCCGTGACCTGCCTCGGACCAAAGGCCTCGGCGGCCAGATAGGCGACGACGGCCGAATCGACGCCACCCGAGAGCCCCAGCACGACGTGACCAAAGCCGCGCCGGCGCTGCACCTCGTCGCGAAGGAACTCCACCAGCCAGCGGGTGGTGAGCGCGGCATCAATGGCCAGCGTGCCATGCGGCCGGACACCGCCACCGCGCGATGCGACCGCCGACGCGCGAGGCATCGCACCGCGTTCCGTGACGGACGCATCGCCACCGCGACCACGGGCCCGCTGCAGCGACTCGATCAGGTGGGGCAGCCGCGCCTCGAGGTCGGCGAGCAGCGGCGCGCCGGAACGGACCCGCGCGATCTCGTCAAGCGGCAGCGTGACCTGGATCGTCGCGTCCTCGAAGAGCGGCGCGCGCACCAGCACGTCGCCACTCGGGCCGGTGAGCAGCGAACCGCCCGGAAACGCCTTGCCGCCTTCGAAGCCGACCAGCTGCGCCAGCGCGACATAAACCCCGTGTTCACCGGCGATGTCGCGCGCCAGCCGCTCCCAGCGCCCCATCGAGCCGGGCGTCCCGGGATGGACCGGATCGGGTTCAAGCCCGCGCGCCGGACTCGCCGCGACGATCGCGAGGAACTGCGCGCCATCGACGGCGGCGATCGTCGGCGTGATCGAATGCCACGCGTCCTCGCAGACCAGCATCGCCACGCGACCGATGCGCGCGTCGAACGCCTGCACGTCGCGGCCCGCGTCGAGAAAACGCTCCTCGTCGAAGACGCCGTACGTGGGGAGGAAGATCTTGCGGTGGACGTGGCGGATCCCGGCGTCGTCGCCGCCGAGGGCGGCCCAGATCGCCGAGTTGTAGAGTCGGTCGATGCCGCGCTCGTAGAAGCCGAGGCAGACCTCCATCGGCGGGGCACCGGAGCGCGCGTGCCGCGCCTGCAGCATGCCGAAGAGCGCATCGGCGGTCAGGGCGTGCTCGTGGACGCCACCCTCGAGGAAGTACCCGGTCAGGGTGCCCTCGGGAAGGATCACGACGGCGGGGGGCTCGGGGGAGCTCGCCAGCGTCCGGAAGAGCGCCTCGATCCGGTCGAGATTCGGACCGGGGGCGCCCTTCGCGGGGCGGAACTGGGCCAGGGCGACGGTGATCGCGGACATGCCGAAATCTAGCGCCACCGAGCCCGGGGGCGCCCCGACGGCTTGGTATATTCCTGGGAGTTGCACCTCCCCCCGAAGATGGAGCACCACCGATGTCCCTGCTCGAATCGATCCAGGGCGCCACGAACGCCGCCCTGCCCCTCCCCTGGCTGGCCACCGCCGGCCAACCCTCCGCCGAGATGTTCACCGCCGCCAAGGCCTCGGGGGTCACCGCCGTCATCGACCTCCGCGACCCGATGGAGCCCCGTCCGTTCGATGAAGCCGCGACCCTCGCCGAGCTCGGCATCGAGTACGTCAACATCCCGGTGAACTCCGGTGCACTCAGCACGGAGCTGCTCGAGCGGATCCTCGCGGCCGTCCGGGCCCATGCCGACACGCCGACGATCCTCCACTGCGCGTCGGCCAATCGCGTCGGCGGGGCGCTGATCCCCTACTTCATCATCGACAAGGGGATGGACGAGCAGGCCGCGATCGACGCGGCGATGGCGGTCGGTCTCCGGAGCGCCGAGTTGATGGAGTGGGGCCTCGCCTACGCGCGGGCGCACGGCTGACCCGAAGCGCCAACAGCGTACAACGCATCAACCTCGGGCAGCCATCACGGCGACCCGAGGTTGATTGTTTTCACGAGCGGCAAGCCACTACGGCCTGGGGCGAGACCGGCCCGAAGTCGAGGCCGGCGGGGCGGCTGGCGGCGGTGACGACGGTGGAGCCGCACGGCTCACCGGCTCACTGCGCGGCGGTGCTTGCCGCTCGACCCGCTGCGGCTCACTGCGCCGCGGTTCGACCCGCTGGGGCGGAGCCTGACGCTCCACCCGCTGCGGCTCTCCGCGAGACGGCTCGGCGCGGGGCGGCTCACGGTACACCGGCTGACTCCGGCTCGGCTCAGTCCGCTGCGGCTCTGCGCGGCTCGCATTCACATCCGGGCGGGCACGGAACGGCTCGCGGAAGACCGGCGTCGGCTCCTCCGAGGCGCGGCGGCTCTGCTCAACCACCGGCGCCACGACCGGCCGCACGTCGCCACGGCGATCCATCTGCGGCGCGATCGACTGCGTCGGCGCCGTCACCAGCTCGTCGCCACCACCGGGGCGCGGGCGAGCCCGAGTCCCGCCAGACGAGGCCGGCGGAGGGCTGCTCGGCGGGGGACTGCTCGCCGGCGGATTCGAGCTCGGCCGTGACCCACCGCGATCCGGCTGGGACCCCTTACTCCCCTGAGTCCGATCCTGGCGCTGCGGCTCGTTCGGCCGCGGCGTCGCACGGGTCGGCTGATCGTCGCGACCACGAGCCCGGCCCCCGCTCGAAGGCGGCGGCGCGTCGGGACGGGTGTTGCCACGGACGACCCGCGTCAGGTCCGGCGCCAGCCCGCCGGCGACCGGCGTCCGCGGACGGGCACGGTAGCCGTAGGCGGTGTTCGGAACCTGCGGCCGCGGCAAGTTGATCACCGTGATCGGCCGATACTGGCCAGGGTAGCGCCAATCCCACGGATCGTAGTAACCGCCATAGCCGTAGCCATAGCCGTACCCGTAGCGGCTGTACCGATAGGGATCGTAGTACCAAGGGTCGTAGCGGCCCCATGGATCGTAGAGGTCCCAGCCACCGCCGATCCCGACGCGGATGTTCACGCCACTCTGCCGGATACCGTAGCCGCAGGCAAGGCACGACCAGTAGGGATCGTAGAACGGACTGCCGTAGCCGGCCGGCGAGACGATGCCGCCGCCGCCGGAGATGTACGCCCCACCATGGACGCGATAGCCGAGCACGTCATAGGTGAAGCGACCGCTGCCCGCCATCCGCTTTACCAGATCGGTCAGCTCAGGCTCGGCATCGGCATCCCAGGCGCTCAGGCGAATGGTGTTGTAGTCCCAGTGATCGTCGCTGGCGTAGCGGCGGAAGTCGAACGGCTCCTGCGCCAGCGCCGCATAGACCAGGCCGTTGCCGGTGCGATCATCGGCGAGGAAGGACTCCCGTTCGGCGCGGCCGCGGAGCTCGTAGCGCCGGCCGCCGCGGATGAACGGGTCAAGGTCGGGATCGATCGGGAAGAGGACCCGCACCCGGCCGTCGCCGTCCACTCGGAAGACAATCAGGTAGCCGTCTTCGGCGGACTCGACCTGCACCCGCACGCGATCGCCGGGAGTGAAATCCCCGCCGTTGTTCAGCGTGATGCGAAGCGGTGCCTGGGTAAGGGGTGCAATGGAAACGGTCGGCGCGGCCACGGCCGGGGTACCCCCGAGCGGGGCCATGAAGGCGGCGACAGCGAAGAGGGCGAGCATTGGGACCTCCTGACGAACGGCGAGCAGTAACCAACTGGACCCTGCCCATGCATTACCAGATCCGTGCCACAGCCAGCTCGTTGTGAGACAACAACTTAGGAGAATTCAGCACGGCGGAGTGTCCAGTTCCTGGGACAGCCCGCCGAACCGTGGGACGCTCGCTATGGCAGCGACGTCTCCTGCCCGCCGTTCCAGCGGTGCCAGAACATGCGGAGCTCGGTGATCAACTCCCCATCCGTCTCGGCGAAAAAGGCGCCGCGCGCCTCGACCCACTGCCCGGTCTTGCGGCGGCGGAAGCGAAGGGTGAACTCGGTCGAAAACCACGGCCCGGCGGTGTAGATCTCGCCGGTCTGGAAGGTGGTTTCGGATTGGGCGTAGGGGATGTCGCTCATCCACTGCCGAATGGCGACCACGCCCCGAAGCGGTTGGGAAAAGGGGGTTTCGACGAAGACCGCCTCGTCGTTGAAGACGGTCATGATCAGGTCGATCCGACCCTTCTCCCATCCCTTCGCGAGCGTGTCGGTGAGGCTCCGCCCAACAGCGCGGATGTCGGTCGGTTCGTTCGGTGTCGTGTCGGACATGCCGGAAAGCTACACTCGTCGCCAGCAACTAGATTTCGTCAGCCCCGAATCAAGGAGAAGTGCCGTGGACCCGTTGGATCGCACCGCCGTGGTGGCCGCCCTGGAGGCGAGCCTGCGCCATCTGGAGCGGGTGGTGTCCCGGCTCGACGAGGCCAAGGCGACGGTTCGCCCGTCGCCGGAGCGTTGGTCGCCGATGGACGCGCTGGAGCATCTCGTCGTGGTCGAACGCGGGATCCACAAGTCGGTGACAGCCGCCAGCGGCATGGCGGCGACCGACCTGCGCACCCGACCGATGGACAGCGTCATTGCCGGCGCCGGGACGGTGACCCGCGCCCTTGTCGCGCCGGAAGTTGTCGCGCCCACCGGTCGCTTCCATTCAGTCCACGAGGCGCTGGTCCTCTTCCGTGAGCGTCGCATCACGACGATCAACCTGGCGCGCACCCTCGACGTCCCGTGGGATGCCCATCACATGACCCACCCGATCCTTGGGCCGCTCGACATCGGCCAGTGGTTCCTGCTCGCGGCGACGCACGTCGATCGTCACCTGCCGCAGATCGAGGTCTAGGGCGCCGTCACCCACCGTTCGAAGAAGCCGAAGCCGCTGTCAGCCACGACGACGCCGGCTGCACGCCCCACCACCGACCACGCCCCGCGCATCTGCAGGAAGATCCGGCCCCCGCCGTTCCGGGGCCGCGTCGCGTGCACATCGAGAATGCGCACCCGCACCCGCAAGGAGTCGTCGCGCCGGGTGGCGACGATCAGCAGCGATTCCGGCGACGTCACCCCGGGATACGTCGCGACTGGCTTGGCCCCGAAGCCGCTCACTTCGCGAAAGCGATAGACCTGCTGCACCCCGAGTGTGTCGAGCAGGGCCAGAAAGTACGGCGCCGTCCCGCGGGTGGTCGGGGCACCGCCCTGCCGGACGCCGCCGTAGAGGAGCGCGTGGGTCGCGCCCCGCGCGGTCCCCCATTCCCAGGTGACCTCGCGCCAGCTCCCCCAATTGTGGTCATGATAGGCCGCGATGTCCCGCACCACTCGGCATCCCGCCGCGGTGCACAGTTCGCCGTCGGCGCGCGCGGTCACCGCGGGCACCACGTAGCCTGAGCGGAACTCGCCACCGCTCAGCTCGACCGCCGGAAACTGCCGGTGCCGATCGGGCCGCAGCGTGATCCGGAAGCGCGTGGCCCCGGCACTGCCGCGCAGTTCGTAGACCCCGTCGCGCTGCACCATCGTGCTCGCACCGAGCGCCACATCCGCGCGCGTCGTGTCGAACCGGACCGCGCTCCCTGGCACCTCGGTCACGAAACGCTCGTGCACGCCATCGGGGCGACGCCGCGTCACCAGCAGCTGCCCGCCCCAGCGTGTCCCGTTCACGTCGCCGCCCACGAGATAGGTGATGTACCACCACTCGTCGGCGCTCACCACCAGATTGACGTAATGCCACTCGGCCCACGTCGAATCGTTCCCCGCTGGCCGATGGAAATGGTCCAGCGCATCGAAGTACATCTGGGCGTTCGGTTGCTGCCACGCCACATCCTGCGGCGCGTCACGCCACTCCCCCGACACCACCGCATCCGCACTACCGACCCGACGCATCGCATCAGGCAGTTCGCCGCCGGCGCGAACCGTCCAGGTGGAATCGCCGATGTGGAGCAGTATCCACTTTCGCTCGAGCACCGGAGCCACGGCGGCGACGGTCGCCCGGTGCCGTGCGCCTCCGAGCAACTCGCGGGTCACAAAGCGGGCGCGATCAATGCCGAAGAAGAGCCCGGTCATCCCCCCGGTGCGCATCGCCTCGAGGTCGATTCCCTCCGGCAGGACCGTCAGATCGCCACCGCCGACCAGTGCGACGTCGCGCGACTGCTCCAGCATGGCCGTCCCGACCGACAGCAGCACGATCATCACCGCCACACCGATCGCGTAGCCGCCCAACAGGACCACGGCACGCCCAGGACGCACCAGCAGATGGCGAAGGGCCAGTGTCCAGCGCATCAGTCGACGATCCGCCCGTCGAGCATCCGCACCACCCGGCTCGCTTCGCTGGTTACCCGCTCGTCGTGAGTCACCACGACCAGCGTGGTGCCGTCGGCGTGCAGCCGGCGAAAGAGCGCCAGGATCTCGCGGCCCGTGGCAGCGTCGAGTTCTCCGGTGGGCTCATCCGCGAGCAGGATCGCCGGTCGATTGGCGAGTGCCCGTGCAATCGCGACGCGCTGCATCTCGCCGCCGGAGAGTTGGGTCGGCCGATGCCCCGACCGTTCCGCGAGCCCGACATAGGCCAGGAGCTCTTCGGCACGCGCCCGTCGCGCGGCCGGGGTCACTCCCATTTCGGCCATCGGGAGTTCGACATTCTCGCGCGCGGTGAGCACCGGCAGCAGGTGGAATCGCTGGAAGACGAAACCGATCCGTTCCAGCCGCAACCGGGTGAGCGCCCGGTCCGGCAAGGTGCCAAGCGAGGTCCCGAGGATTGCCACCGTGCCGCTGGTGGGGAGATCCAGCCCGCCCAGGAGCGTGAGGAGGGTCGACTTTCCGCTCCCAGAGGGACCGACGATGGCGACGTACTCACCCGCCTGCACCTGCAGCGAGACGCCCCGCAGCGCCGTGACCTCGCCACCTTCGAGGGCGTGGCGGCGTTCGAGGTCGCGGGCATCCAGCACGATGGTCATGGCGCGTCACTCCGAAGGGCGGCGGCGATCGGGGTCGAGGCCGCGCGCCATGCCGAGGGCAATCCGGCCAGCACGCCGGTGATCAACAAGGTCGCCGCCGCAATCGCCAGCGGGGCGGGCTCTGCCACGAAGAAGGAGATCGCCGCAGGGAGGCCGGGGAAGGAGGTCAGGATGGCATCAAGCCAGCGCGCGGTGCCGAGGCCGAGGACCATCCCCGCCGCACCGCCCAGCACCGTCAGCAACAGCCCCTGCACCACCACCTGCAGCGCGACATGCGCGCGCGCGACACCGATGGCGCGGAGCGTGGCGATCTCGCCGCTCCGTTCGTTCACCGTGATCGCCAGCAGCGTCCCCACCAGCAGCACGGTCACCACCAGCGAGATCGAACCGAGAATGAGCGAGAGCTGTCGGAAGTAGGTCAACCGCAAGCGGAACTGCGCCACGAGGTCGTCGATGCTGTTGACTGCGATGTCGGCATGCGCCGCGCGAAGTCGGGCGGTCACGGCGGTGAGGTCGCTCGCATCATCGACGCGCACCATCAGCACCGATGCACGGTCGGTGAGGTCCGGACCTCCCAGCCGTTGCGCCGCCGTCAGCGCGACGGCCACCGATGGCTGGTCGCGAGCGTCATAGAGAAAGCGCACCATGCCTCGGACCACGAACCGACGCTCGGCGCCGGCATTCGCCATCTGCGGGTCGAGTCGACCACGCATGACGACGGTGTCGCCGACGGCCGCGCCAAGGCGCGTCGCGGCCGGAGCGCCGAGGAGAATGCCGATGGTGTCCGTCGCGGTGAGGTCGAGGCCTGACTCCAGCGCATAGATCCCCTGCGACGCCGGGGTGATGCCGTAGGTGACCAGCGATGCCGCGGCAGGGCCATGCGTCCCCTGCATCGTGGTCCCCAGGACGGGCGCGACTTCCCTGACCGCCGCGTCGCGGCGCAACGCCGCCGTGAGAGTGGTGACGCCGCCGAGGGTCGCTTCGGTGTCGAATGGCAGCGTGCCGAGCGGCGAGATCCGCAGCTGGTAGCCGCGGCTCCGCAGCAATTCGCCGAAGGACCGTTCGATCCCGCCACTCAACATCACCATGTCGAGCAGCAGCGCGGCCGCGACAGCCACGCCGAGGAGCGAAAGGGCACTGCGGGTCGGATGTCGCAGCAGATCGCGGATGGCCCACCGCCAGGTCATCATCCGGCCCGCCCCCACAGCACCAGCGGCGGCAGGCGCACCAGGCGCCACGCGGCGAGCGCGCCGGCACCGAGGCCGAGCACCAGCCCGAGCAACGCGGCCTCGAGGATGGTCCGCCAGGTGAGGAGCGAGAAGATCAGCGTGGTGGCAAAGGTCTGCTGGTAGAAGGCGTTCACCGCGGCACTCGCGATGGCAGCGATGCCGATCCCGAGCACCCCGCCGACGGCGGCGATGACGCCCGCCTCCAACAGCAGCGCGATGAAGACCGTACGGCGCGAGATGCCGATGAAGCGGAGCATTGCCACGTCCTGCCGGCGTGCGTCAACCTTGAGCAGCATCAGGCAGAGCAGGAAGATCGCCGACGCGAGCACCGAGATGATGGCGATGGCGCGATGAAAGCGCGAAACGACGAGGAAGGTGGTTGAAGAGCTCGACGCGAGATCCGCCGTTCCGTGCAGCTCGTAGCCGAAGGCGGTCCGACCCAGCAGCACGCGCGCGGTATCCGGATTGACGCCCGGCTGCAGCAGGATGGCGGCGCGATCGATCCGGTCCGGCTGGCCGAGCAGCTCGGCGAGGTCGGCCAGATGGAAGCGGACGCGATATTCCTTCCGGAGGATCGTGGCCGGGTCGGCGCGCGGCTCGACGATCGCGGCGACCACCGCAGCGCGGCGGGCACCGCCGTTCGGACTCGAGACCGAGAGGGTGTCTCCCACCGACAGGCCGCTCGCGTCGGCCAGGCGCTGTTCGATGGCGATCCCGATTCGTTGCGCCGCAGCATGGCCGGTCCAGAGGACCGTGAGGAGGATGAGGCAGGAGGCGACGCGGCGGAGCATGATGGCAAGGTACCCGCTCGGCGCGGCAGAGTTCAGACCGTTACCAGCCGAGCGAGAGCCCCACCCCGCCAAAGTAGCGTGCGGAACTTCCACCGATCCCAGCCCCGAAGCGCACGTCGACCTGCACCATCGGCGTGACGAGGTGCGCCAGGCCCCCGTTCAGGTACGACTCGCCCCGCTCGCCACCATTGCCCGACACGGGCTGGATCGTGAAGACCTCGGCGTAGCTGCGCCACCGATCGGTCAGGGTGTAGCCCACGACCGCCGAGCCCGCCAGTTCGAGGTGATTGTCGACTTCGCGGCCGGCGATGGCGCTCCCGCCGACCGACCACCGGCCACCCAGTTCCCACCCCGCGAGCAGCACGGCGCTGGGCAGCATCGTGGTGGCGGTCACCTGCGAGCCCCCCGTCGGCAGGGTGGTCTGGACCAGCAGGGCGAGCTCGGGGAGCATGCCCCGCTGGCTCCCGAGAGCGAGCTTCGCGCCAACGGTGAGGTCCTCGAAGGAGAGTGATCCCCCGGTCGCCGAAAGATTCTGGGAGAGTCGGAGCTCCGCACGCGAGCTGATGCCGGCCCGCAGCAAGGACTCCGGCAGCGAATGCGTCGTTCCCTGCGCACGCTGGACGGTATACCCCGTCTCGAGCTGCCAGCGCCCCTTCGGAATCGTGGCACTCGACTCGGTGAAGTCGGGCCGGTCGGTCTCGATTGGTGCGCGTGCCTGCGCCGCGAGCGGTGCCGCACCAAGCAGCAGGGCCACGACCACCCGCCGGGTTACGCCGCCCATTCGCGCACCGTGCCGATCAGCAGCCAGATGTTGAGCACGGCGATCACGATCGCCACGCTCCACCCCACCGCGATCGTCAGCGGGCGATTCACGAAGCTGCCCATCTTCGCCTTCGACGACGTGAACCAGACCAGCGGGATCACCGCGAAGGAGAGCTGCAGCGAGAGGATCACCTGCGACAGGATCAACAGGCTCCCCGCGCCGTGCTCGCCATACATCGCCGTCACGATCACGGCCGGCACGATGGCGATCAGGCGGGTGATCAGTCGCCGCAACCACGCCGGAAGGCGGATGTCGAGGAAGCCCTCCATGACGATCTGCCCGGCGAGCGTCCCGGTCACGGTGGAGTTCTGGCCGGATGCCAGCAGCGCCACGGCAAAGAGCGTCGAGGCGAGCGTAGTGCCGAGCAGTGGCGAGAGCAGCGCGTGGGCATCACCGATGTCGGCGACGCCTTCGTGGGCGGTGCCATGGAAGGTGGCTGCCGAGAGGATCAGGATCGCCGCGTTGATCAGGAAGGCCAGGAAGAGCGCGACAGTCGAGTCGATGGTGCCCCACTTGATCGCCTCGCGCTTTGCCTCCGGGGTGTTGGACACCTTCCGCGTCTGGACGATGGCGGAGTGCAGGTAGAGGTTGTGCGGCATCACGGTCGCGCCGAGGATCCCCATCGCGATGTAGAGCATCGCCGGATTGGTGACGATCTGCGCGGTCGGGACCAGCCCCTTCAGGATGCCCGCCATCTCTGGCCGCGAGAACCACATCTCCGCCGCGAAGCAGACGCCGATCGTGGCGACCATCGCGATCACGAAGGCCTCCAGCCAGCGGAATCCTTTCTGCTGCAGCATCAGGATCAGGAGCACGTCGAGCGCGGTGAGGACCACGCCGTAGACCAGCGGTATCCCGAAGAGGAGATTCAGTGCGATCGCCGACCCGATCACCTCGGCGAGGTCGCACGCGGCGATCGCGATCTCGCAGAGGATCCAGAGCACGAAGGAGACGGGGCGCGAGAAGTGATCGCGACACGCCTGCGCCAGGTCGCGCCCGGTCACGATCCCGAGCTTGACCGCGAAGGTCTGCAGCAGCATCGCCATCAGGTTCGACATCAGGATGACGCTGAGCAGCGTGTAGCCGAAGCGCGCGCCACCGGCGAGGTCGGTGGCCCAGTTGCCCGGATCCATGTAGCCGACCGCCACCATGTACCCCGGCCCGGCGAAGGCCAGTGCCTTGCGCCACCACGGGGCGCCCTCGGGGACGTGGACACTGTGGTGGGACTCGGGGAGCGAGCGCGTGGTGCGGGTGAGGCGCCAGCCGTCATCGGGGCCGGGCATGGTCGGGCCCGACGTTGCAGGAATGCTGCTCATCGGGCGTCCTCCGCCATGGTGCAGAGCAGGTGCCCCGCGAGGTCGCGCCCGACGATCCGGTCGGCGTCGCCGAGTTGCAGGGTGATCGGGCCGCTGAAGGGCTGCTGTGCCACCACGGTGATCGTCGCCCCAGGAACCAGTCCCGCCTCCGCCAACCAGCGCAGTCGCTCGGCCGATCCCGAATCGACCCGGGCAATCACCACCGTGGCGCCCACGGGCACGTCAGGCAGGGGCGTCGATGACACCTCGACCACCAGGCCGTCGGCCGAGGGGATCGGATCGCCATGTGGGTCGACGGTGGGGTGCCCAAGCGCCTCGGCCATACGGTTCACGAGGTCATCGGAGACGGCGTGCTCCAGCCGTTCCGCTTCGTCGTGGACGGTGTCCCAGCCGTAGCCCAGGAAGGAGACCAGGTAAGCCTCGATCAGGCGGTGCCGGCGCAACATCCGGAGGGCGGCCTGACGCCCGGCCGCTGTCAGGGTCACCCCCTTGTACGGGAGGTGCTCCAACAACCCGGCGTCGGCCAACCGCTTCACCATCCCGCTCACCGAGGGCGCGGTCAGCGCCAGGGCCTCGGCAATCCCGGTGGTGGTGGCCGGAGAACCTGCCTCGGAGAGCTGGTAGATGGCCTTGAGGTAGTCCTCACCGGAAATTGTGAGGTCACGAGGATTGAATTTCGTCATGCCTAACTTTCGGTATTGGGCAGACGAATGTCAAGGGAGGGGCGGCTGGAGGGGAAGCGAACGCTGGAAGGGTGAAACGTGAGAGGTGAAACGGGAGCGCCGAGCAGGCCCCGTTTCACCTTTCACGTCTCACCTTTCACGTCTCAGAGCCCTGGACTCACGCCTCACGACTCACTTGAACCCCGGCACCACCTTGAACCTCACCACCGAGGGCACATCGTCCGCATCGCGGACAATCGCCCACACCAAGTCGCCCTGCGCCTCGGCGAACCGGGCCTTCGGCGGGAAGGCGACGCGTCCCAGGAAGCGGCCGCTCGGCTCGAAGACCTCGTAGACCGACGGCGTCTGGTGTTTGATCACCGGGGCGAGCGAGTCCTCGGGGATGGCGCGGTCAGCGACGGGAATCTCCGCGGATGGCGCCGCGACGCGAACCCAGATCCGGCCATCCCGGGCGACGGCGAGCCCCATCATCGGCGCCTTGGTGCTGGGGAGGGCCGGCCCACGCCAGCTCCACCCCGGCTCGACGTTGCGCATGTTGTGGGTGATCCCGGCCTTCTCGATGTCGCGCTCCTCGTCACCCACCGGCACTGGCGATGGATCGCGTCGGATCACCAGCGGCCTCGCGTTCTTGCGCGCCAGGATGATCTCGTACTTCCCACCGTTGGCCGCGAGGAAGTAGCCGTCCGGGTGCCACGCCCAGTAGTAGGCAGGCGCGTAGTTGGACGATGTCGACGAGGTGCTGCCCTTGTTGCTCGCGACATAGCTCTCGCGCGGCACGATCAGATCGGGGGCGGCGCTCGAGTCGGCGAAGCCGCCACCGTCCTTCAGGCGCACCAGCCCCATCCGTCCGAGAATCTCGCCCTCGCGTGGAGGCGTCACGGGACGCTTCACGAAGAACGCCCCCGCGCGATCGGTGATCAGCCCCGCGAAAGTGTTGAAGCCGCCGGGAGTCGGCCACGAGTGCGTGTAGGTGCCGCTGCTGTCCATGAAGGTGATCCGCGCATTCTGGGAATCCCAGATTGCCAACCCGCTGTCGCCGAGGACGGCCATCCCGCCATCACTCGCGAATTCGCCGGGCCCCGCGCCGCTTCGGCCGATCCGCTTCAGGAGCGACCCGGTCGGACTGAAGAGGAGGATCTGCTTGGGGCCTGGGTCGTACACCCACATCCGCCCCTGGCCATCGACCTTCAGTTCGCGGACATCGGTGAAGAGGGTGGTGTCGTCGAGCCCCGGCGCGATCGCCATCTCCTTCGCCATGGTGCGCACAGCGGCGGCCGGTACATCCCCCGCCGTGTTGGCGGAGACGGTATCGGCGGTCGAATCGATGGTGGTGACGAGGCCGGCGGAATCAATGGCTGGCTTCGCCGCATCTCCCCCGCAGGCAGCGAGGAGCATGACGGCAGCCATCAGGGCAGGACGCAGCGACACGGCGCACTCCACGAAAGAGGGGGATCTGACATTGGATGCGCCTGACCGGAGAAGGGTTGCGCCTCCAACACCTTCCTTACCTTCCGCTGAGCTTTCGCCACCGCGCAACGACTGGCGTGACGATTCGTTCCGTCATCCCCCAGAGCAGCCCGTCCTCGAGGTGATAGCCCCGGACGATGCGCGGCACACCCCGGACGTCGATCTCGGCATCGCGATAGGCTTCCGGAGCGGCGAGCGTCGCGAGCGGGACCCACGCCACGCCCGCCACCTCGGCACTGAGTCCCGGGGCGAGGGCCTCCGCGAGCTGAAACGCGAAGGGACGCACCACGATTGGCGGCAGGACGGGTGTCATCGGGGCGAGATCGTCGAGGTCGGCGCGATGCCACTGCCGATCGAGCTGCAAGCCCGTCTCTTCCGCGGTCTCGCGAATCGCCGTGTGCAGCAGGTCGACGTCGTGCGCTTCCCGACGCCCACCCGGCAACGCCAGCTGCCCCGACCACGGATCGCCGACCCGCTCCGCGCGCCGGATCAGCAGGAGGCGATCAGGATCCGGCGCAAGGAGGAGTGCCACCGCCGCGTGTGGATGCTCGGGGAGATCGACACGAACCGGTGGCTGCTGCGCCAGCTCGGCGAAGAGGCGATCGAGCAGCGCCGACACTAGCGGAGGTGCCGCGCAAGGAAGCGGGTGGTCGCGTCGAACACCTCGTCCATCGCCGGCGACGCACCGCCCCACGGATGCCTGGTACCGAAGGTGTGATCGGCGTCCTCCAGGATGAGTCGCACCGTCAACGCATCGCCGGCATGCTCCGCCAGCGCGTTGGCTTCGGCCAATGTCACCGTCGTGTCTGCGGTGCCGTGCACCTGCAGCCACGGCCGACCGAGCGTCCGCGCCGCCTCGGGGATATTCAGCCTGCCATCCTCGTGGGCCAGGCAATCGGCCACCACGTCGTAATGCAGCGGCAAGCGGATGCGGAGTCGCTGATGCAGGATGGTGATGGTGCCGAGGCGCTGCCACGCCTCCAGTTCGGCGTCGGTGTGCCGACGCACCTTGCCGATCCCGGCCCAGGTGACGACCGCGGCCACTGCCGGTGTCTCGCGGGCCAGCAGCAATGCCATGCCGCCACCACGCGAATGGCCCACGACACCGATCGATGTCGGTGGCGCGACCTGCAACTCGCCCCGATGGAGCGCCCCGACGACGCGTTCGAGATCGTCGAGTTCCATCGAGTACGTGTTGGAGGCGAATCGCTCGGTCCGCGTGAAGTCACCCGCCGCATCGACACCCGCTCCGCTCACCGAGGCGGTGATGGCCACGAAGCCGGCGCGCGCCAGCCGTTCGGCGAAGACCGGGAGAAAGGCGTAGTCCTTGAATCCCTTGAAGCCATGCAACAGCATCACCGCCGGTTGGGCGGTGGCGCGTGAGGCGGCGCGCACATCGACGAGAATCTCGCCGAGTGCGCCTTCCAGTTGATGTTGGGTCAAGGTCGGAGTGGCCATCAGCGGACCGCGGCCTCGAGCAGCGCGAGCGCGCCCGTGTCTGCATCGAGCGACGCGCGCACGCCGACGGGCATGGTCCACTGCGCGGGGATGTGTCCGATCGGCAGCCCCATCACGACCGGGACGCCGAGCGGCACGAAGTAGGTGCTGAGGACGGCGTCGAGTCCGAGCCCGCCATCGGGCGTTGCCCGGCGACAATCGGTGAACTGACCGATGGCCACGCCGGCGACGCCGGCGAGCACGCCCGCGAGTCGGAGATGCGCGAGCATCCGGTCGATGCGATAGAGATCCTCGTTGACGTCCTCGAGGAAGAGAATGGCGCCGCGAAGATCGGCGGCGTAGCGCGTGCCGATGAGCGACTGCAGGAGCGTCAGATTGCCACCCACGAGGCGGCCCTCCGCGCGGCCGGACGCGAGCGTGACCACGCGTCCGTCCTGCGGGAGTAAGACGTCGGCTGGCAGCGCCGGCAATTCGAAGGCACCAGCGGGCGCCGCCCGCGTGAGCACGGCCTCAAAGCTGCGCCGGGCAAATGCCGGCATCGGTTCCCGCGCCACGGGCCCATGAAAGGAGACGACGCCGGTCTCGCGCCAGAGCGCCAGCAGCAGCACCGTGATGTCCGAAAATCCGATCACCGCCTTTGGTGCGCGCGCGAAGCCCGCGAAGTCGACGCCCGCCACGATGCGATTCATCCCGTCGCCGCCGCGGAGGCACCAGACGGCATCGTACTCGGGACTCGTCAGCGCGGCATTCAGGTCGGTCAATCGCTCTTCGTCCGTTCCGGCGAGGTAGCCGTAGGCGCGTTCGGCGTGGGGCAGCACCACGGGGTCGAAGCCGAGTGCACGGCAGAGCGCCTCGGCACGGGTGCGGTCGTCACGCTCCAGCAACGGACCCGACGGCGCCACCAGGGCGATGCGTGCCCCGGGGCCGAGCCGCGGCGGGAGGATCGGCTGTTGTTGCATTGCTGCTCCGATTACGATTGTGGCACCCTTTAGAGGAGACGACGCCTGCGTTCGTCCCACCCGACCCAGCTGGCCGCTGCAAAAGCAATTCTTGACGCCCGGGACGCAATGATTCCCGAGTGGGCCGACTGGCTCACCGAGCGCCCCGGTTCCACGAACATTCCGCGCCCCGTCGTCGAACGGCAGGCGCGCCTGATCCTCGACACCCTGATTGCAATGCTAGGCCCCCTGCGCCGGGAAGCCAAGCCGGTGTGGCAGCATGTGACCGAGCACTACGGCCGGATCGCGGCAGCGCGCGGGTTGGCAGCCGGCGAAGTCGTGGAGGAGCTGCAGCAGCTGCGGCTGCTCCTGATCAAACACATCGGTGCCCTGGTCGCGGCGTTGCGCCCGCGGCGGGCCGTCGCCGTCTTCCTGCGCCTCAGTGCCATCATCGATCGCGGGATCGCGCAGGCCGTCGTCGGCTATACCGACGCCCTCGTTGCCTCGCTCCTCATGACCGATCGGAACACCCAGCCGCTCACCGAGACCAATGGTGACGACAGCGCACGGCAGCTCGAGGCCCTCGAGCTCGAGCTGGCCGGCATCACCACCCGCCGCTAGCCGCTGGCGATGATCGCCGAGTGGTGGCCCGGCCTGGCCTGGGCGCTTCCCTTTGCCGGGGTCGTGCCACTCGCGAAGCGATCGCCTGACCTGGCACTCGTCCCGTCGGTCGACGGCATCCTGGTGTCGATCATCATCCCCGCCCGCAATGAATCCGCGATCATCGAGAAGGTGGTGCGCTCGATCCTCGCGAGCCGCTACACTCCATTCGAATTGCTGGTCGTCGACGATCGCTCCACCGATGACACCGGGGCGAAGGTCGCGGCGATCGCGGCGACCGAGCCGCGACTCCGCCTGATCGATGGCGCCGAGTTGCCGATGGGATGGCTCGGCAAACCGTGGGCGTGTCACCAGGGAGCAGCGGCCGCGACCGGACGCTATCTCCTCTTCACCGACGCCGACACCGAGCACGCGCCCGCACTGCTCGGCCACGCCATCGGGGCAATGGAGCGGGACGCGCCCGACCTGCTCACGCTGATCACGCACCAGCGCTGCGTCACCTTCTGGGAGCGGATCATCATGCCCCAGATCTGGGTGCCGCTCGGTTTCCGCTATCCGCCGTCGCGCGTCAATCGCGCCACCAAGCCGCATCAGCTGGTCGCGAACGGCCAGTTCATTTTGGTGCGCCGCACGGCGTACGACGAGATCGGCGGCCACGCCTCGGTGCAGGGCGAGGTGGTCGAGGATCTCGCGTTGGCGCAGACGTTTCTCCGCGCCGGCAAGCGGCTCCGATTGATGTTTGGCGACACCCTCATCGCGACGCGGATGTATCGCACCCTCGGCGAGCTCATCGAGGGGTGGTCGAAGAACCTCTACCTCGGCACCCGGCAGTCGGCGGGCAATCGCCCGCTGCTGCGCGCCTTCGCGCCGTGGTCACTGGTCGTGGCGCTGCTCTTCTGGCTGGTGCCGCTCGCGGCGCTGGCGCTCGGGATGGCGACGGCCGCGGCGAAGGTGGCCATTGGCATCTCGCTGCTCTTCTGGGCGATGATCACCTTCGGCATGCAGATTCCCATCCGCTACGCGCTCGGCTACCCGCTGGGCGCGCTCATGGCGATCGGGATCACCCTGCGGTCGATTGGACGTGGTGCGAAGCGGGTGGAATGGCGTGGGCGGACGTACCAGGTGGGCGAGCCACTGTAGCTGCCACCAAGTGGCCCCGGGCCCCGCTCCGGGGTACCCTTCCGGTGACGCTGTCCCCCCGTCCGCCCTGCTCCGAGGATGCCGATGCTGCTCCCGATGCTGTTCACGCTGTTCACTGCTCCCCCGGCGACGCTCGCCCCGGCCGACTCGTTCCGCTACCGGATCGTGAGCACCGCCGTTCAAGAGGTGGACGCCTCCGCGCTGGGCCAGCCGAGTCAGACCGTGACGATCACCACCACGGCGCTGATCACCCTGCGGCTCACCGACAGTGCTGGCGGGCAGGTGGCGCACATTACCGTCGACTCGGCGGGCATGGATGGCGGCGAGGCGATGGCGATGCTCGGCCCCGAGATGACCGACGTCCCGCCCGGCGTCTTCTTTCACTTCTTCGTGAAGGACGGCAAGCCGGCGAGCGACATGACCCCGTCGGCGACCTCGGTCCCGGTCCTCAGCCTCGCCGCTGCGATCGCGACGCTCTTCACCGTGCCGAAGCCGAGCGCGAAGGTGGGCGACATCTGGACCGACACGACGGTGGTCGACACCGCCGTGGCGCAGGGCAACAGCAAGGTGACCACGATTTCCAAGTGGAAGGTGAGCAGCATGGAGGCTGGCGGCCGCGTGCTCGACGCCGACCAGACCGGCGTGATGGAGATCGAGACCCCGGTGGGGAAGATGTCCGGCACCACGAGTGGCAAGCAGCATCTGGTCACTCGGGCGCGGGGCCCGCTCGTTCGAATGAACTCCGACACCATCACGGATATGGTCATGATGATGGGCACCACGCAGCTCACGGTCAAAGGGACCGCGAAGATCACGATCGATCCGATCCCCTGACCGAGCCATACGCCGCACCGACCGCCGCCGAGCCCTGCTCGGCGGCGGTTTGCGTTTCCGGGGTCGGCGCTGCGCTCAGGCATGCCGCGTGACGAGGCGGGCAACCGCCATCATCACCGCATGTCAGCCCCCTCCCCCACTGCCCGACACACCGCGCTCGTTCACCGGCTTGGTGGCGCGGCCTGCGTCCTCCCGGTTCCTGCCTCCCATGAGGCATTGCTCGAAGTCGGAGAGTTCGCCGGCCTCCCCTGTTGGAGCGGCACGGCAGATGGCACCGAGAGTCGACGACTGGCGCGACTGCTCGCCCGACGCGGCGCGCTTGGCCTCCTCTTCACCGACCATCCTGCCGGGAGCGCTTGCTTCATTACCGTCACCATCGAGCCGGTGCGCGTCATCGCCCTCGCGCCACGCGACGACGATCCGCTGCCATTGCGGCGCCTCGCGAGGTTGGCGGCGCATGGCACGGGCGGCGCGCTCGACACGGCGCTCCGCTGTGCCGAGGCGCTCGACGTCGATGCGGCCGGCCGACGGACCTTCGCCGCGATGCGCGACCTGCTCGACGACGCCATCGCACGCCTTCCGGCGCGAGTGGCAGCCGAGTCGCGCCACGCGTGGGCGTTGCTCCAGCTCACCCGACTCCTCTTCCTGCGCTTCGTCGAGAGCGAGGGATGGCTCGACGGCGATCTCGATTTCCTCGCGCATCGCTTCGAGGATTGCCTGGCTCGCGGACGCGATCCTCAGCGAGCATTGCTGGCGCCGCTCTTCTTCGGGACGCTGAACCGGCCGATCGCCGCGCGTTCCCGCCTCGCCCGGAGCTTCGGCCACATTCCGTTCCTGAATGGCGGGCTCTTCGAGCCGCATCCGCTCGAGAAGCGCCTGGCGATGCACCTCCCCGTCGACTTCTGGCGGCGTGCCGTGGAGCAGCTCGTGCTCCGGACAGAAGTCACCCTCGATCACGACGAGCTCGATGGACGCGTCACGCCGGAGATGCTCGGCCGCGTCTTCGAAGGCGTCATGGCACCGGAGGAGCGCAAGCGCGACGGGACCTTCTTCACGCCGCCGGCACTGGTGCGTGCCCTGCTGCGCGAGGCGTTGATCCCGCACCTCGCCCACCGACTCTCCCGCCGCGAATCGGACGTCCGGGACGCCATCGACGCCCCCGATGCGGCGCTCCGCGCTGCGATGCGGAGCACCACGGTGCTCGACCCGGCGGTCGGCTCCGGTGCCTTTCTCGTCGGTGCCCTCGATCTCCTGCATGGCCCGGGGCCGCGAGACCGTCGCCTCGTGCATCGCCTGGTCACCCGGCGACTCTTCGGCATCGACCGGAATCCTGCCGCGGTGCGGTTGACCGAGATGCGCCTCTGGCTCGAGGTGCTGCGCGCCACGCGAGGTTCCACGGCCGATCGGGTCCGGCCCCTCCCGAATCTCGACGCCGCCATTCGTGCGGGCGACGCCCTGCTCGACCCCGAACTGCCGCCGCTCGGCACCAGACTGGTGCAGCGTCTCCGGTCGGCGCAGCTCCGCGTGGCCGGTGCCCATGGCAACGAGAAGCGCGCGCGGGTGCGTGCGCTGCAGCGCGCCGAGGCCGCCGCCCTGGTGGAGGCGTTGGGAGAGCGGGAAGCGTCGCTGGATCACGCGATTCGTGATCTCGTCTTTGCGCAACGTGCACCGAGTCTCTTCGGCGATGTCACGCCACTGCGGGCCGCCGACCGCCTGCAACTCACGGCATTGCATGACGCGCATCGTGCCGTCCGGCGCGAACTTCGGCGGGTCGCCTCGGGCACGGCCGCGCTCCCCTTTGCCCTGACCACCGCCTTCGCGCCGGTGCTCTCGGTGCGTGGCGGCTTCGACCTGGTTGTCGGCAATCCACCGTGGGTGCGAGCCGAACGAATCCCGGTCGATACGCGGCGAGCGCTCGCCGCGCGCTATCGCTGGTGGCGCACCACGCGCACCGCGGGGTATGCACACGCACCGGATCTTTCGGTGGCCTTCGTCGAACGGGCCATGTCGCTGCTGGCACCGGAGGGGACGCTGGCGCTGCTCGTACCGGCAAAGCTCTCGACCGCGACCTACGCGACCGCCGCCCGCGCGGCGCTTGGCCAGCGACACACGCTGCACGTGGTGGCCGACCTCGGCGACGACCCGCGCGCCGGCTTCGATGCCACCACCTATCCGCTGGCGTTGATTGCATCGAAGCCTGTCGCTCCTCCGACCCAACAGGTCCGGCTCGGTCTTGACGGTGAGGCCGACCACCACGCGCAATCGGCGTGGGCCACCGAGGGCCCCTGGCTGCTGACCACACCCGATGCGCACGCACTGGCGCGCCGACTGGCGCTGCGTCACGACGTCCTGGCCTCGGTGTTTCCCCCGCAACTCGGCGTCAAGACGGGTGTCAACGCCGCCTTCGTTGATCCGCCGATCGCGCTCGCCGAGTGGTGTCGTGCCGCGGTGCGGGGGCGCGATGTGCGCGCCTTCGCGGCGCGCCCGACGCAACGGCTGCTCTGGCCGGCCGATGCCCACGGCGAGCCGTGGGCGCGACTGCCGCCGCCGGTCGCCGAGCACCTGCGCCCATTCAGCGACCGCCTCCGGCGGCGGAGTGATTTTCGCGACGGCCCCTGGTGGCGTCTCTTCCGGGTACGCGCCGCCACGGCGGCGTACCGAGTCGTTTGGGGAGATCTCGCGCCATGCCTGGAGGCGGCCACGCTCCTCGACCCTGCCGCCATTCCCCTCAACAGCTGCTACGTCCTCGCCCTGCCCGATGCGCCCACCTCGCACGCCATCGCGGCCTGGCTCAACAGCGCACCCATTCGTGCGATGGCCAGGTTGTCCGCCGAGCCAGCCGCCGGTGGCGCCGCACGCTTCGGCGCCCGCACCGTCGGCCAGGTACCCTGGGTCGCGGCAGCCCTGCACCATCCGCTGCTCCGGCGCCCACTCACCGACACGGGGGAAGCCGACGCGATTGACGACGTCGTCGCCGACCTGTTGGGACTCGACCATCATGACCGCACCGCCCTCGCCCCGCTGGCCGCGCGTCGTCGCTGAGGCGCTTGCGGAGCTCGCTCGGCCGCTGGCCATGGCGCCGACCACGACGCGCCCGGCGACCCGCATCGAGGTCGAGCGCGCGTGGCGGGATGCCTCGCGCCCGGCCGCAACGGACACGGCCGTGCCGGCATTCCTGCTGCCGCAGCAGCATGCCGTCTTTCAGCGCGTCTGCACCGCGCTGGCAGAGTGGCACGGCGCCATCCTGGCAGAACCAGTCGGTGCCGGCAAGACGTGGATCGCGCTCGCGGTCGCGCGGTCGGAGGCGCGGCCGACTGTCGTGATCGGCCCGGCCATTCTCGAAGGGCAATGGCGCGCGGCCGCGGCCCGCAGCGGCGTCGCGATCAACTGGTGGTCGCATGAACGACTCTCTCGCGGCCGACTGCCATCGGTCGATGCCAGGCTGGTGATTGTCGACGAGGCGCATCGCCTGCGCGAACCTGCCACCCGTCGCGTCACCACGCTGGCGCCCTGGCTTCGCGGTCGTCGAACGCTGCTGCTCACCGCCACGCCGATCGTCAATCGCCTCGACGATCTGGTGACCTTGCTGCGACTCTTCCTCACCGAGGATGCGCTGCGGCTCGACGGCATCCCCGCACTCGGAGCACTCGGCGCGTTGACCGTCGCGCCCGTGGCGCTGCAGCGCGTCGTGATTCGCGGCGAGACGAGCGCCGATGCGTCACATCCTGCACGTGCCGAGCAGGCCGAGGCCAGCGTTGACGAGGTGGCGCGGGGCGAGCGGGCGGTGGCGATCGTCCGTCGCCTGACCCAGCGCCATCGGGCGGCGTGGAGCCGACTCCTGGCCCTTGTGTTGCTCGATGCGGCCGCGTCGAGTGATCTCGCGTTCCGTGAGGCGTTGCGTCGATATCGTGCGCTCTTGGCCCAGGCGCGTGACGCAGGGGGTGGCGATCGCGTGACGCTGCGCCGCTTTGCGGGCGAGGCCCTCGACCAACTCGTCTGGTGGGACCTCGTGGGTGCGCCGAATGACCCGGTCCCGCTTCCGGTGGACGACCTGCCGCGACTCGACGCAATTCTCGCGGCCTTCGTTCCGGCAGATGCCGCGTGGCTGGAGCCGCTTCGTCGCCACGCCACCGGCGTGCCGACGGTCTGGTTCACGCGCCACCGCGCCACGGCCGCCCTGCTGAGGACGGCATGGGGAGAGGGCACCGCCTGGGTGACGGGTGATGCCGCCGGGATCGGGCCGCATCGACTGCGGCGAGACGCGGTGTTGGCGGCGTTCGGACCGGAACGGAACGGCTGGCACCTGCTGCGAACCACGCCGACCCAATTGGTCACCACTGATGTCGCCGCCGAGGGACTCGACCTGCAGGCAGCCGGTCGGCTGGTGCACGTCGACCTCCCCTGGACGGCGACCCGGATGGCCCAGCGTGAGGGGCGGTTGTTGCGGCTCGGTCAGCAGCACACGGAGGTGGCGCTGGTGCTCAGACTGCCGACGCCACCCATCGAGTCGGAGTTGGCCAATCTCGTTCGGGTCGCTCGCAAGGGCGCGCTGGCCGCACGCTGGCTGGACTCGCTCACGGCGACACCGCCACCCCAAGTCTCTGCACCGCCCGGCATCCCCTGCGCCGTGGTGCAGGGTCACGCCACTGCGCCACCGTCGGATCTTTTGGTCGTCGAGATCACCGACCTCGGCACCGGGCGGCGCGGCGTGATGACCTTGACGCGCTCGGAACACCGCGACTGGTCAGCCCGGCCGGAGGGAATGTCGGCCACAGCGCAGCGCACCGGGCAGGACGGAGACCCGATGCCCGGCATGTTGGTGCACGAGATCGTCGACTCGGCGATGCGCTGGGCGGTGCGGGAGGCACATCGTCGGGCAAGTTGGGGCCCCCCGCGACTCGTGGCGCGCATCCATCGTCTTGCGCGCATTGCGGCCTGGCATCGAGATGCGGCTGCGATCGCCCGTCTCGAGGCGTCCCTGCGGTGGTGCACGTCCGCCCCGACGCTGGGCGATCGCCTGCGGATCGAAGCGCTCGCCACCGCCGATGATACCGTGCTCATCGACCATCAGGCGACCGCTGCGACGCCGGTCGGTCCCTATGCGGCACGCGCGGTCGGTGTCGTCCTCTTCCGTTCCGGCGGTCGGCCACTACGTTGCCCGGATGCCGACCTACCAGACCATCCTCTTCGACCTCGACGGGACGTTGATTGACTCCGTCGACCTGATCGTCGACAGCTACCTGCATACCGTCGCCGTCCACGACTTGCCGGCGCTGACACGCCACGAGATTCTCGCGGGCATGGGGCGGCCACTGCGCAGCATTTTCGGGGCGTGGACCAGCGACCCCGAGACGATGGAGTGGTGGATTGCCACGTATCGCGAGTACAATCTCGCCAACCACGACAGCCGGGTGACGGCGTATCCCGGCGCGGTCGACATGGTGCGGCAGATCCGCGCGGCCGGGTATCGCACGGCGCTGGTGACGAGCAAGAATCGCTACGGTGCCGAGCGGGGGCTGTCGCTGGTCGGGCTGATGGACGCGATCGAATTGGTCGTGGGGGCCGATGACGTGACCCACCCCAAGCCGCATGCCGAGCCGGTGGAGCAGGCGCTGGCGCGGCTGGGCATGCCGACGGCCGGCTGCCTCTTTGTGGGAGACTCGCACCATGATGTCTTCAGCGGGCGGGCCGCAGGGGTCGGAACCGTCGGCGTGACGTGGGGACCGTTCGACCGTGCGCACCTCGAGGAGTCGGCACCGGATTTCTATTGCGACGCCCCTGCGGACCTGCTCGCACTTCTCGGGCTCTGACGCCGTTCAGGTTTCCTGCGGCAGCAGCGTCCGCGCCTCGACCGCGATGCGCCACCCGGCATAGAGGTCGAAGGCGGCGTGCACGGCCATCGCGAGGAAGAGCGTCCCCGTCCCCGCCACCAGCGCATGCATCACCAGCGCGGTGACAAAGATCATCGTCATGCTCTTCCGCCCCTGCACCGCATGCGCGCCGGCGAACCCCGCTGCCGCCAAGCCTGCGGCCAGGTACCCATTGCCGAACGTCCACCAGAGCACTGCGTGGGCGACGCCCCGATAGGCCACTTCCTCGCTGACCGCCGTCACCCCGATCATCAGCACCGTGGCCCGCCACTCCGCAGCCGTCCTCGGCGCGAACCTGAAGACCGCGAGCTCGCGCCGTTCCGCGTCGGTGCGAGAGCGCCGCACCAGCACGCGCAGCACGAGCAGGCCGGCGAATGCCGCGATCGTCGCGAGCACGTTCCGGACCGAGAAGCCGCCCCACGCCAGGAACGGAAACCCGAACTCGCGGCCCGTCAGCCAGGCGAAAGCGAGCATGATGCATTGCATCAAGACGACCGACTGCCATACCTGCTGCCGCGTCGGAACTCGCTCCGACGGATGGTGACCGACAAGTCGCGCCGCACTCTTGTGGGCGAGCCAGGGCAAGCCCAGCAGAACGTAGGCGAGGAAGAGCAGACCCAGCGGCGAGGGGAGTTGCACGACACGACCCCGGCGTGAAGCGTGGGCGGGCGGTGGGAGCTACTTCGGTCGCAACGACTCGAAGCCGGTCGTCATGCCATGACCGGCGCGCTCGCCTCCACCGACCACCAGAATCCGACCGTCCTCGAGCACCGGGAAGATCCCATGCCGGCCACTGCGCAGCGCGGGCCCGGCCCGCCAGCGGCGGGCGGTCGGGTCATAGACGTCGGCGCGCGCATAGGTCCCGCCCGGATTGGCGCCAACACCATCGCGCGTCTCGCCACCGATCACCCAGAACTCGCCGTCGAGAAAGACCGCCTTCCCCATGCCCCCGCGCCCGACAGGCAACGGCAGCGGCGCGCCCTCCGATCCATCGCTGACGGTCCAGTGATCGGTGTCGGGATCATAGACCTGCACATCGGCGAAGCCGTTCGCGACCACGTTGCTGTCGCCGCTCCCGGGACCGCGCCCGCCGAACACCCAGAGCCGACGTCCATCGGTCGCCGACGCGGCGTGGTTGCGCGGCAACGGCATCGGCGCGATTCGGCGCCAGGCCGTCGCGCCGGAGTCCAGGACGAAGGCATCGGCCACGGTGTGATTGCCGACAATCCCGCCTGCCACGAAGAGCCTCCCGCCGATGACCGCGCTGGCGATCGAGCCTGCCGCCACGGGGAGGGATGGCCCGAGTCGCCACTGATTTCGTTCGGGAGTGAAGATCTGCACCAGGCCACCGATGCGGTCGCTGCCAAGTCCACCGATCAGCACGAGCTCGCCCCGAAGCGATTCCGCGCCGTGGTGGTGGCCGGGGACAGGACGAGCAGCCCATCGATGCAGGTCGTCCCATCGACCGGTACGCAGATCAAACCCGAACGTCTGCATTTCGTCGTCGCCGACCACGAAGAGCTGATCCCCCAACGCGACGGCACTGACCTCTCCGAGTGGCCGGGGCAGCGCAGGGTAGCGCAGCCAGGCGCCGACCAATGGCGTTCGCCATACCAGGACGTTGGTGGGATTGTTGCCCAGCGGCGCGCCGCCGCCGACCACGAGCGTATCGCCCAACACGACCGCGGACGGAGCCAACAACGCCATCGGCAGCGACAGCTCGAATCGGGTCCGCCCGGCAATGGGCTCCCAGCTGATCAACGCGCCGGTGTTCGGTTCCGCCCCCGCGATGTTCCGGCCACCAGCGAGGAGGACGCGATCACGCCACCGGATCGTGCCCGGTTCCGTGTGTGATCGGGCTTCCGCCAGCGGCTGGACCGCGCTCCACTGGGCAGAGGCTGGATCGTAACGATGGACCGTCGGTACATCGATCGGCGTCGGGTCGTGACCATGATTGCCGCCGAGTGCGTAGAGGGCTCCACCCAGGACGGCGGCCGCGAGGTGTCCCCGCGCCTCCGGTAGCGGCGCTTGAACTTCCCACGCCGACGCACCGGGCAGCAGTCGCCAATGATCGGGGGAATCGGTGTTGCGGTCCGGGAGCCAGCCACCGAAGTAGTGCAGCGTGTCGCCAACTGCCGCGAGAGCGCCACCGCCTCGAGCGGCCGGCAGCGCGGGGCCCGCCACCCAGCGATCCTCGAGCACCCGATAGCGCCAGGTGGACGCCACGGTGGGGCCCGGGGAATCGCCCTTGAAACCGCCAACGATCCAGATCGCCGTGTCACCGAGCACGACGACGTTGCCGTGCGTGAGCGGCTCGGGGAGCGACGCGCCACGACGCCACTCGTGTCGGTCCAGCTGAAGCACATCCACCCGGTCGGTGGCCTGCGTCGCCTGATTGTAGAAGCCGCCGATGAAGTACATCTCGCGTCCGATCAGGGCGGTGCCGTTCTCGTAGCGCGTCAGCGGCAGGGTGTCGGTCACCTGCCAGGGTAGCAGCGCGGCGGCCGTCGCCGCGGGTCGCAGTCGGGCCACCAACGCATCGAGTCGCGCCAGCGGCCAGCGGCGGCCGAGCTGGAACGCCGCGCCGGCCGCGAGCAGCAGCGCGCCGAGGAGGACAACACCACCAAGCAACCGTCGGGTGTGCATCAGTCTCGCTCCGGGGCGAGGGTGAAGGCCTGCAGCACGGCGTCGGAACCGCCGCCGGTCGCGACGACCACGAACTGGCGCCCATCGCGGGTCCGATACGTCATTGGATTCGCCATGGCCTCGCGGTGCAAGTCGGACGACCAGCGGAGCGAACCATCGGCCGCTCGAATCGCCAGCAACTTTGACCCACCACCCGTGAGAAAGATGAGCCCGCCGGCCGTCGTCAGGCCACCGCTCGGCCCCGACACCCCCATCGGTGCGGCATCGGAGCGCGCCAACGTCGGGTGACGCGCCCGCTCCGGGGGATCGCCCACCGTCACCTGCCACTGCTGCGCGCCGGTGCCAAGGTCAATCGCCGTGAGGGTGCCGTACGGTGGCTTGGTGACACGAAAGCGAACGAGCCGCCGCCGGAATGTCCAGTCACGAGCGGAGAGGACCACGCTGGCGGCGCGGTCCGGAATGGGATCGGCGATACGATACCGGGGCGCACCCACGCGTCCGGATGTGTCGCCAGTCAGTCTCACCAGGACCGGAATGTTGGTCGATTTCACGTAGAGCACATTGTGCACCGGATCGAGCGAGGTGGCACCCCATCCCGCCCCGCCAATCCAGCTCGGCATCAGGACCGTGCCCTGCAGCGAAGGGGGCGTGAACAATCCGCCAAGTCGATAGCGCTTCAGGAAGGCCACGGCGGAGTCATGCACCTCCGGCAGGACGTCGTTCGCGTCATCGAGCGAGAGCGACTGCCGTGCAAACGGCGCGGGCCAGGTCGGCACCGGTTGCGTCGCGGAGGCCTGCTCTCCCGGCACATCTGACGCCGGCACCGGCCGCTCCTCGATCGGCCAGATCGGCGCCCCGGTCACCCGGTCGTAGACATACAGGAAGCCCGTCTTTCCGGCCTGAGCGACGATGTCGCGACGGACCCCATTGATCACGACGGTGGCGAGCGTTGGCGGCGCGGCGGGATCGTAGTCCCAGAGCCCGTGATGGACCAACTGCTGCGCCCAGAGTTGGCGCCCGGTCCGCGCATCCAGACAGACGAGGGATTCGCTCCAGCGATTGTCGCCCGGACGATCGCCACCATACCAGTCGTTTGAGGCGGCGGACACCGGCAGGTACACCAACCCGCGCGCGGTGTCGACGGTGATGAAGGACCAGACGTTGGCGTGACCGGTTCGCTCGGCCGCGCCGGCGCCCCAACTCGCACGCGCCGGATCGCCCGGAGGCGGGATCGGGTCCCAGCGCCAAAGGCGCTTCCCGGTGCGGGCGTCGAACGCCTGCACATGCCCGGGTGGATCACCACGATAGATGATGTCGTCGCCGATCGCGCTGCCGATGATGACAACGTCTCGCCAGATCGCGGGTGGCGACGTCGAGTTCACCTCGATCGGATTGACCGGCCAGCGCAGGTCGGAAGCGAGATCCGCAGCACCATCCTTGCCGAACGCAGGGATCGGACGTCCGGTGGCTGCATCGAGCGCCCAAAGCCGCCACCGTGCGGCGAGGAATACGCGACGCCCCACGGTGTCACTCCACACTGCGACGCCACGATGCGAGTAAACCGAGTGGGAGCTGGAATTCGGGCCCCAACGAGTCACATCCGGGTCGAAGCTCCACACCATGCGGCCCGTCGCACCGTCAAGCGCGACGGCGCGCGCGTACGCCGTGGAGAGATAGAGGGTGTCGCCGAGCGCGACGGGTGATGCCTGGAATGATCCGGCGGGGAGCGGCATCCCGGTCCCGGGATCGTACCGCAAGCGTTCGTTTGCCGCCCACGACCAGGCCGGCCGCAGTCGGTCAATGCTGAGCGTGTCGACGTCGGTTAGCGCTGAATAGCGCGAGCCACCAGCATCGCCGATGCTCACGGGCCAGTCGACGGCAGCGCCCGGGGCGCGGAGATCAGCGGCTGGTTGACAGGCGAGGGCACCAGCCAGCGTGGCGCTCACCAGAAACCGACCGCTTCCGATCACCGAATCGCGCTCACGGCCACATCATCCACACCCGTCGAGTCCGCCCCGAGTACTGCAGGAGGCGATCACCATCCGCCACGATGACGCCAGCCCCCGCCTCAAACGGCGGTCGCGGGATGGGGTTCCACCGGTTGCTCGTTGGATCGAAGCGGAAGCCTGCTCGGCCGAAGACGTGGATGCGACCATTCACCGCCGCCGCGTTGCTTGGGGTGCCGATGTAGACCGGAATCGAGTCCAACTCGTGGGCACCGCTCGAACGCCATGTCATGGTCGCGATATCCATGCACTGAATGCCGCGTGCCGAGGTCCCTCGCTGGCTGTTACCGCCGACCACACAGATCATGGTCGAATCGGCCGTGGCCATCGCACCGACGCGGGGCTCAGGAATCACGGTGACAGAGTCCCAGCTGCCAGCGCGGTTCAACCGGTAGACGACTCCTGAAACAAGCTCTTGATCGGTGCCTTTCCTCCGCCATTCCGGTTCGCCGATCAACCAGAGTGCACCCGCGCCGGCGATCAGGATCGGTCGCCGAATGCCCTTCGGTACCTGCATCCCTGGTGACCACGTCCGCGCGCCGATGTCGAATGTTTGCAGGATCGTGGTTTCGTCGCCGAGAGCCGTCCCGCCAAGGATCGCCAGGGATCGCCCGTCCGAGGTTGCCCCGTAGATCGGACCCTGGCGCGGTCGGTAGGGAAGGTCATCCTCGGCGCCCCAGCGGCCGCGCGCCAGGTCGTAGTGCCACGTCGGGCGCAGCGCGCTGCCGAGCATGACCAGGTCATTCCTTACGACGGCGGCGCGCGCTTCCCGCACGGTCGGCCCTTCGCCCGGAAGTGCCATCCACACGCCGCGGAGCGAGCGCATCCACCGGTGGCGGTTCGACGGCGCGTTGTTGACCTCGGCGCCGCCGGCCAACTGCAGCGTGTCGCCCCGCAGCCACGCATTCGCGCCACGGAGACGGAGCGGGAGCTCGGGGAGCCGGCGCCAGACATTGCGTTGCACGTGGTAGCCGAACATGTCCTGCGAGAACCGTCGACCCGCCGCGATGTCCCCGCCGCCGGAAATCAGCACCCAGTCGCCCCACTGCACGACTGCGGCACTCGCATGCGACCGCGTCGCGGGCATCGTGGCGAGCGCAGTCCAGCGGTCGGAACGCGAGTCGTACGCCCAGGCATCGGCAAGGTCGACCGGCGTGACGTCGTGGCTCTGCTGGCCACCAAAGAGCAGGAGTCGGCCATCGCGTCCGACCGCGGCCGCATCGCCGCGGGCCACCGGCATGGGAGCACGAAGCCGCCACGCCGTAGCCCGTGGCAAGAGCTGCCACACCTCGCCCCGATCGGTGGCGCGGTCGGCGCCCCAGCCACCGGCGTAGTAGAGGGTGTCGCCCAGCGCGACCAGCGCGCCACCACCCCGTGCCTCGGGAAGCGGAGGACCGGCCACCCACTGCCCGAGCCGACGGTCCAGCCGCCACACCCCGGCGGTCGGGGGGCCACCGTGGCGGCCAAGGAAGCCGCCGGCAATCCAGATCGTGCTGTCGCCGACCACTGCGGCCTGGATGTGCGACAGCGCACCCGGCAATGCCGGCCCGGCGGTCCAGCGCCTTGCCACCGGGTCGAAGGTGTCGACGGTCGTGATGGCGGAGAGGGTGTCGCCGGGACCGACGCCACCGATCAGGTAGACCGTGTCACCGACGATTGCCGTCGCGCCATCGAGTCTGAGGTGAGGGACCTCTTCGGCGCGTTCCCACTGCACTGCGGGCTCGGCGCGGGGCTCGGCGCGGGGCTCGGAGGCTTGCTCCGCGGCGATGACGGAATCGGCGATCCGCTCGCGTTCCTGGGTTGCCTTGCTCCGGCATCCCGCCCCGAGCAGCACGAGCAGCGGCAGGAAGGCGCGGACACTCCTCCGCGGACTCAGCTGCGTCCATCCATCAAGGCGTTCAGGCGACGCTGGATCGTCCCCTGCGACGAGGCATTGCGCGTCGCCACGAAGATCGTGTCGTCGCCGGCCAGCGTCCCGACCACCTCGGGCCAGCCGAGCAAGTCGAGGGCACTGCCGACGCGCTGCGCCTCGCCGGGCGGCGTGTGCAGCACCAGCAGGGCATCGCCAGCCGGATCGACCGCCAACAACGACTCGGCCAGACGCCGCTCATTCGGATCGGCGATCTCGCGGAGCCGCGACGCGGCCGCTCGCTGATAGATCCCCTCCACCTTGATCAGGCCGAGTGTCGAGATGTCCCGCGAGACGGAGCTCTGGGTGACTTCCCATCCCTCCTGCGACAGCGCTTCGGCGAGCTCGTCCTGCGTCCGCATCGGACGCGTGGCCACCAGCTCCAGAATCTTCAGGTGCCGCTTCCGGCGCTCGAGGCTCATCGTCCCCTCCGCGCGGTCAGTGCGGCGAGTGCGCGGGCATAGCGGCGATGCTCCGTCACCTGCCACCGCCGCGACGCCCGGAGGCGCTTTCGCAATGCGGCGATCGGCAGGTTGCCGATGCCGCCGGTGCTCTGCCGCGCCGCGATCAACGCCGCGCTGCTGATTGGAGGCATCGCGATCCCACGCTTTACTTCGGCGGCGACGTCGCGGTACGCCTTCCGGAACGTCTGCCCCTCGCGAACTCGCCGCATCACCTCGTCCGTGGCGAGCACCTCACCCGAGAGCGCCGCCCGTCCACGATCGGCATTCACGCCGAGCCGAGGGATTGCGGTGATCAGCATCGCCAGCATCTCACTTGTCCGGTCGAGTCCGCGGAACAGTGGCGCCTTGAGGAACTGGAAGTCGCGATGATAGCCGCCTGCCAGCCGCCCCTTGAGTGCCAGCACCGTGGCCAGGTCGCCCTCAAGGGACGCGGCACGTGCACGGGTCAACTCGAAGAGATCGGGGTTGCGCTTCTGCGGCATGATCGACGACCCCGTCGACAGCTCCGTCGGCAGCGTCAGCCAGCCGAACTCGTCGGCCGAGAAGAGGATCACGTCGGCCGACAGCTTCGCCAGGTGGTGCGCCGCCTCGCCACACCAGAAGAGCGCCGCCGCCTCGAGCATCCCGCGGCTGCCCTGGACCGACGTGACCACCTGATCGACGCCGCCGAAGCCGAGCGCCTTGGCGGAAGCCTCGCGGACCAATGGCAAGGGCACGCCGTATCCCGCAGCGCTACCAAGCGGCGAACGATCGAGACGTGACCAGAAGCCGTGCACTGCGTCGGCCGCGTCGAGCAGCCCTTCGGCATAGGCGGCGGCCCAGAGTCCGGCTGAGGAGGGCATCGCGATGCGCTGGTGCGTGTACCCCGGCCACAGCACACGCCGGTGCGTCGCCGCGAAGGCGAGCAGCGATTCCGCGAGATCGGTCATCTGCCCGTGGAGCGCCAGGACCTTCTCCTTCAGGAAGAGGCGCAGGTCGGTGGCGACCTGGTCGTTGCGCGAGCGCCCGGTGTGCAGCCGTTCCCCGATGTCGCCGAAGCGCTTGGTGAGCCAGAGCTCCACGGCGCTGTGGCCGTCCTCATGCTCGGGTCCGATCTGCAGTTCACCGGCATCGATGGCCCGGAGCGCGGCGAGCAACGCCCGGCGCATCGTGGCGAACTCGCGCGGGGTGATGATCTTCCCGGCCTTGAGCGACGCGGCATGACCGAGCGAGCCAAGGACGTCCCAGCGCAGCAGGCGGGTGTCGACCGTGCGGTCATCGGCGACAGTGTACGCCAGCATCTGCGCGTCCGGGGCAGCGCCGGGCGACCAGAGCGTTTCACTGCGACTCATGCCAGGTACTCCTCGATCACCCGGGCGTAGAATGCCCGTGCAGCGATCACTTCGGAGAGGTTGACCGATTCGTCCGGCGTGTGCGAACGGCGCGAGGTCCCGGGGCCGACCTTGATGGCGTCGAGATGCCGCAGGAAACACCAGTCGGAGCAGGTGGGCGATCCATACGACGTCGACTCGGGGCGCGCGCGTTGCGCGGCGGTGAGCAGCGCCGACCCGGCCGGCGTCTCGCACGGGACCAGCCGCGTCGAGGTGACCACGACCTCGCAATCGAGCTGCTCACGAAGCAAAACCGCGAGCTCGTCGTGTGTCCAGTCTGGAGTCGAGCGGATGTCGAGCACGGCACGGGCCGTGGGTGGCGTCACGTTGCGGGAGACCCCCGCCTCGAGCATCGTCGGCGTCACGGTGGTGACACCGAGCACCGGATGGACTCGGGCGCTGGCGATGTTGTCGAGGCGTGCCAGATTGCGGGCCAGCACCGTGATGGCATTGGTGAACCCTTCGGTGGCCGCGTAGCCCGCGTGTCGCTGGTCGCCGTGGGCCACCAGATCCACCATCATCAGCCCGCGCTGCGCCACCGAGAATTCGAGGTTGGTCGGTTCACCAACAAGCGCGGCATCGAGACGCCCCGCGCGCTCCACCGCCATCGGCATCGTCGCGTTCCGGGTTTCCTCGCCGTAGGAGAAGATCCCCAGTGCGCGGCCACGCAGGGCGCGCCCGGAGGCCGCCACGTCGCCGAGGGCGTGCAGCATCGACACGACCGACGCCTTCGCATCGCCCGAGCCGCGGCCGTACAGGAGGTCGCCCTCGATGATCGGGGTGAACGGATCGCGGCTCCACCCCTCACCGGGCGGAACCACATCGAGGTGCGACGCCAGCGCCAGCGTCGGCCCGGCGGACTCATCGCCGACACTGACGCGGACGGAGGTCTCGTCGCGCACCACGTCGAGGCCGAGCCCGCGGGCCACACGCTCCACGTACTCCGCGGCCGGCAGCTCATTCCCGCTGATCGAGGGAATGGCCACCAGCTCGCGGAGCGTGGTGACTTCAGTCGGCCAGGTCGACGCCAAGATAGGTAGCCTTCTCCTTTCGACCCACGATCATGGTGCCGCAACCCGAGCCGGTAAACGCCTCGAGCAGGAGGGCATCCGGAGCCCGACCATCGATGATGTGCGTCCGCTCGACGCCGCCGGTCGCCGCGCGGATGCAGGCCTCCACCTTCGGGCGCATTCCGCCCGCCAGCGCACCGCTCGCCATCAGTTCGGCGAGATCGTCCGGGTCGGCGAAGGTGACCAGCGTCGACGGATCGTTCCGGTCACGCAGCACGCCCGGTGCCCCCGTCATGAAGATCAGCTTCTGCGCCTTGAGCGCAATCGCCAGTGATTCCGCCACGGTGTCGGCATTGACGTTGTAGACGTTGCCTTCCGCGTCACCCGCCAGCGAGGAGACCACCGGGACGAAACGCGCGTTCATCAGCGTCTCCAGCACCCGCGGGTCCACCTTGTCGATGTCGCCCACATGGCCGTAGTCGACCGTCCGCTCCACGCCGGCGTCGTCGACCACCCGCAGCGGCAGGCGGCGGTGCGCCGTGATCAGGTCGGCATCGACGCCGGAGAGGCCAGTGGCCTGCACCCCGTGCCGCCGCAGCGCCGCGACCAGGTCGGTATTGAGCAGGCCGCGGTAGACCATCTTGGTCACCTCGAGTGCGCCGTCGTCGGTCACTCGCCGCCCCGCAACCATCTCGGGCTCCTGGCCGAGCCGGCGTGCCAGCGCGCTCGCCTGCGTGCCGCCACCATGCACCACGACCAGACGAATCGAGAGCGAGGACAACAGCGCTAGCTGGCCTGCCACGGTGTCGAGGTTGTGCTTGTCCGAGAGCACGTCGCCGCCAAGTTTCACGACGAAGACGTGGTCGCGATAGGCGCGGACGTAGCGCAGGGCGCCCTTGAGGCCGACAATGCCCTGGGATGGATCGATGGTCATGGTGTGGAGCTCCGCTTTCCGTTGAGATGTTTGTTGAAGTCGTTAGTCATTGGTCGTTAGTCGTTGGGTGGCCCGGCGCACAGCGGACCCCATGAATGCACCCTAATGACCAACGACTAACACCTAATGACTCATGATCTCCAACAACAACGCCCGCTGCGCATGCAGCCGATTCTCCGCCTGATCGATCACGGCGCTGTTCGGTCCGTCCAGCACCTCGCCGTCCATCTCGACGTTGCGGCGGACGGGGAGGCAGTGCATTGCGATTCCCTTGGCCGCTGCCGTGGTGCGCATCCGCGCCTGCGTGAGCCGCCAGTCGCGCTTCCCCTCGCGGCCAGCGCGCTCCGCCTCGGGATTCCCGAAGTGCACCAGCGAGCCCCATGACTTGGGGTAGACCACATGGGCCCCCTCGATCGCGCCGTCGAGCTCGTCGGTGACCTGCAGCGAGCCGCCGCGCTTCGCCGCGAGCGTTTCGATGGCGACGTAGTCGTCGGGGTCGAGGTCGTACCCGGCGGGCCGGACGATCGTGACCTCCATCCCGAGGTGCGCCGCGGCGATCGCCGCGCTCGCCGGCACGGCCGTGGGCAGCGCCTTCGGGTGCCACGCCCACATCAGCACGAACCGCTTCCCGACCGTCTCGCCGAGATGTTCGCGCATCGTCATGGCGTCGGCCAGCCCCTGGCAGGGGTGGCGGCGTGCGGACTCGAGATTGATCACCGGCTTCTCCGCAAAGCGCGCGAAGTTGCGGATCGTCGGGTCGAGCCGCTCCGTGGCCCAGTCATTCCCCTTCGGAAAGGAGCGCACGGCCAGCGCGTCGGCATAGCGCGACAGCACCCGCGCCGCCTCGATGATGTGCTCGACGGTCGTGCCGTCCATCACCACGTCGAGTTCGGTCTCCAACGCCCAGCTTCCCTTCCCCGGCTCCAGCGCGAGCGCGTGGCCGCCGTGCAGGAACATTGCCGTCTCCATCGACGAGCGCGTCCGGAGCGACGGATCCATGAAGACCATCGCCAGCACCTTGCGGGTCAGGCCGTCGGTGATCTCGCCGCGTTTGCAGCGCCCCGCCAACTCGAGCAGGGCGTCGATCGCCTCCGGTTCCCACTCCTCCATCGCGAGGAAGTCACGACCGCTCACGCCAGCACCTCGCGAAGCCCGGCCAGCAGCAGGGCGGCTTCGTCGCTGCTGAAGGAGAGCGGCGGCAGGAGCCGCAGCGTCCTCGGGTCGGTGGAGGTCCCGGTGAGGATCCGCTTGGCCCACAGCGCCCGCTGGACATCGGCCGCCGGGCTGTCGAGTTCGAGCCCAAGCAGGAAGCCGCGTCCGTGAACGGTCAGCACGTGCGGCAACGTCTCGGCGACGCTGCGGATCTGCGCGCTCACGCGACGCACGTTCTCGAGCAGCCCCTCGCGCTCGATCACGCCGATGTTGGCCAGCGCGGCTGCGCACGGCACCGGGCCCCCGCCGAACGTCGAACCGAGGTCGCCGATGGCGATGTCGTCGACCAGCGACGGATGCGCGACGACCGCGCCGATCGGCAGCCCCGCCGCCAGCCCCTTCGCCATCGAGAGCGCATCCGGCATCACGCCGAAGCTCTCGGCCGCCATGAACGTCCCCAGTCGCCCGGTGCCGCACTGCACCTCGTCGAAGAGCAGCTTGGCGCCAAACCGATCGCAGAGCGCCCGTGCCCCCTCGAGGAACTCCACGGTGGCCGTGCGCGCGCCACTGAAGCCCTGCACCGGCTCGAGCAACACCGCCGCCACGGTCTCATCCATCGCGGCCGTCAGTGCCGCCAGATCGTTGAACGGCACCTTGCGCGAGAGCGGCACACCGGCACGCCGCGCCCCTGCCTCGTACCGCGCGCCATCGGTGCAGGCGAGTGTCGCCGCCGTACGACCATGCCAACCGCCGAGCATCGTGACGACGGTTGTGCGGCCCGTCTTGCGGCGTGCCATCCCGAGCAGGTTCTCGTTCGCCTCGGCGCCCGAGTTGCAGAAGAACACCTTGCCGAGGCCGCCCGGCGCGAGCCGCGCCAGCGTCTCGGCGAGGTGCTCGCGGCCGGCATGCGGCACGGCGGTCGAATAGAAGATCAACCGCGACGCCTGGTCGGCGATCGCGGCGACAACGTCGGGGTGCGAGTGACCACAGGTGGCCACGGCGTGCCCGCCGTAGGCGTCGAGCCACTCCTCGCCCTGTTCGTCGACCAGCCATGAACCATGGCCGGACACCGCACGCAGCGGGAAAGTGGCATACACCGGCAGCAGCGCCGGCCCATCTTCGCGATTCAGCATGGAAAGGGTCCCGGGGCCAGCAGGCCGGCCCGTTCATCGAGTCCAAGGGCCAGGTTCATCGCCTGGATCGCCTGCCCCCCGGCGCCCTTGATGAGGTTGTCGATCGCGCATTCCACCTGAACCTCCCGTCCGTCGGGAGACGCCACGGCATGCAGCAGCGCGAGGTTGGTGCCCACCGCGTGCGTGAGCTCGGGTGGGGCATCGCCGACGCGCACGAACGGGCGGCCCGCGTATCGTGCGCGGACGTGTGCGGCGATATCCGTCGGGACGTGTAGGGGCGCGGCCTGCCGCGCCCGTGCCGGACCCGCCGCGGTCCCCGCCGCGCCCACGTCGATCGTCGCATGCAGCGTCGCGTAGATGCCCCGCACGAACGGCCCCGAGTGCGGCACCAGCCGTGCATGCGCCGCCGCGTCGCCGCGCCAGCCGCGCCACTGTTCGAGAATCTCCCCCTCGTGCCGGTGCGACATCGCGCCATACGCAAAGAGATTGTGCGCGCGCGTCGGATGGTGCGCCGTCGCCTTGAGGCTCTGTCCGCCGCCACTCGATCCGGTCACGGCGAAGATCACCGGCGGCGCAGCCAGTGGCAGGTCCGCGATCGCGTACAACGCCAGCTGCGCTGCCGTCGCGAAGCAGCCGGGCGCCGCGATGGCGCGGGCACCGCGCAGCGAGGTGCCCAGCACATCGGCGAGGCCGTAGCGGAAGTGGTGCACCAGCGCCGGCGCCGCGTGCGCCCCGTAGTGTCGCGCGTGCAGCGTTCCGTCCTGGATGCGGAAGTCGGCGGCGAGGTCGACGATCAGCCCCGGCCCGGCATCGATGATCTCGCCCATGAACTTGGTCGAGTCGCCATGCTCCAGCGCCAGAAAGACCACGTCCTTGCCACGCGCGACCTCGCCCGGCGCGTGCGCCGCGAAGCGCGCATCGGTCAGCAGCGCCAGCGCCGGATGCAGGTCGGCGATCGGCTTGCCGGCCTGCGACCGTGACGTGGCCACGACCTCGGTCACATCGGGATGCTGCAGAATCAGGCGCAGCAATTCTCCGCCGACATATCCGGCCGCGCCGAGCACGG
This sequence comes from Gemmatimonadota bacterium, assembly GCA_016720805.1. Lineage (NCBI taxonomy): Bacteria > Pseudomonadati > Gemmatimonadota > Gemmatimonadota bacterium. Next base: position 314,736 of record JADKJZ010000014.1, on the reverse strand, counting down.
CCACCTTCACGCGCGGGCTCCGTTCGCGGCGTGCCATTGCTCGAGCGCCACCCGGACCGCGGCCACCAGCCCTTCCGGATCGCGACGCGAGTTGAACGCCGGCAAGCCGAGCGACGCGGTGATATAGTCGCGGCCGACCGCGTTGTCGGTCGCCGGCCCGGTGATCGCCGTGATCGGCAGGTTGAACTCGTCGCGCATGATTTCGCGCGCGCCCCAGCAGCCGACCGGATCGGGCGCGGCCATGACGTAGGCGGCGCCGAGTGCCATCAGGTCCTTGGCCCGCAGGATGTCCTGCACACCGTACTCGCCGAGGATGCCGTCGCCCAGCTCGGCGACGATCACGTCGGGGCGCGGCCCGCGCGGATCGGCCAGCCGGTTGAAGAGCCCTCGCGCAATCGGCACCGTCATCCCGGCATGCGTGCTCGCCGCGCCGGCATCGTTGAACGTCAGCGCCGCGACGGCGCCGGCATCCTGCATCGAGAGGGCATCGCGCATCAGCGACACGCCGGTGAGCTTGGTCGCGGCGACCCGCAGCCCGCCACGTGCCAGGCCGCGCACCAGCTCGGTCGCGGCCACCGTCTTGCCGGCGTTCATGCAGGTGCCGGCAATGAACACCACCGGGATGTCGCAGGAGAGCGTCTCGGCGGGTGGCACGGCGCGGTCGCGGATGTGCGCCGGCCGGCCGATCCGGTCGCCCAGTTCGGGGAACGACAACACCGCGCCGAGCACCTCGGCCTGGAACGGCGGGCCGATATCGGGATTCGCCGAGGTGCAGCGCCCCAGAATGCCGCCGAGGTTCAGCACCTCGATCGTGTCGCCCACCGCGATCGTCTTGGGCACTTCGCCCGCGTAGCCGCGCAGCGCGCGCCGCACGCCGAGCGTGCCGGCGAGCACGTCACCGGAGCGGAGCGAGACCATCCGGCCGCCGAGATCCTCGACCGTGTTGTAGCTGCTCTTGTCGGTGAGGATGCGCACCGCGAGCACGTAGCCCTCGGCCGCGACAATCTCGTCGCCCAGGATCACTTCAGTTGTCAACGCCGCGTTGCGCGTCGACGAGGCAATCCGGTCGAGCCGGACCCGTGTCGTCACCACCATCTCACTCCTCTCCGCGGGCACGTGCATCGGCCCGCATCGCCAGCAACTCGGGAATGGCACCGACACGGGCAAAGGCCTTGGCCTCGTCGCCGGTCCACAGGACATTTTCTTCGCCGTAGGTCGCCACGGCGCGGTCCATCATCGACCACGGCGAGCGCGCGCCGGTGACGAGGAAGCGTCCCGGCGAGAGGCGGACCCGGGTTTCGCCGGTCACCTTCTGCTGCGACGACTCGACCATCGCCTCGATGTCGCGCAAGGCGGGATCGAAGTAGTGGCCCTCGTGCAGGCGGTCACCGTAGAACTTGCCGAGCTGGTCCTTCCAGAACGACTGCCACTTGGTGAGCACCAGCTTCTCGAGCTCGCGGTGCGCATTGATCAAGATCAACGCGCTGCCCGCCTCGAAGCCGATCCGCCCCTTGATGCCGAGGGCGGTCTCGCCCACGTGGATGCCGTGGCCAATGCCGTACGTCGCCGCCAGCGCACTGAGCATGTCGACCAGGACGTGCCCGGGCCCCGACTGTCCGTCGACCAGCACCGGGACACCGGCCACCCAGGTGATCACGATATCGCGCGGCGCCGGGGCATCGGCCGGTGGGGCCAGCAACTCCTCTGGCGGCGAGGCCCAGGTGTCGTGCGTCCAGCCACCGCCCCAGGTCGTGCCCCAGAGGCCGCGATTGATCGAGAACGCGCCCGACTTGGGGGGCACCGGCAAGCCGCGCGCCTCGAGGTAGGCGATCGACGCCTCACGCGAGAGATTCTCCTCGCGGATCGGTGTGACGATCTCGAGCTCGGGCGCCAAGACGCGGAGCGCGATGTCGAAGCGGATCTGGTCATTGCCGGCGCCGGTCGAACCGTGCGCCACCGCCACGGCCCCGATCTCACGCGCCACGCCGACCACCGAGATGGCCTGCTGGGTGCGCTCGGCGGCCACCGAAAGCGGGTAGACCTCGCCCCGCAACACGTTGGCCTGGATCAGGAAGCGGACGAAGCGGTTGAACACCAGGTCGCGGGCGTCCACCTCGTGGTGGGCCACCGCACCCACCGCCATCGCCTGCGCGCGGATCGCCGCGCACTGCTCAGGGGTCGTGCCGCCGGTGTTGACGAAGACCGTATGGACTGAGAACCCCCGCTCTGTCAGCCGGGGGACGCAGTAGGAAGTATCGAGGCCGCCGGAGAAGGCGAGCGCCAGAATGGGTTTCTGCATAGTGCATAAGTATGCAACCCAGACCCGGCGCCCGCAAGGGGCGCGGTCACTTCTTCGCGATCACCAGCCAGGCCGTCGCGGTCGAGGTCGCACCCGCGCCGGACACCGTCACCCGGAGCCGATAGCTCCCCGGATCGAGATTTTCGAGGCCGACCGACCGCACCACCTCGGCACGGTCGGCGTCAGCGGCCGCCGAGAAGCTCAGGGAGAGCTTCGGCTTGGTCTCCTTCTCGGCGGCGGAGAGGAACTCGAGCTTGGTCGCGTACGTCTGCCCCACCTTCAAGCCGCTCAGCTGATAGTAGAGCTCGGCGGTCGCCCCCTTGGCGTACGCGTTGAGCGGGTTCATCGCCACGCGGGTGCTGCCGGAGTTCCACGTCACCCCGCTCCCCTCGCGACCCAGCACCACATCGCTCAGCCGGAGCCCCTGGTTGGTCGGCGCCTCGACGGCGGCGAGCCGCGCCAGCGCCCCCTTCCCGCCATCCTGGGTCAGCACCAGCGTGGTGGTGTAGCGACCGGCCGGCACCTTCATCTCGGCGACGCCGGTGTGAGGTACTGCCCCTCCTTGAGCGGCGTCGCCGCGGCAAATTGGCGCAGCGAGTCGAGCTCGTACCGTGCCCCGGTCGCCTGATCGATCGAGAGGAGACGCACCCGCACCGGGTAGATCGCGCGGCCACCCGCCTCGGGCGGTGTCGTGAAGGAGAGCTTCTCGCCCGGCAACGCGAACGCCACCACCAATCGCGGCGCGCCGCCCGCCGCGCGGTCCAGCCCGTAGATCTGGGCGATCGGATCGAGCGGGGCCTCGAAGGTGCGCGGGAAGGCGTCGCTGGTCACCGCGCGCTTGATCTGCGCGATGCCGGCATTTCGCTGGTTGCGAACCTGATCCGGCGAGGCGCGCACTTCGGACGCGCTGACCTGCCGCGGCGCACCGTTGACCATGCTGCCACGACCGGCGCTCACCGCGTTGCCCTGCAGTCCATCACACATTCCCATCCCGCCGCCGCAGAGCTGGTTGATCGCCTCGGGGAGCCCGCCCGCCGGCGTCGGCACCAGCACGCTCGCGCCGGTGCTGCCATCGAAGTCCGCCTCCGCAAAGAAGAGCACCAGCGCCGGCTCACCCAAGCGTCGGTAGAGCCACGCCTCGCCCGCCGTCCCCCCGACCGTCACCGTCTTGAGGTCCGGCTTGCCGTGTCGGATCCAGACCATGCCGCGGTCATCGATCAGGTCCTGCGTCACGCTGAACACACGGAACGGCACCTTGACGCCGACCAGCCCCGAATAGGTGTTGTCCGACGCGAGATCCGCTTCGGCATCGAGCTGCGCTGCGGTGGGCGGGGGAGCGTCGCTGCTCTCCACCAGTTTGCTCGGAATCCAATCCACATCCGTCGCCAGGGCGACGCTTCGCGTCTTCTGTCGACCGACTTGCGGGATGGTGATCTTGAAGTTCTTGGACGCGTAGTCCATCCGCACGTAGTGCTCGATCAGCCGCTCACCTTCGGCGCGCCCTTCGCGCACGTCACGGCCGCCCCAGAAGTTCTCCAGCCACGCCTTGCGCTGCGGCGCGGCCGTCGAGTCCCACGAGGCCATCTCCTGCGGCGTGGCGACCCAGCTCAGTTCCTCGCGGTACCGACGCTTTGACTCCGCTGTGGTGGTGCGCTCGGCACCGGCAAAGAGCAGCCCGCGTCCCTCGACCGGACGCCCTGCCTTGTGCAGCGCGCGGGACATCTCCAGCATCGCGACGCCGCTGTCGGCACCAGCGGCCATCGCCTCGCCCAGCAGGACGGCCGCGGTGTCAGCGTTGCCGGCCTCGCGTTCGAGTTGGCCGAGCGCCAGACGTGAGGCAGGCGTCATCGTGAGTGAGCCACGCACCCGCCTGAGGATCGCCAGCCGGTCATTCACGCGGGAGATGCCCTCGCGCGGCATCGGCGCGCGTGCCAGCGCCTCCCCTGCACCGATCATCGTGGGGTCGAGTTCGAGTGCGCGCACAAGCGCAGCGGTTCCGCCAGCGACCCAGCTCAAGCCGGCTACCTGGCGCGGGCCTTCACGCGCCAGAACCTTGAGACGGGCCAGTTCGAATCGCGCCACACCGAGGCCGTACCACGCCACGGCCCAGTCGGGCTTCTCCTCGACCGTGCGGCGCAGCAGCGACTCCGCCCGATTCGCGTCATCCGCCTGGCCTGACAACTCGGCACGCCGCGTGAGCAGCAATCCTTCGCACATGCGCGCGAAGGAACCCGGCGTCACGCTGCAGCGGGCGACATCGGGGAGGTCGGTGGCGGCGTTGGCTTGCGCCATCGCGGCGAACAACGAATCGATCAGTGGACGGTCCTTCGCCTCCTGCGCGCGCAGGGGCGAGGCACCAAGCAGGAGGGCGCAGGCGACACGCGCGAACGGGAAGCGGCGGATGGGAACCTCGACGGAGCGAATGGCGATCAGGCGCAACACGACACGACACGACGGCAACGCACCGAAAGGTACGTCACCGTCGCGATCGAGGTTGCGATCGGCTCACGGCTCTGCTGGTTTCGCCGAATCGGTCGTGGTCAGCGCCCGAATGGCGCCGATCGTTCGCTGGCGAAGCTTTTCCCGCTGCTCGATCGCCCCCGAGTTTCCGCAGAAGGCGCGGTCAAAGTCGCACACCACGAAGTACGCGCCCGACGGTGGCGCCGCCACGAGCATCGTGTTCCCCGACGACCCGTCAAAGAGGGCCTCCGTAAAGAAGACCGCGACGGTCTTCCCCTCGCGGGCGTAGACCCACCCCTCGATGCGCGAGTCGGCTGCGTACCGGCGCGCCACAGGCTCGCCCTGCCGCACGAAGATGACGCCACGGTCATCAAGTTCGCCCTGCCCCGGGAGGTAGTCACGCAACGGGGAGCCGATGCCGACCTCGCGGTCGTACCGGTCGGCGGGCGCGGCCGATGCCGTCCGGATGATCGGGGAGCGACCACGCTTCGGCTGGATGCGGTACTCCGCCAGCGCGACGTCGAGTCGGCGGACGTGCTCGGCGAAGCGGCCCCCCGTCGCGAGACCATCACGCGCATCCCGCTCGTTCCAGAACGCCAGGAGCTGAGCCGGCCGATCTGTCGTGGCGGTCGCATCCCAAACGGTGAGTTCCTTCGGTGTGGCGATCCAGGCGATGTCGCGCCGGAAGCGAGCCCAGTCGTCCGCAGAGGTCGCACGCAGCGCCGCCGAGTGGTACGTCGCAAGCCCCTCGGCGGGGTGTCCGGCGCGGGCCAACTCACGCGCCTTCGAAAAGAGGATGGCACTGCTGTCCTGCGTGAGCGCCGCTCGGGAGGCGACCGGGCTCGGCGGGACAGGGGACAGCGTCGGGATCGCGAGGGCGAGTCCCAGCAGGGCGGGCAGCAACAGCATCGAATCGGCTCCGGAAGGGGACACCTGCTCCGGAGCAAGGGAAAGGCCGCCCCACAGGGAGCGGCCAACTCATTTTCCTGCAACCACTTGCGAGATCCCTTGCAAGCCAGTGGCGCGGCGAGGGTGTCCTCGGATCAGGACACCGCGTCCGGAATCCTCACGGCTTGCTCTGCAGCGAGAGGCCGTACTGCAAATGCAGGGCGTAATTCATCGTCTTGGCCCGACCGTCGGCGATCTTGGCGCTGATGGTGGTGGCGGTGACCGCGGCCGTCAACGAGCCGTAGGTATAGGGCAGCAGCTTGAGCCGCCGAGCCACCCCGGCCTCGAGGGAGGCGGCCCCGAGATCATACCGCGAGCCCCAGATCCCCTGGGACCGACCGTACGTGCGGCCACGGATCGTGCTGAACGGGACGATCAGGGTCGGGCCCGCGCCGACGGCGAATTCCCACCCCTTGGTGCGCCATAACCGCTCTACCAGCAACATGTTAATGCCGTTGGTGATGCGGAACTGGGCCACCTCGGCCGTGGGGTTGTCGAGGTAGATCTTGTGGTGCATGTAGTGGAAGGCCCACCCTCGATCGTCTGACCATTTGGCAACCCGGCCGGAGTAGTACCAGGTCGGCCGCCACGGCCGGGTACTCCAGTTCGGTGTGAGCTTGATGTCGGGTTGGCCGTCTTGAGTAAATGTGATCGGCGCGCGCGCGTTCCAAGCGTCACCAAACCAGGCTTCGACCCGCCATTGCGCGGCCACCGGGGCGGGATGCATGGCAAGGATGGCAAGGAGCGGGAGCAGGCTTCGGCGAACAAGGGAGCTGGCAGGCATCGGCGAGAAACCGGAGAGTCGGAGTGAGGGGAGTCCGAAAGGTAGTCCGGGGCCCGGGAGCTTGCAGGACTCGTGGCGAATCGTCCCGGATCTCTATTGATCGGCTGGGGTCACATGGCTCGGGAAAGGGTGTCCCAGCAAGATTTCTACACCCTTGGCGGGGGTGTCGAGTGGTGGCGTCACTCTTGCGCCAGTCTGAACCAGATGTTTCGTTAGTGTACAGGATACTGCAGGTGCTACACCGTTGGTGAGTCAGTAGTTACGAAGTTTTCCGGGTGGGGTCCACCCCGTGGCAGGTTGTCAACCAGGAGGAAGGAAATGCGTCTCACAGGGTACGTTGCGGCCATCGCGCTGCTTGCGGTGGCTCCGCTGGCCGCCCAGTCGAAGGGAACCTTTGAAATCGGCGGCTTCGGTCGATACACCGATTACACCAACGCCTACTTGGTCCGTGGTCCCGACGACAATCGGATCGGCGGCGGCGGGCGGATCGGCTATTTCGTCGGCAACAACCTCGCGCTTGAACTGGCCGCGTCGTTGAACCCGACCGACCTCCGTGGCAATCAGGCGAACGTGCCGTCGACCATCGGCGCGATCTCGCGTCCGTTGCGTCACACGCCGATCAATGCCCACCTCGTCTACAACGCCCCCCTCAGCGGCCTGTTCTCGCTGATGGTCGGCGCGGGCCCGAGCTACACCAAGCTCACCAAGGGCATCGACGAGCTACTTCGGCGTCGGCGGCCTCGTCGGCCTCCGCGTCAAGCCGACCAGCTGGCTGAACCTGCGCCTCGAGACCCTCGCGGATTACATCCCGAGCGGCTTCGGTGACAACTCGAACACCTACCTGGGTCACCAGGCCGGCGTCTCGCTGTTGTTCGGCAACGGTGGCTGCGATCACGCCAAGGACATGATCGGCATCACGCCGATGAGCGCGACGCTGCAGCCGAACGGCTCGCAGCAGTTCACCGCCGACGCGACCTACTGCGGCAAGCCGGACGCCGTGGTCTATCGCCTCAGCGGCCCGGGCAAGGTGGATTCGCTCACCGGCATGTACACCGCCGCTGGCGAGGGCACCGCGCAGGTCATGGCGTACAGCAAGAAGGGCAAGCTGATGTCGACCGCGAACGTCACCGTCCGCGCGCCGGCTCCGCCGCCGCCGGCCCCGGTCGTCGCGCCGACGCCGCCGCCGCCGGCCCCGCCGGTCAAGCCGGCGTACGCGTTCGCGCTGCAGTCGGTGCACTTCAAGTTCGATCGCTCGGACCTGACGAAGGGCGGCATGGACACGCTGAACACCGTCGCGACCACCCTCAAGGAGCATGCTGAGGTCAACGTCGACGTGGTCGGCCACACCGACTGGATCAGCACCAACGCCTACAACATGAAGCTGTCGCAGGCGCGTGCCGAGACCGTCAAGAAGTACCTCATCTCGCAGGGCGTCGCTGCCGACCGGATCGCGGTCAAGTGGCGTGGCGAGGAAGAGCCGATCGCGGACAACAAGACCGCGGCCGGCCGGGCCCTGAACCGCCGAGTCGAGATCAAGGGCGGCAACTAGGCACCAGGCACGACCAACAAAAGAGCGGCCCGGGGAAACCCGGGCCGCTCTTTTGTGGTCGTAGGTCATAGGTCATCGGTCATAGGTCGGAGGTCATCCAGAGCAATACGAGGGACCTGCGTGATGGCGGCTACGCAGGTCCCTCACTTCGTTCGGGATGACGGAACTACTGGACCTGCGACCTACGACCTACGACCTACGACTTACGACCTAACGAATAACGACTCCCGACTCCGCCACTGCCACTGCCACCGGCCTCAAATACTCCCGCCGATACATCGTCAGCAGCTCGAAGAAATACGACAGCGCCAGCGGACCGACCAGCAAGCCGAGCAGCCCGATATAACTCACCCCGGCGATCGCACCGACCAGCGTGATCAGCGGGTGGATCTGCGCGTAGCGATTCGAGATCATCGGGCGGATCAGGTTGTCGATATTTCCGACGACGACGGCGCCGAAGAGCACCAGGCCGATCGCCGCGCCGGGCCGCCCGGTGGTATACAGGTACAGCGCGCCCGGACCCCAGATCAGCCCGCCACCGACAACAGGGAGGATCGAGAAGACCACGGTCACCACGCCCCAGAAGACGCCGTTGCCCAGTCCGCTGACGGTGAAGGCAAGCGCGATCAACACCCCTTGGGCCACCGAGGAGACGCCGGTGCCGATGATGGTGCTCTTCGTCACCGCCACGAAGCGGTCCTGCAGGATCGCGACGTTCTCGTCGGAGAAGGGGATGTACGGCCGCAACCCGCGCCACGCCCCCTTCGGATCCTGCAGCAGATAGTAGAGCCCGAAGAAGGTGAAGAGCAGATTCAGCGTCAGGCGCGTGGCCGTGCCGAGGAACGATATGGCGCCCCCGCCGACGAACGTCGCCGCCTTCGCGCCGGCGGCCTTGAGGTCGGGACCGACCGGATACCCCGCGATCTCGAAGGTCGACAATCGATCGAGGACGGGAGAGTTGATGACGCCCTGCACCGCGCTCTGTGCCTGCCCGACCAGCAGCGAGACCATCCAGACCAACGGCACCACAATGACGATCAGCGCGAGCACGAGCACCAGCGAACTCGCGAGGGCGCGACTCCGCACGCGTGGCACCAACCACTGGTGCACGCCGCTGAAGACAACATAGAGAATGGGGGCGCCCAGCAGTCCCGAGGCGTACGGGACGAGAGGCAATGAAGATGCCGATGCCGAGGAGGGCGACCAGCCAGGCGGCACGTTGATGATTCGTATCGAAGAAGCTCATGGGAGGAAGGCTACCGGGTGCGACTCGATTCCTCCAGCGACGCGGTGGATTCGCCGGACGGCGTTTCCCGTCACACCGCTGGTGGTCGGTGCAAAGTGAAACCAATCCGACCTACTTCCCGTTCAAGGGGCTATGCCTTGGCACTCTCTTCTCATCGGCGCCCGCGCGTTGTCAGCCAACCCCCTTCGGACAGCCCTCGCTGCCTTAGGGGTCATCGTCGGCACCGGGGCTTTGGTCGCGGTCCTTGCCATCGCTGATGGCGTGGAAGCCTTTGCCAGGCGGCAGATTGCGGAGACGACCGACCTGCAGCTGGTTCATATATCCTCACTCACCAACCGCAACCTCGACGGTCTCACGCTACCCCGTCCGGATACCCTTCGGCTCACCGAAACCCACTTGACGACGCTCCGCTCCGCACTGGGTGACGTCGGCTCGGCCACGCTCCGGTTCTCCGGCGGTGCCACCTTGGGAGGCTTTCCCGATGACTCCGCGCGAGGCGCTGAAGTGATTTCGCTCGAGGACGGACCGCCTGTCGTGGAGGAGAACGCGCTCATGGCGGGACGGTGGCTGTCAATCGAGGAGGTCCGAGACAGCAGCGCCGTCGCGGTGATCAGCATGGCCCTGGCGAGCCGGCTGACCCGCAGTACGGACTATGCGCGTGCGCTGGGCCGTCGGATCACGCTGGAAGGGACGTCGGTGGAGATTGTCGGCGTGACGGCCAAGCCAGCCAGCCCCCAGATGATCGCGTGGGTTCCGCGGACACGCTTCGCTGGACTGGTGGCACAGCCCTTTCGCGGCGTCCTTCCCTCGCTCCTGCTCGGGGGATCCACCCTGGAATCCACCGCCGAGGTCGTCTCGCGGGCAACCGCCTGGATGCGCGCGCTCCCCGCCGGTGATGCGGAGCGCCTGACGCTCGCCAATCGAGCCGACCGACTCAAGCAGGCGGAGCAAAGCATGTTGCTGTTCAAGCTTCTGATGGGGTCGATCACCGGCATCTCGCTGCTGGTCGGCGGCATCGGCATCATGAACGTGATGCTCGCCTCGGTCTTCGAGCGGACGCGGGAAATCGGCGTGCGGCGCGCCACCGGGGCGAGGCGTCGCGATATCGTCGTGCAGTTCCTGGCGGAGTCGGTGGCGATCACGGGGGCCGGAGCAACCGCCGGCGTCGCGCTCGGCCTGGCAGTCGCCTTCGGGGTCGCGGCGTTCATGCGGCTCCGCACTCAGGCGGAGATCCACGCCGCCGTCACGGCCGGCACCCTCACGATCGCGGCCGGGTCGGCCGTCCTTGTCGGACTCACATTCGGGCTCTACCCGGCCCTCCGTGCCGCGCGCCTCTCACCGATCGACGCCATCCGGCACGAGTAGCGGCCTGCGGCGCGAGGCCGCTGTCAGCGCTGGCGACTCAGGCTGTCGAGAATCGGGCCCAACGTCTTCCAGACGTTGTCCAAGACGCGTCGGGAGCCCCGCGGATTGGGATGGATGCCATCGGGCTGGTTGAGCGCCTCCACCCCGGCGACGCCATCGAGCAGGAACGGGAGGTAGACCGCGCCGTGCGCCTTCGCTGCCGCCGGGAAGACGGCGCGGAAGTCGTCGGCATAGCGGCGACCCAGATTCGGCGGTGCCTCCATCCCGGCGACCACCAGCACCGGCCTTGGCACCAGCGCCTCGGCCCGCGTCAGGATGAGGTCCAGGTTGGAGCGGAGCGAATCGATCGGCTGCCCGCGGAGGCCGTCATTGGCGCCAGTCTCAACCACCAGGACGCGGATCGGCCCCTGCCCGAAGAGCCAATCGGTGCGGCGGAGCGCCCCTGCGGACGTTTCGCCGCTCACGCCGGCGTTGACCACGTGAAAGGGGAGCCCGGCCGAATCCACCCTGGCCTGCAGCAGCGTGCCCCACGCCTGCGACGGGTCCAGACCGTAGCCAGCCGTGAGCGAGGTGCCCACCAGCAGCACCGTGGCCCGCGAGGGGGCCGACGGGGCCACGGCGACGCCGCTATCCTTCGGGGTTGTGGAGTCCGGGCGTTCAGCGGCGCTTCCGCTGCATGCGGCGAGGGAACCTGCCAGCCACCAGAGCCGGTACCAGCCCAGAGACGTCGACGTTATCCGCACCCGGCCTTGCCCCCTTCGGAGTTCGTTCATGCTGACCTGTGAAGCCCTCGGCCACGAGTACCCCTCGGGTGGCGAGTCGCTCGATGTCCTGAAGGATATCAACTTCCACCTCGATGCCGGCGACTTTCGCCATCGTCGGCCCCTCGGGCAGCGGCAAGACCACGCTGCTCGGCCTGCTCGCCGGGCTCGATCGTCCGTCGCGTGGCCGCGTGCTGCTCGACGGCGTGGATCTGGGGACGCTCGACGAAGATGCCCGCGCACGGCTGCGCCGCGAGAAGGTCGGCTTCATTTTCCAGTCCTTCCAGTTGATTCCAACGCTCACCGCCCGCGAGAATGTGCAGGTGCCGCTCGAGCTCGCCGGTGCCGACGACGCCGTCGCCCGCGCCGATGCCCTGCTGGCGCGCGTCGGGCTGGGTGCGCGCGCGCATCACTACCCCGGACAACTCTCCGGCGGCGAGCAACAGCGCGTCGCCGTGGCGCGGGCCTTCTCGACCCGCCCGAAGATTCTCTTCGCCGATGAGCCGACCGGCAATCTCGACGCCGCGAACGGAGCGACCGTGGTCGAGTTGATGACGGCGCTCAACGCCGAATTCGGCACGACGCTGGTGCTGGTGACGCACGACCTCGAACTGGCCGGCCTCGCCCGACGGACCATCCGCCTCGCCGACGGCGCGATTGTCTCGGACACCACGCGATGACCTCGCTCGGCTTCGTGCTGCGCCTCGCCTCGCGCGAAGCGCGGGCGGCGCGCAAGCGCCTGCTCCTGCTCACCGCCTCGGTCACGGCCGGGGTGGGCGCCCTCGTCGCGGTCAACTCCTTCACCGACAACCTCACCGTGTCGGTGGCCGAGCAGGCGCAGGCACTGCTCGGGGCCGACCTCGCCTTCACGGGCCGCAAGCCGCTCGCCGAGATTCCTGCGGCAACGAAGTGGATCGATTCCCTCGCGACCCTGCCGGGCACCAAGGTCGCGCGGTCGGTCTCGCTCGCCGCGATGGCGTACTTGCCCGGCAACGGCAACGCGCGCCTCGTGCAGCTGCGCACCGTCGATCCCGGCTGGCCCTTCTACGGCGCCGTCGAAACCGCACCCGCCGGCAGTTGGCCGCGGCTGCAGGCCGGCGACGCGCTGGTCGATCCTTCGCTCTTGCCCGCCATCGGCGCCAAGGTGGGCGATACGCTCTCGGTTGGTGAAGGACGCTTCCCCATCGTCGGCACGGTCGTGAACGTCCCCGGTGACGTGGGACTGCAGATGGCGTTCGGTGCGCGCGTCTTCATTGCCACGTCGCAGCTGGCGTCGACCAAGCTGCTCGGCTTCGGCGCGCGCGTCCAGCACGAAGACTTCGTGCAGCTTGCACCGGGCCGCGACGCCCAGGCGATCGCCAAGGCGGCTCGCCCGCAGTTGCGCGGGGACCGCGTCGGGGTGCGCACCGTCGCGGATGATCGCGACAACCTCACCAACGCCCTCACCCGACTCGGCAACTACCTCGGGCTCGTCGCGCTTGCCGCGTTGTTGCTCGGCGGACTCGGCGTCGCCAGCGCGGTGCACGTCTTCATCCGGCAACGCCTCGACAGCATCGCGGTGCTGCGCTGCCTCGGGGCCACCTCGGGCCAGATCTTCGCCGTCTACCTGATGCAGGCGGTCGGGATGGGGTTGCTCGGCTCCGCGCTCGGGGCGCTCTTCGGGGTGGCGCTCCAACAGCTGATGCCACTCGTGCTCGCCGACTTCATCCCGGTCGACGTCCGCGTCCTCCCGTCGCCGCGTGCCATCGCCATCGGCATGGGCCTCGGCGTCTGGACTTCGGCGGTGTTCGCCCTGCTGCCGCTGCTCGGGATCCGCGAGATCTCGCCACTCGCGACGCTTCGGCGCAACGTGACGCCGCTCCGCATCCGCTGGGACCTCTATCGGGTACTGGCCGGGGCGGCACTCGTGGCCAGCGTCGTCGGCCTCGCCGCCGTGCAGGTCGGCTCCTTGCCGCAGGGAGCCTGGTTCGCCGCCGCCGTCGGCGGCGCCCTTCTGGTGCTCTGGCTGGCGTCGCTTGGGCTGATGTGGGCCGCGCGCCGATTCACGCCGGCCTCATGGCCCTACCTCTGGCGACAGGGGTTGGCCAACCTGCACCGCCCGGCCAACCAGACGGTCACGGTGGTGCTCGCCCTCGGCTTTGGTGCCTTTCTCCTGACGACGCTCTTCACCGCGCAGCACAACCTGCTGCAGGACCTGAAGCTCGATGGCGGCGGCAAGTCGGGACGCCCCAACCTGGTCCTCTTCGACATCCAACCCGATCAGCGCGACGTGGTGAACCAGGCGTTGGCATCGGAGGGGCTCCCGGGGGACCGCTTCGAGCCGATCGTCCCGATGCGGATCACCTCGGTCAAGGGGAGGCCGGTGACCGCGCTCCTGGCGGGTGCCGAGGGGGTCCCAGCCGACAGCGCCGCGGCCGACACTGCCGCCCAGAGCCGGGAACAGGGGCGGCGCGGGCCGGGGGGGCGGCGGGGCGGGCCCGGCGGGGGAGCGTGGGCATTTCGCCGAGAGTACCGCTCGACGTATCGTTCCGTGCTGGGCCCCGCCGAGCGGGTTACCTCCGGGCGCTGGTTTGGCACCGATTCCACCAAGCGCGGCACGGCCGACAGCAACGCCGTCGCCATCTCGATGGAAAGCGACCTCGCCGAGGAAATGGGGGTGACGCTCGGTGACCGGATCACCTGGGATGTTCAGGGCGTGCCGGTCTACAGCGTGGTGACTTCGCTCCGCGCCGTGAACTGGGCCCGCTTCGAACCCAATTTCTTCGTCGTCTTCGCCCCCGGCGCACTGGAGCGCGCCCCACATTCGCTGGCGACGCTGGCACGCGTCCCCGATGCCGCCGCCCGCGGCCGCATTCAGCGGCGACTGGCCGAGCGGGCGCCGAACGTCACGACGGTGGATTTGGGCGAAGTGCAACGCGCCCTGGAGTCGGTGGTGGACCGGATCATTCTGGCAATTCGCTTCATGGCGCTCTTCTCGCTGGCCACCGGCACCGTGGTGCTCGTCGGCGCCATCGCCACCTCGCGCTGGCAGCGCGTGCGCGAGGGCACCTTGCTCCGGACGCTGGGTGCCACGCGCGGGCAGGTGCTCAGGATCCTGAGCGTGGAGTATGCGGCGCTCGGCCTCGGCGCCGCGACGGTCGCCGCGGTGCTGGCAGGGGGCGCCGGATGGGCCCTGTCACATTTCGTCTTCGAATCGCGCTTCACGCTGCCGCTCTGGCCGATGCTGGGCCTGGCAGCCGGGTTGGTCGGCCTGACGACACTCGTCGGGCTCTGGAATTCCCTCGATGTACTCGAGCGCCCGCCGCTCGAGGTCCTGCGTGCCGA